>CAYRBI010000102.1:3530-21245 GCA_964422415.1 uncultured bacterium | reverse complement strand
AGGATCTCCACCCCCCGCCGGAGGGTGTCATCGGTGGCCGCGAAAGAGATCCTGAAGTTGGTCTTGCGCTCGGAGAAGACGCTACCGGGGACAATCAGGAGTTCCTGCTCGATGGCACGCGCGCAGAAGGCATCCCCATCACCACCGGGCGCGGCGGGGAACATGTAGAAAGCGCCGCCGGGTTTGACAACATCAAAGTAATCCTTGATCCCGTTGTAGATAATGTCACGCTTACGGCGGTAGTCATCCAAGTGGGCGGACATATCCAAGTCCAGCGCCACCAAGCCCATGTGTTGCGCCACGCTGGGCGCGCACACAAAGGAGTACTGCTGGAGCTCCTCCATGGAGGCAATGAGTTCAGGATCACCCACCGCGAAACCAAGCCGCCAGCCGGTCATCCCATAGGTCTTCGAGAAGCCTCCCAACACCAGGGTGTTTTCATAGATCGAGCCCATCGATACAAAGGTCTCGTCATACACAAACAGGTTGTAGATCTCATCCGAAATCACTAAGAGATTCTTCTCACGGGCCAGCGCGGCGATTCCCTCGAGCTGTGCGCGTGAGGCGACCTGGCCGGTCGGGTTGGTGGGACTGTTGACCAGGATGGCGCGGGTGCGTTCGGTCACATAGGGCCGGAGCCGGTCGGCGGTCAGACGGAAATCGGGGGAGAGATCGGCATACACCGGCACCGCGCCGATGAGATTGAGCAGGTGCTTGTACATCACGAAGTAAGGCTCGGGCACGATAACCTCATCACCCGGATTAAAGAGGGCCATGAAGGCCAGCATCAACCCACCCGAGGTTCCGGAGACAATCAACACCCCATCCTTCTCGATCCCTTTCTTGTCCGCGAGTTGTCCGCGTACCTTGTCCTTGAGGGCTTCGATACCGCCGGTTTGGGTGTAACGATTGTGGCCCGCTTTAATGGCCTTGAAGGCCGCCTCCTGGAGTTCTACCGGTAGGTCGAAATCGGGCTGGCCGATGCTCAAGTTACAGGGATTCTTCATATGCGCCGCAAGGGCAAACACCTTACGGATTCCGGAGGAGTCGATCCGGTCCATTCTTTGGGCTAACCGCATGATATTTTCAGGGTCCTCTCTTGGTTTCTGAAACAACTGCTGATTTTGAAACAACAGATAATACAAAGGATGATACAACAGTCCTCACCCAAGGAGCAGAGATCAGCCCCCGGGCGTCCGGGGCAACCCGTAGGTTGTTCATGCTTTAGCATGTTGAACTTCCCGGCTGGGATAGGAGTTCAACTCCTGCCCCAGCAGTCCATTCAACCATGCGGTAGACCCACACGCTAAAGCGTAAACAACGTGCAGAGAAATCACCCCGTGATCCTCTTCCACATCCGGTAGATCACTTTTCGGCGGATGGCACGGTAGGATTCAGCATCCTGGTGATCGGTTTGGACCTGTTCGATCAGGGATATGCGTTCGGCTTGGGCCGCACCGAGCTCCCCTCCTATGCGTCCGATCTCACGCTCCAGGGAATGGATGGTGGTATCGCGTTCATCCAGAATCTTGTGCAGGCCCGCGATAGTCACTTCATGGTCATGGATGGAGCGATGGAAGGCTCCCATCTCACGATGCAGGCTCCCCATCTCACGATGGAGACTCCCCATTTCACGGTGCATCACACCTAAAGCCCGGTCTCTTTCGCCAATGACCTCATCGCGGGAACGGAGCAACTCCTTGAGAGAAAGGATGTTTCCTTCTTGAGACTGGATCAAATCTTCCTGGGCCTTCAAGATCTCAGCTGCATGGTCCTGAAAGGTCTGGCTTGGATCACGCGGGATGAGATCCAGAAGGGGAGCGGGGAATGAACTGGCCAGGGCCGAATAGGTGTGACATTCACGAGCCAGGCATTGAGCGCCATGAGAAAACTGTTCTATCTCGCCGGGATTCTTGGATAAGCGTGCCAGTAGTTCGATCAACTCCTCCCAACTGTCCACCACCCAGCCCGCGCCATGGGAGATTATCTCCTTGGCCAGATCCAGGTGCGGCCGTAGGATGACCGGCACTCCGCTCCACAAATAGGTCACCACGCGCAGGGTTGAGGCGATCTCACGCTCCAGGTTCCGTGGCCCCCACTCAATGGCGAGATGAGTTTGAGAGAGATCCGCGAGGAGTTCATCCCAGGCAGCCAGCTCACGGATAGTGACAGCGGGGTGGGAGAGCAAACGGCGGTCCAAAGATTCAAAGACAGACTCATCCAGGTCATGGTGTGGATGTTTGCCCATCCGTAGCAGCAGGTGACCGATCTCGCGCTGTTGGAGGGTATCGGCTAATTCGGGCAGCCAGGCCGAGATACGGTGCCAGGCCCAGGTGATCCCCCCCATGAAGATTGAGAGATTTCCGGCGGGGACAGCCTTTCGGGTGGGGATCTCATCCGGTAATGCGATGGGCAACTGGATAATCCGGTGTGTCTGGCTGGGTTGCCAGCCCGCCAGGGTCAGGAAGGCCCCCAGATAATGACGCATGGGCTCGTTGGGGCAGAGCACCGCATCCACCTGGGCAAGGGTACGGACTTTATGCGAGACAGTGGGAAGCAGGCTGTCTTTACGCGAGAGGCAATTCTCCAAGACTAACGGACCGGGACAGTCCGCGATATGCATCCTGTGGTCCTCGAGGCGCAGATGCGAGAGTGGTTCCCAACCCTCACTCACCACCCAATCAGGATTGGCGCGTTCAACCAGACTATCCAGGAGGTCTGGACGATACAGGAAGCGCGTGGACCACTCCGGGAGTTGTTTGTCCCGCGCGGAAGATTCCAAGAGTCCCAGCATGGTATCGCAGCCCGCCCTTTGTAACAGGTGATAGAGCTGCTGGGCGCGGACTCCCCCACCGGCGGTGGGATACCCGAACTCCGGGAAGAGTTCAGAGGTCAGAAGGAGGACTTTCGGTTGCGGGCTCACTCGGGTTTTCTACGCAGCGAGACCAAGGTGACATCATCATGGAAGGGCTCGGTGCGGACAAAGGAATGGACACTCCGCCAGATCTCCTCAACCAGCACCTGCGGCAGTTCTTTTCCATACCGTACCAGCAGGTTGGTCAAGGCTTCCTCGCCGAACATTTTGTGTTCGGGGGTGAAAGCTTCGGTGAGACCATCCGTGTACAGCAGGAGCTGGTCACCCTTTTCGAGGAGCAACTGGTCCTCTTCATACCGGACATCGGAGAGGATCTTGAGGGGGACACCACCGGCATTGGGGAGCTCCTCCACCTGGTGGGTTGAGGCGCGGTAGACCAGGGGTGGGTTGTGACCCGCGCTCGAATAGACCAGGCGGTGCGAATGCAGATTGAGGATGCCATAAAAGGCGGTCGCGAACTGGTCACTGGGGACATGTTGCATAAGCACATTGTTGACCACGGTCAATGCGCCCCCGGGGCTGAGGAGATCCTGTACAAAGGCACGCATGACCACCCGCATGATCGCCATGACCATCGAGGCCGCCGCGCCATGGCCAGACACATCGGCCACCAGGATCCCCATGTGCAGCTGGCTCAACATAATGAAATCGTAGTAATCCCCCCCAGTACGCAAGGAGGGCGAGTAGTGCGCCGCGCAATCATACCCGGGCAGCGAGGGGAGCGGGTCGGGTAGGAGGCTTCCCTGCAACTCCGCGAGAATCTGAAACTCCTGGTCGAGATTACGGTAGGCACGTGAGAGTTCCTTCTGCACCCCACGCAGACGCAGACCGGAACGTACCCGCGCTATCAACTCCGCCCCTTGGAAAGGCTTGGTCATGTAATCATCCGCGCCGATCTCCAGGCCCAGGGTCTTGTCCTCCAGGCGGTCCTTGGCGGTCAACAAGATGAAGTAAGTGTCCTTGAGGTCATCATCCTGGCGGATCCACTTACAGAGATCGAGGCCATCCACCTCGGGCATCATCCAATCGGAGATGATGACATCCGGACGCAGACTCTCCAGCATTCCGATGGCCTCGCGGCCATCACTCGCGGCCTGGAGACGGAATCCCACGCGGGTGAGATATCGTTCCATGATCTGGCGGGTGAACTTGTCATCATCCACCACCAGAACCAAGGGAGTATCTACATCAGCTTGTGACAGTTTCTTGATTGGAATCATGTATGAAGCCAATACATTGGAGATCTTCCAATTATCGCCATTATTCATGGAACCCGTGGATTGGTCGAGACCCGCGGGCTGGTCTTCACGGTTTTTCTCATGAGGTATCCACAAAGACCACTCTCCAGAAGAATGGGTGTAACAAAGGAGGCCCTTCCGGAAAGACTGTTCAGGTCATTCCTCCTGGTGGGTGCGCGGTTTCACGAAGATGTCTGGATAGGAGTTCATCAAGCTCTTGCGGTCGGAATCAGAAAAGGTATCGGCCAATTCCGTGGCCTCATCATGATGAGCCAGAAGGTTGCGCTCCAGCTCGGAGATGGCGTTACGTTGAATCTCCATGTTTATTTTACGCTGTTCGCCGATAGTGTTCTCTGAATCCTGGACATGCTCACTCCAGATCAGTTCCCGGCGGATCACCAAACCAGCCACGAGAATGCCTCCCAACAAGAAGGCTCCCAGTCCCGCCCGCGATTGAAGGAAGAGCCAGACCGGTCCCGCCAGCAAGAGTGTCCACACCACCATGATCAGTCCCCCCACCCAGGGTTTGGGCGCGGAAGGCCGGTTCTTTTCGAAGGCGAGAAGAAGGTTCAGGAGCTCCTTGCACTCACGCCGGCGGGAGCGTAAATCGCGCATCTTCCGGTCGAGGGCGCTGAGGGTGTTGAGGGCTTGTTCGAAGCGTTCATGCTCGGTTTGCTGAGGAGGGGCCTCGTGAGGTTCGTGCGGTGTGTGGGATAGAGGTGAATCGGGATGGTCGGTGGGAGGAGTGGGAGCATGTGCCTCCATGGTGGAATGAGACAGTGCCTGGCCGAGCTTCTCGATGTTCCAATCGCGCAGCTCGGGCGGTAACTGCAAGGGCTGAATCCGTCCCTCCACCGCGCGTGCCGCATTTCCCGACCGTAGCCGTTCACGCGCGAAGGCCGGTTCGAAGTACCGTCCCTGCGCCAGAACATTCAATCCCTCCACAAAGGTTTCCAGCACTCCGGCGTTCTGGGCATAGATCAATCCCTGGTCCAGCGTGATTTCCTTCATCAAAACCATGCTGGCCAGCTTCATCGGTTGTTCTACAGCAGATTTCTTTTTATCCATGGGAGCCAATTCTATTATAGGACAGCTGACCTTAAGGAGCACCCAATAATTTCAGAAATGCTCTAGAAGACTCATCCCCCACTTCTCTTCCTCCGCAGGAACAAGAAGGGATTCTCGATCCAGCGATGGGAGCTGCCTCGAGTCCCCTTTCCTCATGGGAGAGGGGACTCGAGAGATCAGATCCGTGCATCTCACTTCACGAACCGGAATTCATCAATCACCACCTCCACATTGGCGTCGTTACAGGGATCAAACCGGATTTGGGAGATCTTTCCACGCCAGTGTGGGTTTGTACTGAAGTCCACCCGGTACTCGTGCATCTGGCCATCTACCGTAACCGGAATATGCAGGCTGGAGGCCTCCCAGCTGACCTGATTTCCCTCCGCCGACCAGAAGATCTGCGTCGAGGTGTCTTTCTGGGCTACTCCCGTTAACTGCATTTTGAAGACCGCCTCCTTGAATTTGGAGGCCTTCAACCCGGGAGTACTTACCATCAGCGCCGGATCTCCTGAGATGGTCTTCATGCGCAGAGCACCACCTTCACAGCGGAAATCCTTCAGGTTCATCATCGCCGCCCAACCCTGGGGACCCTCATCGAAGGTCCAGGCATGGACGATGCTTGGAGGGATGTAGTCATAAGGCCCCAGTCCAAGGTCGGCTGGCCCTAGATTCACCGGCCAGGTTTTGGGATCCCCCTCTCCAAAAACCTCACGCACTTTCTCGTACATCTCAAATCCATACTCGGTGCAAGGTTCGAGATAGCTTCCCTCGCCCCATTCATTCGCTGGACCGAGGACAATGAAAGGCTTGTGCTTGTCCGTGGCGAAAGCCTTTGCCTGTTTCAGCAGGTCTCCAAACAACTCCGTATTCCGTCCCCGGACAATCATGGATTTGTTCCCATGCCAAGGCCTGGGATCCCAGCCAGAATCCACCACGGGGTAGTAGTTCAACTTGCCGCACAGCTCATCCCGTTTGACCCAGGTCCCGGGGGCGGTGGCGGCCACATCGGAGTAACGTAGCTCGGTCATGGACAGAGCGGTCTCGGTGGCGGTTCCAAATTCATGGTAGTTGGTGGCGCCCACATAACCCTCCGCTAACAAGATTTCGGCCTGGCCAGGGGATTCATGGTTACTCATGGCCACAAAGGAGATCCCTTCGTAGCCAGCCTCCCGGGCCATCTTGTAGGATTCCTCAAAGAGTGCGTGAACCGCCTGGCTGCTCCCCAGGTCCTCCCGGATGAGTTTGGGATTCCAGATGAACACGGCGGGCTTGCCATCGATCTTGTAGTAGCCGGGGAAGTTGAAATAACGGTCGATCCACTCGCGGGTGACATTGCGCCAATCCTCCAGGGAGTGGTTGCCGGGGGGATTATGATTGGCCCACATGATGGCCACCTGGAGTTGATCGCGGTATCGTGCCTTACGGTAGGCCTCGAACCAGTGGGTCAGAATCTGATCGCCTTTGCACCAGTACCAGTCCACGAGAAAGCAGTTGATGCCATTTTCCCGTGCCCATTTGATCTGCCAGTCTACACATTCCGGGTTGGCCTCATCATAGTATCCCAGTAACGGTTTACGGTTCGGCGCAACACGCCGGATGCAATCCCACTTGGCATCGTTTTCCCAACCAGGGAAGTAGTACATGCACAAATCGACCGAGTTCTTGACCGGTTTGGGCGGTGGTGGATAACCATCGTCCAGGCTGTCTTCAAAATGCAGTGTCACCTCGCGGGAGATGGTCTGACTGCCGCACTCCACAATGACGGCGGCGGTGGCGTCTCCAGCCCGGTCCGCACGCAGGCTCCATACCATTCCCCGTTGTTCTCCGTAATCCATGCCAGGCACTAGATGGACTTGATCCTCTGGAATGACATGAACCGCGCTGCTGGAGCGCACCGTGGCAGTTATGGGTGTGGTCCCTTTCCCCCCCACGTTGCGTACTTGCGCCAAGAGGTTGCAGAAATGTCCCACACGATTCACGCCATTTTCAAAGCCGAGATAAGGAATCTCAATTTCCGGCGGACCCGTGGGCCCCGTGTTGAGAGTCAGATTCTCGATGGAGGCCTCTTTAAAGAACTCCTTTCCGTCTGGTAGACGCAAACCAAAAACCACAAGGGGAGCCCGCCAGGAGGGATTTCCATCCAGCACCAGATTGTAGGTGTGGTATTGGCCATCTCCCTTGATGGACAACTCCTCGCTCTGTAATCCCTGGGCACCCCCAGACATCCACAGCACGCTTGCTACAGCATCGCGAGGAGATTTCATACGGAAGGTGATCCAGCCTTGATCGAGAGAGGTGATGTTGAGTGGTGGCGCGAAGAGATCATCACTACCCGGCACCGGGATCCACGTCGACAAATCCTCCATGTTCTTCACCGCCGGCAAAGCGGTTAGCGGAGTCTTGCCCATTGCCCAATCAAAGATCTCGATCGCCTTAATCTCATATCGAGTGTTGTCATACAGGTCCAGACGGAGTCTTAAAATCTTTCCCTCGATATGCCAGCCAGGGAAAAAAGAAATCGTCTCCCAATCTCCCTTGCCCTCGATACGGATGGTGGATTTTTTTTCTTCACTCAGGCCACCATATTGACCTGTGATATCTCCGGTCCAGAAGAGATCTACCAGCCCGGATTTGTCGGCCTTGATCTCGATCCGGACCCCCTGCCAGGGGGTTGTTTCGAAATTGACCGAGTCACACTGTAAAAAGGGATCGCTCCCAATGGTATGCAATTTGAGAGAATCTGCACACACAGTGCTATCAGCGCATTCGGCATTCGGCCTCCAGGTGGAGAGGATCTCCGGGGAGTTGAATTGCCACTGCGGTAAGGCGGATACAGTTTGGGGAACCACAGCCAGGATGAGAATCAAAAGAATCATCGGCATGAGAGGAAAACTCCTTTCCAGAATCGCGCCCACAAGGAAAGAATGTTCAATCCGGATGACCGGAGAAGCCAAGGTTGATCTGGGCGTGAAGGAAAGTATCCAGGAAAGTGGGGGAAAGGGCTACTGGGGGGCTCTCAAATATGGGGACCGTATATCAAGGCCATCAATCACCTGGTAATGCTTTGTATTGAATGAAAAAAAGGACACCTCTCCGCTGGAGTACCATGGCAGCGATCAGACAGTCAGGTATGCTCAACGCTGTCCGGAGCCGGTGCTGTTTCATGATCTCATAAGCAATAGAGAACTCACTCGCTTCATGCCAGACAACACCAAAAGTTTCGAGTAGTCTTGTTGCGCGATCAAGATCAGCCCGATCCCTGCAACCGGCAATTAGCTCCATGGCAACAACACCGGGGATTTGAAACATATCCTTAGCCACTTCAACTAACCATGACATCGCCGGTGGCGAGCCTCGAAGGCAGTCCACAAGGATATCAGTATCAAGGAAGGCTTCCATCACACCTTCGCCATGCCTTTTCCCTGAGACCTCGCGCGTAATCAACTGAGTCTCTGATATCCTCACGCTCCCGCCACATTCCACAGAACTCAGAAGCCAGGAATTCCCCAAGCGTGTGTGCTTCCTCCTCGGCCTTGGGACGAATCTGGATAGAAATCTCGGCACAACCAAGCGGGAAATCCTCCGGGAGCTGAAGGAGTACTTCCCTGCTAGGAGGTATCTCAGCAGTCAGAGTGACGGTTTGATTCATCTCACGTAGGCCCCCCTTGTGAGTGTGACACTTGCGGAATTGGATCTTGGCTTTCACATCTTAGTGTGACTCAGTGGCCATCCGGCGGCAAGGTAACGGATGCCTGATCCACAGCCGGTGCTTTGGAGATGTGCCGCAATCTTTTTAATCATGCAATTTACATCATACCCGGTGGCAAACCAGTAGCGTTCCAACGGTAGATATCACCCCGGCTGCTGGTTCCATTGGTGGGGCTGTAGATGGTGATACGTAGCGCTCCGGCGGTGGCGGAGTCGCATACTGGACAAACCACGGTGCCACCCACCTCTACCGAGGGCGGGTAATAATGAAGCTGGTTAAATTGCGCATCAGGTCCAGCGCTAGCGAGCATGAGATGGCCATCTCCCAGGTTCAAAGTCCCACGTGGTCCCGACTTATCCGCACGCCCATAGCAATACCCCTGTCCTCCCGGCTCTTGATCGAACCGGATCCAAGCGGCCCCATTGTTCCAGCTATGCCCGAAGGGATCCTGTGAGATGGAACCCAATAATTTGACTGGAGAGGTCAACGGCCGGAAACGCGCGGCCAGATTGGTCACCTCCACATCCGAAGGCAGCGGATCGGGCAACTTGTTACCGGTCACACGATACGCCAGGAGCATCTGATCGAGCATACGCAACTCACTGCGCGCCTTGGCAACCCGCGAGCGCACCATGGACTCCAGATAATTGGGGAGGGCAACACTAATCAGAATGAGAATAATCGCGATCACCACAAGTAACTCAATCAGCGTGAAAGCAGATTTCGTTGTCTTCATGGATAATATCCTTCTTTCCAGAGAACAGGCGCTGGATGGGAGAGGTACCCCCACCCAGCGCAGTCATGTTTGAAACGATCTACTTGTAGAAGGACCAGGTCCGGACCCCTGATGCGCTTTCTGTTTGAAAGGTCAAGAGGAACCAGGGTGCGGCCTCGACCGGGATGGTGGTTTCTGAAAGGTCGTCCATGTGGATTACCAGCAGTTGATCACGCTCGGTGAGCGCCACATAAGCCAAGCTTCCATCTGGAGAGAACTGAACACCGCTGAAACCAACACGGCTGGGAACCGGATCATCCAACGGGACCGCCTTGACTACCTTCATGAAGTGAATGGAATCAGGATCGGTGTTGATGACATGCACCTGGTAGACAGTGGAGGAGCCAGTAAGGACTAGGTCTCCAGCCACCAGCCACTTGCCATCCGGGCTGTAGCCGAAGTCGGTACAGTTGACACTCTCGACAGATGTGAGTGCGCCAGTTAGAACATCATAAGAATAGAAGGCCCCCTGTTCCCCACCGCCCTCTTCGTAGTAGATGTTGCCGATGACCCGTTTCCCATCTGGTGAAATCTTGAGTTGAGCTTCAACTCCCTCGCCAGGAAGGGTGGCCTTCCCCACTACCTTATCCTTTTCATCTCCTTCGGTACCGATGATCTGCAAGCCACCAATACAGGCGAAATAGACCCGTTTGGTTAGTGGTGAATACACTCCCGAGTGAGGATTAGGCAGATCTAGAGCCAGTGTAGTCCGGACAGCACCATCATGGCCAATGATGTCGATTCCGCCCCGCACCGTCTTTCCCAGGAAACGTCCCACATAGGTGTCATAGTCCGCTGCATCCCCAGCGAAAACTAAAGTCCCATGATGATAACCGGCGGTGACTGTCTCCACATTCAGAGTCGCTGGTTCGATGAAACTGAGGGTTCCATCCTCATCATTGGATACAACCACCCGGCCATCCGGGGCCAGGTAGTTGTGGAAGGGGACATTCCCCACCTCGACAGATCCCACATGGGTGATGGGAGAATTGGGATATCCGGAATAATCAAACACATCGACAAACCCCTCTTTGGCAGCCTTCACACCTTTTCCGTGGTTGTGTTCCTCATCCAGGGTACAAGACACAAAAAGGCGCTTCACTTTGGGCGCTGAGATGATCCAGGTCGGTATGTTCACGTCATAATCTCCACTGGGAGCATAACTGAGCAGCCGCTCCCCGGTGGGGGTATAAAGGGTGATCTTCTTGTTGACATCATTCTGGTGAGACAAGGCCAGAAGGTAATCAGAGGACTGCGCTGGTATTGAAATGCCAGACAGGACCGGCAAGGCCAGGGCGAACAGGGCCGCCAGGCGCGATCCTCCGGAATGGATGAAACAAACCATGGTTTGGTTCCACCTCCCAGATCGATTCATGCGGGAGCTGAGGACTCCAGTCTGGAGCAGAGGCAACTTCCCGATGACCAAACCCGGCAAAGATCCAAATGAATCACCCCGCACTATTCCGGGACCTCGCGCGTAGGCGTGGCCGGAAAGGAGCTACAGGGTGGAGTCGAAAGGGTCTCAGGCCGGGATCAGGAGAGGCGGCGGGGTGGACCGCGGCGGGAGAGAGGTTGTGGCCAATCCAGCCACTGAAAAGGTGGCGGTTGTTGAGCTGTAATCAGGTTGTGGGAAATGGATCCCAGCCATCCCACGAGGAATTGGCTGGTAAGATCCAGTGGGATCGACTCGCAGCGGGCCGCACACAGGCTACAATACTGGTCATGGCCACAACCCTGCTCCGAATCCTCCTCATCCTCATGATCCCCATCATGAGAGTGGTCAAAGAACAGACTGGAGACATGAGAATGCCCACAGCCTTTTGGAACTTTTATCAGGAGCGCATCTAGACAAGCGGTATCACCCGATGGATGGACCCATGGGTGAATGAATAATGGCCCTACCGCGAGGAACAGGACTAGCAATCCCTGCCAGGAACGGCGCATGGTGTTATTATGTCGATCTAGGAGAGCTGGCTCAAGAGTGGGCGTTGACTCTATAATCAATGTTGGTGTTCTGTTGGCTTCATAAAGCAAACCTCACCCCCCAATCCCCTCTCCGATTGGGCCGAGGGGGATGCTATCCAATTCCTTGAAGGAGTTTCCGGATGTGCCTGGCTGTTCCTGGAAGAATTGAGTCCATCGAGGGAGAGGATCCCTTAACTCGTGCCGGCAAAGTGAATTTCGGCGGCATCCTCAAGGATGTGAACCTGGCCTATGTGCCCGAGGCCCAGGTGGGAGAATATGTGATCGTCCATGCGGGCTTCGCCCTCTCACTCCTGGATGAAGCTGAGGCCGCTAAGACCTTCGAGTATCTGCGCCAGATCAGCGAGCTCGAGCAGTTGGAGAATTCATCACCGGCCGGAGAAGAGGATTCCATCCATGCGTTACGTGGATGAGTTCCGGGCGGCTACCCCGGTCCGCGAGTGCGCTGAACAAATCGCCCGTATTACCCATAACCCCTGGACCTTGATGGAGGTCTGCGGTGGTCAGACTCACTCGATCGTCAAATACGGCCTGGATGGGCTGCTGCCCGAGGGCATCACCCTCGTCCATGGCCCCGGTTGCCCGGTGTGTGTCACTCCTCTCGAACTGATCGAAAAGGCCATTACCATCGCCTCGCGCCCCGGGGTGATCTTCTGCTCCTTCGGCGACATGCTGCGGGTACCTGGCCAGAGCCGGGATCTGCTTTCGGTGAAGGCCTTGGGGGGCGATGTCCGCATCGTGTACTCACCACTGGATGCCCTGAAGATCGCCCGCGAGAATCCGGCCAAGGAGGTTGTCTTCTTCGCGGTCGGCTTTGAAACTACCGCCCCCGCAAATGGCATGGCGGTACTCCAAGCCAGTCAAGGCGGCATCCGGAACTTCACGGTCCTGGTCTCGCATGTGCTGGTCCCACCCGCCATCCGTGCAATCCTGACCGCTCCGCATAACGTGGTTCAGGGTTTCCTTGCCGCCGGTCATGTCTGCACGGTCATGGGTACCGAGGAGTACGAACCTCTCGCCAGTGAGTTCCACGTTCCGATTGTGGTGACTGGGTTTGAGCCACTCGATATCCTGCTGGGGATCCATGATTGCATCCTCGCGCTGGAAAGTGGACGGAATATGGTGCTGAACCGTTACTCCCGTGCGGTGTGTTCCGCTGGAAATCCCCATGCCAAGAAGGTCATCCGCGAGGTCTTCCAGGTGACCCCCCGGAAGTGGCGCGGGATCGGGGTCATTCCGGAAAGTGGGTTGGGGTTGGCTCCGGACTTCCGTGAGTTTGACGCCGGGGTTCGTTTCGGGGTGGCGGACCAAACGCTGGAGGAGCCCACCGAGTGTCTCAGCGGCCTGGTGCTCCAAGGTGTCAGGAAGCCCGCCGAATGCCCCGCCTTCGGGACCATCTGCACCCCCGAACATCCCCTGGGCGCGACCATGGTCTCCTCGGAGGGGGCCTGCGCCGCTTACTTCCGCTACCGGCGGACTTGAGGTATTGGATTTCCATGGAATTGAGTTGCCCTGTTCCCATTTCTGATCATTCCCAGGTGCTGTTGGCTCATGGGGGTGGCGGACGGTTGATGAACAACCTGATCGAGAAGGTCTTTCTGGAGGCTTTCCGTAATCCTCTTCTGGAGGCCCGCCATGATGGCGCGGTAATGGAGATCGCGGGGGCACGGTTGGCCTTCACCACCGACTCCTATGTGGTCCATCCGCTCTTCTTCCCCGGCGGAGACATTGGCTCCATGGCGGTGCATGGAACCTTAAATGACCTCGCCATGTGCGGAGCCAAGCCCTTCTACCTGAGTGCCGCCTTTATCCTCGAGGAGGGACTGCCCATCGAAACCCTTACCCGGGTGGCGGAGTCGATGAGCACAGCGGCGGCGCGGGCCGGTGTTCAGATCGTCACCGGTGACACCAAGGTGGTCGAGCGTGGCAAGGCCGATGGCCTTTTCATCAGTATGGCCGGTGTCGGCTCCGTGCCGGCGGGCCTGGAGATCGGGCCACACAAGGTCCATGAGGGAGATGCCATCCTAGTCAATGGCGATCTGGGACGGCATGGCATGGCGGTCATGGCGGTGCGTGAGGGGCTGGCCTTCGAGACCACCCTCGAAAGCGACTCGGCAGATCTCTCCGGATTGGTGGGAGAGTTACTCAAGGCAGGGATTGAGGTGCATTGCCTGCGGGACCTGACACGGGGCGGGCTGGCGAGTGCACTCAATGAAATCTCCAGCAGTTCGGGTCTCTCGATCCAGATCGAGGAAGCTACGGTTCCGGTGTGCGAGGAGGTGCGTGGCGCCTGCGAGATCTTGGGCTTGGATCCGCTCTATGTGGCCAACGAAGGCCGCCTGGTGGTCTTTGTTCCGGAGCATGAGGTGGAACGTTGCCTGGCGGTATTCCATGCCCACCCGCAAGGCCAGCGGGGATGCTGTATCGGAGTGGTGAGTGGTGCCCATCCTACCCTAGTGACTCTTAAGACACCCTTCGGGATGAGCCGGATCCTGGACATGCTCAGCGGAGAACAACTGCCGAGGATCTGCTGAACTTGTCCCTACGCCAATCGCATCGCCAGGTGTTCCTCAAGAATCTCCTGAACCGTAAGCGGGACGATGACTTTCCCGGTCTTGCGGAAAAAGGCGTCTATTTCAAGGAGGGCGTCCTGGGAATAGTCAAAGGCCACAAAAAAACCTTTGGTCCGTTCCTGGGTCACCATAACTCCCTCGAAATTACGGATATCGGGGCTGCCCACCTTATCTCTCTGTTTGACCTGGATGGGGTACCAGATGTCCATGAAGTCGAACTCGCCATTCGCGGGACCACTCGGTCCTGGAAGGGCTGTGGTGGGGTAGATGCGTCCATCGATCCCCTTGTCACCCACCTTGGTCTTGTTGGGGATACCCCCCAGGGCGATGACAGCCCAGTTCTCAAACTCGAAGGGGGGAATCTTGCGAAGCTGCTCCCCGGTCCAGGGCAAGTCCCGTACAACGAAGCCGCGTCCCGCTTGCCAAGCCTTCTCGCTCTCCCTCAGCCCACACACATCACGCAACCGCTTGGCCATCACCCGGCAGGCGGTGGGTGAGATATCGATCCCAATCCACTGGCGCTTGAGGTTCTGAGCCGCCACCAGGGCGGTCCCACAGCCGCAGAAGGCATCCAGGACAATATCGCCCTCATTGGAGCTGATTTCAAGAATCCGTTCTAGAAGCTTCAGCGGCTTCTGTGTTGGATAGCCAAGACGTTCTGGAGCACTTCCATGAAGCGGGAGAATGTCATCCCAGACCGAACCAAGCGGCACACCTTTCCCTTCATCCAAGTAGCGCTTGTACTGTGGAACACTACCCGGTTTGGTCTGGATAATTCTTCCTTCCTTAAAAAGCTCTTCCATTCGCTCCTTACCGTAACGCCAATACCGTTTTACTCCAAGAAACTCAAAAAACGGATTCCCTTTCGACGGAGCTCCACCTCCAGGCGCTGTCAAATCTCCAAGCCGGTAGCGTCTTCCAGTTTCGGTTTCGGTGTAACGGTAAAAATGATCGATATACACTTGATCATATGGGGTGTATTGGTGCTCAAATGAATAGCCTTGCGGACTTTTACTGTAGAGGAAAATCGTATCGTGAACCCGGCCCATGTGCTTGGAGCCTTGTTTCGCATCATTGTGTGAGGACTGGCGTTTCCAGATGATCTCGTTAACGAAGCAATTTTCCCCGATGATCTGATCCAGCATGACCTTCACATAATGACAGGCGTGCCAATCACAGTGGTAGTAGAAAGAGCCGGTGGGTTTGAGCACCCGGTGGAGCTCGACACAACGCGGACGCATGAAATCAATGTAGGCGCGGGTACTCGCGTGGCGGTCCTCGAAAGCGCGTTTCTCCTTGGTCTCTCCCCAGAAGACCTCATAGGTCCGGTTGGAATTGAAGGGAGGATCGATATAGATCAGGTCTACGCACTCATTAGGGAGTTTATGGAGCTGCTCCAGGTTGTCTCCGCAATAGACCACACGGGTGTCAACCTGAGATGAAGCCTTTTGCCGGGTCATAATTGGGATTATGGAGAATCCATTTCCCGGCGTCGAGATCGTCCACCTGCGGTATGTCTTCCGTTATTCGTAAAGGTTCCAGTCCTCCACTTCAGTAGTGCTTCCCCCGGCAAGTCTGCTTTCTTCCTCGATGATGCCATTGACCTCCAAGTCCTCATCGCTCAGCTGGCCATCCATGTATTGAATCACGGCGATGTTCTCATCCAGCAGGAATCCGATCGTTCCGTTGAAGGTGAACTCATACCAGTGGTCATCGGCTCTGCCCGGAGCCGCACCGTACTTGAGGTATGAGATATAATTATTCCCCCCGGGCAAGATCAAGGTCACCAGAACCGTTGTGCCCGCTTGAGCTCCCGAGACTTTGTATGCGATCAATCCAATAGGTAAGCTGAATCCTTCTGGTGGGATGGGCGAGGAAGCATCGTACATGGCATGAACCTCCTACAAAACGGAATCACCTTGGATTCCCCTGTTCAATCAAACCTTTGAATTCTCTGTGTGAGAGAGTCAACCGTGCTTTCATTGTAGTCCTGGGGTGTCTGATGATCAGTACTGGTTCCACTCATCGATACTCAGGGGACATTCCTCCAGAGAGTTTGTCCCCTCAACTGTTGATTTATCAGGAGAGGCAAGCGCGCCCTCGAAAGTTACAGTTCCACTTGAGGCCGGAGTCAAGGTGTAAGTGACCTGTGATGGGGGTGGATAGTTTCCAAGTCCATCCACAAAACTCCAGCGCACTTTTCCGGCTGAGAAAGTACCATTATTCGAAACATTGGAAACAGTCCAACCCGCGGGAGGTTCATCTTCCAGCAGGACAACTTGAGGCGCCTCCGCTGGGAAATCCAAAGCAATGGATACGGTGAGCTCCTGCCCCTGAGTGAAACACCCGGGAAGGGAACGTGTGGCAGTGGCTGTGGTGCCTTTGGAGGCCTTGGTGGTAGTCTCCTTTCCATTGCTGGTGCAAGACACATTTTCGTATTTATTGGTGCCAGTGCGCTCATAACACTCACCCCCTAGCCAGAGTGTCAATCCTGCCGCTGCTTCACCAATCTCACAATCACCGCTCAACCAGCACAACAACAAGGTGGCGGCCTCACCAATCGTCAAACGTAGATCATAGTTCGTATCAGCTGAATAAAATGGACAGAGTTCTTCAGTGGTGGTTCCACCACTGATCGAGAAGACCTCTGGAAGAGCGATAGTCCCTGTAAAAACAGCCTCTTCACTTATGTGAGCTGTAATCTCATAGGTCACCTCAGCCGGGGGCGGATAAACCCCGAATCCCTCAACAAAACTCCAGGTGATCGTGTTTCCCTCAATCTGACCGCCATACGACATCTTTGAGACAATCCAATCACTGGGGACCTGTTCCCTCAAGAGAATACTGCTTGGTAGTGGCTCGCTCAAATGAAGGCTGATCCGGACAGTATCCGTTATTCCAAGGCAGAAGTATGCAGGTAAATCACGGACTGCGGGTAGAAGCGGAGTGGGTGTGGCCGTTTCCGCGAGGGTTGGAGTCGGAGTGGCGGTCCGGGTGATTGTGGGTGTGCGGGTGATGGTGGGTGTACCCGTGTCGGTTTTGGTGGGAGTGGGGGTCTTGGTGTAGGACTGTGTCCGGGTCTGGGTCTGGGTTCGGGTCTCAGTAGGAGTTCCCGTATCCGAGGGAGTCCCGGTATCCGTTTTAGTTGGAGTGGCGGTGCGGGTGATAGTGGGCGTTTTGGTGATGGTGGGTGTACCCGTGTCGGTTTTGGTGGGAGTGGGGGTCTTGGTGTAGGACTGTGTCCGGGTCTGGGTCTGGGTTCGGGTCTCAGTAGGAGTTCCCGTATCCGAGGGAGTCCCGGTATCCGTTTTAGTTGGAGTGGCGGTCCGGGTGATTGTCGGTGTGCGGGTGATGGTGGGTGTACCCGTGTCGGTTTTAGTGGGAGTGGGGGATTTGGTGTAGGACTGTGTCCGTGTCTCAGTCGGGGTTCGGGTCTCAGTAGGAGTTCCCGTATCCGAGGGAGTCCCGGTATCCGTTTTAGTTGGAGTGGCGGT
>CAYRBI010000102.1:0-3430 GCA_964422415.1 uncultured bacterium | reverse complement strand
CCGTGTCTCAGTCGGGGTTCGGGTCTCAGTAGGAGTTCCCGTATCCGAGGGAGTCTCAGTATCTGTTTTGGTCGGGGTAATGGTCCGGGAGTCAGTGGGCGTTTTGGTGATGGTGGGGGTGCCGGTGTCGGTTTTGGTGGGAGTGGTGGTCCGTGTGTTGGTTGGGGTCTTGGTGATCGTAGGAGTCCGGGAGATGGTGACAGTCGGGGTTTCAGTTCGTGTCCGTGTCAATGTGTAGGAGTTGGTGAAGGTCCTGGTCCGGGTGGGCATAAGGGTGAAGGTCGGGGTGGGCTCTATCGTAATCGTTGGAGTAAGGGTAATGGTCGGCGTGGGAGCATTGGGGTCGGCCGCCTCGACTGTCAGGCTGAGGGTGTACATTTGGACTTCAGTCACCGCCGTAGAGCCGGGGTAGACCTTCAGATAGTAGGTGCCAGCCGCGGCCGGTAGATTGAAGTTGGTCAGGACCTCATTGCCACCCGTTGAAGTCTCATCCAGTTCAAAGAGGCATGAGGTCCCATCGCTGTTGTAGATGGCGATAGCCAGATCGTTGAGTGCGGTGGATTTGAAATTGGTTCCCGCGGTGCAGGAGTCATCCGCGTTTTGCGCCCCCTCCCTATAATCCGTACCAAAGGGGGTGAGTGTGAGATCGATACGCTTACTGGCGGGCACGGTGAAGGAGTACCAGTCCACATCGGTATCACTATCCAAACTGACATTCTCGAGGGTAACAGTTTCATTCCCCAGCGAACCCAGGTTATGGGCCGTACTCGATAAATCATTGCCCGCTACTTCCAGGGGATCTCCATAATAACGCTGTGCGAACAGGATGTCGTCGTGCTGGGGGCCATCGAAGTTGGTGGAGAGATTAGGCTCCATCAGCTTGGTGTTATTTATGGGGCAGACATGAGCAGCCCCGAGACCATGCCCATGCTCATGGGCGACTGTGTTTCTGAAGTTGATGTAGTTGTTGGAGGAATCGCTGTAGAAGGTTCCATCACCAGTGTCGATGACCATGTCGCCCAAATCAGGTGCATAGTTGTAGGCCAAAGTATTATAGGCCCCATCGATATAGACGCCACCAATACGGATATCCCCACGTGTTCCCAGCACCCCCTCACCCGTGGGCAGATCGTACCCATCATCATTTTCCTCATAGACATAGGTGAGCCCAGCAACCGCGCTCCATTCAGCGAAGACCTCAGCGAAGAGCGCTTTCCAGGCCGTCTCACTTCCAAAGGTGTTGTACAGGAAGGTTCTCAAATTACTTGTGGCTGTCTCATCCGCAATCACAGTGTAATCAGGAACAAAACTGTAGGTGAGGATGGTGGGATCGCCCTCCATCATGCCGTCGGTATCGGATGCGGTAGTGCTCCAGCGTGGCCAGGAGTCAGACATGACGCGGTATTTGTCAGCCTTTCGCCGGGCGGCTTCGAAAGCCTGCATCACTTCGATAGAAGTACCTGGAGCGAAACAGAACATGGGGTGGGAACCCTTAAACTGAACCTTCCCAGTGGCACGGTCAACCAGCCTTTGACGCAGCCCGGGCGGGATAGTATTGAAGGTGGTCCGCTTTATCAGGTCACGCACCTGGGAGTAACGGGGATCGGTGGCGGAGGTGATACTTTTTGTGGAAGAGTGATCCTCCGCACTGGCGTAGAAAGAAGAAGACCACACAAGAACTAATGCCAGAACCTGAAAGAGAAGCCCACTAGTTCCCGGATTGTTCTTATACGGACAATGCATGAATATGCCCTCGCTCATGGCGGGCTCTACCCCGCTGGTGGACCACCGGCCGCGCTAGGACCGTATCCTTTTGTGGCGATTAGTAAAATTACATCACACTGACATGCAAAAGTGTTCGATACTCCCCTCTCAGGAAATTCCAATATCCCACAGGGTTACTTCAACGATTGCCGTAGTTATCAGACGGCCTAGAGAACTTCTATCAATATTCTTGCCAGAACTCGACTGTGAGAGGACATTCTTCGATGATCTCATCGCCTACCACAAGTGACTCTTCGGGGTCGGCCAAGGTCCCGGAAAACTCCACAGCCCCAGAGGCTTGAGGTGTGAGCGTGTAGCTCACCTGCGCTGGCGGGGGATAATTCCCCAGTCCATCGACAAAGCTCCATCGGACCTTACCCGCCGAGAAGGTTCCATTGTTCGAGATGTTGGAAACCACCCATCCCGTGGGAACCTGATCCTCGAGTAGAACTACTTGCGGAGTGGGAGTGGAAAGACCCAGAGAAATCGTCACCTCGAAGGCCTGTCCCGCCCCATAACAATCGGGCAATGAACGCGTGGCGCTGGAGAGAGAGTCTTTCGCCACCTTGAGTTCATCGGCCGCTTGAGAATCCTTCTCAGGGCAGGTGACATTTGTATACTGATTTTCCCCGGTGCGTTCATAACACTCCCCACCGATCCACAGAGAGAGTCCTTTGGCCGCCAGGCCGATCCCGCAGTCACCAGTTCGCCAGCAGACAAGTAATGACGCTGCTTCGCCAACACTCAGCCGCAGATCGCAGTTGGTATCTCCACTGAAACAGGGGCAGAGTTCTTCGGTTTCAGTGTCGCCACCGATTTCGAATATCTCTGGGATAGCCACGGTTCCAGTGAACACGGCCTCCTCACTGGTCTTGGCGATCAGCACATAGGTGACCTGCGATGGGGGTGGGTAATTCCCGAATTCATTTGCGAACACCCAGGTAAGCTTCCCATCCAGGACCACTCCATCGTACGAAATGTCCGCGACGGTCCATCCGTCCGGAACCTGTTCTTCGAGGAGGATGACCTTGGGCAATGGCTCTGGGAGATGGAAGGTAATCGTCACCGTGGCGGGTACCGCCAGGCAGAAATAAGCCGGGAGCTCACGCTCAGCTGGGCCGGTGGGAATGAGTGTGGCGGTTGGGCTACTCGTGGCGGTTACCGTGGGAGTATTCGCCGGTGTCTCAGTGAAGGTGCCCGTGGGAGTAATTGTAGCTGATGCGGTGGAACTGGCCGTCCGGGTGGCGGTAGAGGTGAAGCTGGGAGTGGCCGAAGGGGTTGCCGTGGCGGTTATAGTGGCTGTCTGGCTTGAAGTCGGGGTGTTCGTGATCGTCGCCGTTGCTGTTGCCGTTGGGGTTTGGGTGAATGTGGATGTTGAGGTCCGTGTCGCTGTCCGGGTAAAGGTGCGCGTCCAGGTGGGTGTAAACGAATTGGTGACTGTCGGAGTTAAGGTATTGGTCCCTGTCGGAGTGCTCGTGGGTGGCACCGGAGTATCTGTCACAGTAGGCGTGAAAGAAGATGTGAACGTTTCAGTTGCCGTGTGGGTGTGAGTCTTGGTGGGAGTACTCGTGGCTGGCATGGGAGTATTCGTGCTGGTGGGAACCACCGTACTCGTGGAGGTCTGGGTGAGTGTAGCCGTGCCAGTGTAAGTCTTGGTGGGAGTGCT
>CAYRBI010000101.1:0-21312 GCA_964422415.1 uncultured bacterium | reverse complement strand
CTCCCGCCGCAGGTCCCCCAGCTTGGTCCCTCTCCATCCCACGAGTACCCATCGACCCTTCCATCACTGCTAATGGAGACAATCAACGCTGCATACAAATGAGGAACATCTGTACAGGATTCCACTTTGCCGGGCAAGGCTCCGGTTTCATCGCGAAGTTTGAGGGCCTGTTCGGCGGATTGGTAGATCACCTGGATTCGTCCACCATCGTTCCGGATGATTTCATCATGAGGATACTGGTCTTCTGGAAAGAGGAGTTCGATGTTTTCAGCGGTAGTGGAGGGAGTGAGTTTTTCAAGGATCCGGAACAGGTCACCAAATCGTTCACCCCGGAAATGGAGGTACACAAAAGTGACGGCGATGACCGATATAACCCAGAGGATCATCTGTGTGGGTAGTGTCAGCTGAAGAGGTTTCATGGATACCCTCCCTTCTCAATTCTGTTTACTCCAGCTTTTCGATACTGACCCTCTTTACAACCAGATCGGCGATGGTGGTCTCTTTGAGAAAGGCAATATAGGCATCCCGCACCGCGCCCCAACGGTGATGGACCGGGCAGGGACTTCCGGAGCCGCAGGAATCTCTGCCCATGAAGCAGCCCTCCCAACGGTTCACCTGGTCGATCGGTTCCACCACATCATAGAGCGAAATCGTGTGAGGATCACGCGCGAGTTTAAATCCGCCCCAGAGTCCCTTCTGGGATTCGACCAGTCCCTCCCGGGTGAGAGATTGGAGGATCTTGCCGAGGTAATTCTGGCCTGCCCCGGTCTTCTCAGCGATGGCCGCTGCTCCCACACGGGTGCCTACGGGCTGTTCAGCCAGATAGGTTAAGGCCTTGATGACACTGAGAGCGGTTTTCGAAATCATGGATATACCCTAATCGCATGTGAGTATCCCAAAACCGGACCCATTCTGTCAATGAAAAAAAACATGGTTCCACTTTTAAACCCCTTGCCTTGACACCGGGGGATACCTCCCAAACAATGCGATTTCATTTTGTTTTACTAAATGTACATCGAGGGGGTAGACCATGGTGGAATCCCAAAGTACCAAACCCAGTCTGTTTGAGGGGGTGACGATCTACCACTTGATGGTGGTGATCATCGCTTCCTGCGGTTGGTTGTTCGACTGCATGGATCAACGGATCTTTGTACTCGCCCGTGAATCGGCGCTGAGGGAGGTGCTGACGGGACAGGTTGAGAATGTCGATGTGGCGGTGAAGTACTACATCGGTTTTGCCACGATGTGGATGATGATCGGGTGGGCCACCGGGGGCATCATCTTCGGGATGATGAGTGACAAACTCGGCCGGGTGAAGACCATGATGTTGACCCTGTTTGTCTACTCGGGCTTTACGGGTCTTTCAGCGGCGTCCACCTCTTATATTGACTTCACGATCTATCGTTTCCTGGTCGGTTTGGGTGTGGGTGGCATGTTTGGGGCAGCTGCGGCGTTGGTCTCAGAGAGCGTGCCAGCCCAGATCCGTTCCATCGCACTGGGCTCCTTACAGACCCTCTCGGCGCTGGGAAATATCACCGGCTCCTTGATCAGTTTAAAACTCGCTCCCGGTTCAGCGGCTTCTTTATTTGGATATGAAATCGACGGCTGGCGTGCCCTCTTTCTAGTAGGGATTCTACCATCTCTATTGATCATCCCCATTGTGTTCTTTCTCAAAGAACCCGAGCCCTGGAAACAAGCCAAGGCTGCGGCGGCAAGGGGCGATAAGGGCAAGCAGCTGGGCACCATCCCCGATCTCTTCCGCCACGCCACCTGGCGTCATCACACCTTCATCGGACTGGCTCTGGGGGTGGCTGGGATGGTGGGTTTGTGGGGGATTGGATTCTACTCCCCGGAATTGGTCCGCACCGCTCTTTCCCATGAAACCCAGGAAGTGAAGGACTTCGTGGCCTCCTTCGGCACGGCGCTCCAGGATGTGGGAGCTTTCTGTGGCATGTTCGTCTTCACCCTGCTGGCCACCTACTGGGGACGGCGAGGGGCATTCCTGGTTGCGTTTATACTCGGTCTTTGTGTAGTCAGTTTTGTCTTCTTCTCGCTGAAGACAGCCTCGGATGCTTACTGGATGCTTCCGCTCATGGGCTTCGCGACCTTGATGCCCTTTGGGGGCTATTCGATTTACTTCCCAGAACTCTATCCGACCCGTCTCCGTGGGGTGGGAATCGGGTTTTGTTATAATGTCGGACGGTACATCACCGCTCCAGCTCCTTACATCATCGGGAGTCTGACCACCCTCTTGGCCGCGTATGGCTTCACGGAGCCTTTCCGTGTGGCTGCGGTCCTGATGTGCTCGATCTTCTTCGTGGGCATTATCGCCCTGATCTGGGCTCCCGAGACGAAAGGGAAGCCACTGCCGGAGGACGAATAGAGAAGATTACCCCAGATAAATGAACCCCATCGCCACCAGCGCCCACAAGATGATGTTGGCGGTCATGCGCCAATCCTCGAAGAGGATCTCGGCGGGATCGCCCCCCATCTCTTTCTTGTGAATCAAGTAGAGGTACCGGAAGATCCCATAGATCACAAAGGGCACGGTCCAGATCAGGTTCTTTTTTCCACCTACCGCCGCTTGTGTATAGAGCGCGTAGGATACCAGGATGGAGGCGGTGGTGACCCCCATCATCTGTTCGAGGAGATCCGTGCTGTATTCCTTGAGGATGGCACGGTGGCTGGCCGCATCCTCGACCATCAGGAGCTCATGGCGGCGCTTTCCAATCGAGAGCAACAGGGCCAGTAGGATCGTGCACAGCCACAGATAATTCGAGATCTCCACATCAATCACCACACCACCTGCCTCAATCCGTAACAGGTACCCGATGGCTACGAGCATGACATCCAGGATTACCTCGTGTTTGAGGTAGAGTGTGTAAGCCAGATTCATCAGGGAGTAGATCACCAGGATCCCCGTGAACTTGGGGGTGAGGTACCAGGATGAGATCAGGCTCAGCAGGTACAGGATAATGGCGGCGGCATATGCTGTTGAAATAGGCAGAGCGCCACTTGCGATGGGGCGGTTCTTCTTGGTGGGATGCAGCCGGTCTTTCTCGACATCGCGGATATCGTTGACGAGATAAACCGCGCCCGCCGCGAGACAGAAGATGGCAAAGGTCAGGATGCTGCGTACATCCGCCACCCAATCAGTGAGCTTGGGGGCGAAGATCAAGGGAGCGAATACAAAAGCGTTCTTTGGCCATTGGCGTGGACGGGTACTCCGGAAAATGGCGCCAAGAGGTATCATGAGGGTTGGACCTCATCTAGATCACACCACTGGATCTTGAGGAAATCTTTGAATCCCAACGATTCCCAAAAGGCAATCCCCGCCTGGTTGAGGGGAGAGACATTCAATTGCACGCTCTTAACTCCCTTGCGTTTGAACCAGCGTGTTGCCCGTCCCCACAGCAACCGTCCGGTTCCCGACCTCCGTAAGGTGGGAGACACCACCATCTCCGCGATGAAACCATAACGCGGCTCCTTGAAGACTGGGGGATTCGGAAGTAGTAGAGCGAGTACATACCCCTGGATTCTTCTTTCATATTCGGCCACAAAGAGAGCGTTATCAGGGGCGTCCAGCATTTGCCTGAGTTGCTCAATATAGGCTTTCTCTGGTTCCTCGCTCAGGCGGAAACGGGGATCACGTGATTCATGTTCGCGCATCATCTGCAACCAGAGCGAGCCGACTGAAGTGAGATCATCGGGCGAGGCTCTCCGGATATTCACCATCCCGGCTTCCATTGTCCGCGCGCCTCAGGGCTTGGGAATCTCAATGGGACCCATGACCAGGACCGCCATGTCTTCTGTATCGGTCAGATTGCAGTAGGGCATCAGGCCATGCCCATACCATAGTACCGCGCCATCGGGGATTGCGGGGTAATAAAGCAGTACGGAATTGGGTTGTTCAGGATCTAGTATGGCCTTGTAGATAAGCCGTAGATCCGTCCCCGTAGCGTCATGGATGGAGAAGCCGGCCACACGCATTTTGGGAACGACCAACTTTCCGCTGCCACCTGTGAAAACAACCCGGAGAAACTCAGGTGTCCGCTCGATCCGGTCGAGACGTGGTCCTAGCGAAGGTGATCCTAGCGCCAGGTTGGCCAGGCGCTTTCCAAGACGCTTGTGGCCATCTGTATTGATGTGAATGAGATCATCCAAGGGTAGGTCAATCGAGGAGACCACGCCAGTTCCCGGGATACTTTGTTCCAGCCGCCGTTGTTGGTCCTGGATGGCATTCCAGAAGGTGGTAATAAAGGGGAGGGGTGGAGTGGTATTCCCCACGCAACCAATCTGAACAGCAAATACGGGGAAATTCGGATCGCCCGTGTCTTGACGAACCGCCTCTACGAAGGCGTTGAACTTGCCACCGAAGGCCTTGACTAAGTCGTCACTCGCCGTATCGGATTCGCCCTGGTACCAGAGCATTCCACGGGCTTTGCCGCCGACTGCCTTGAACGTGGCCAGGAAGGAGCCATATAACGAGTCTCCACCCATCCCACGGTTAGCGGGGTTCCACTGGTCCATCGAGGTGCCCCCATGGGCGACCGGTATCAAGCCAACCGGAACCCCTGTCCGGGCCACCATTTGCTTGGCAAAGGGGAGACCCAACCCCGCTCCCTTGGTGGCCTGCGCGGCCATGGTATTCGCCTCCTCGAGAGTAGGGAGAGGTTTCTCGCCACGCCGGTCGGCATAATGGATTCGATCTACAGACTCATAAAGGCGATGGAGCGGCTCGCGGGCTTCATCCCATTGATGACGCATCCGGAAGACATTGATCCGGTCGGAGGGTTCCTCCACTCCGGTCATGTTTCCCACACCCTCCATGTTGGATTGCCCAGCGAGAATCCACAGATCTCCCACCAGTACCCGCTGGACTGTGATCTCTCCAGCGGGAGCGCTATCTGCTCCTTCCAGATTTAATCGGATTATATAAGGCCCTCCAATGGGCAGACCTTGGATTCTTCCCTGCCAACTGCCGCCAGTGGCGCTTCCGATCACTATCCCGTTAAAGGCATCCAAAACCTTGTCTTCCGCGATGATCGTTGCTTTCACAGTGCCTGGGATGGGTGCTCCCCCACCCACCTGTAGGGTTGCTGTATCGGTGGCGCTCCGCTGCAAGACCTGGTAATCCGCCAGTCCCTTCAGCAAGGTGAAATCACCAGCCTGTGCACTGGTCACAATCAGGAATCCTCCCGCGATACAGAGAAAAAAGCGGAACATCCTGTTCCGGAGGTCATGGGCAAGCAGCATGTTAAGGCCTCCCAGTTGTTGGATTCTCAGTGGAAAGAGGTAGATAGATTAATCTCCAGCTCCGCCACAAATATGGCAGCATACCCCAAATCCCCCCATCAACCAACCATGGCTTTATCCTTTGCGCTTTCTCCCCACCCTTGGCCTCGGTCTTGGCTAATGGCATCATAAGGGGTATCCGTCAGTAGCGGGTATCGAAGACATACACCCGAGGAGTTTCCATGCCCGATGTTTCTGATCTGGTTCGCGAGGGAAATGGACTCGCTTCCAATAGACAATATGCGGAGGCCCTGGAACGGTACCGTGCCGCCGCCGCGCTCGATCCCAATAACGCGGAGGTGCATTTCCTGACGGGCTGCTGCCATTTCAAGATGAACTATGGTCCCGGCGCCCGTGAATCCTGGCACCGCGCTCTTTCCATTGATCCCGCGCATGAACGTGCACGGATGTGGATTCATCGTGTAATTGGACTTTCTATCCCTAACGCTCTACCACCCGCCAACTGATGGCCTGGATTTCTCTTCTGGACACTATGAAAACGAATTCTTCTCTGCATCTTTCCTTTTTGTTGAGAGCTAGCCTCTGGGTGGTCCTTATCTTCCCGGCCGTGAACTCCTTTGGTGAGTCCGATCTTCTTGATAGTATTGAACGCTTACTCAATACCGGCAGAGAACGTGAAGCCCTTCAAACCCTGGGAACACTGCGCCAGATCGGTGATGAGTCGTTTGTCACTCCCCGTTTCCTCTTCCTAGAGGCCAAGGCGATGCTGGCGACTGGGTTTCCCGATGAGGCCCGTGCCCAGCTCGAATCACTTCGCGGGATGGAGGGCTGGCAGACCCAGATCGATGAAGCCGAGATGCTGGCTGTGGAACTCTCGATCCTCAAATCTCTCGGACAACCCGCCGATGCACTCAAGCTGGTAGAGAACCAGCTCACACCCCTGGATGAGATTGATCCCCCCTATTCCCTCACGGAGACACAGCTCCATCTGGTCTATTGCGACCTCTTGCTGGCGTGCTTGAGGAACGAGGAGGCGGTACGAACCCTTTTTGACCTTCTCCAGAATGGAGATCCCAAACAAAGAGTTCCGGTTGCCCGCAGTCTGCTCTCCGCCGCGGAGCAAGGAGGATTGAGTAATACGCAGTGGGAGCAACTTCCCACTGTGCTCAAGGAGAGCGAGGGGATGAGCCTGTGGACAGGGTTCGCGCGGGCCGCCTTCGAGTCGGGAAAACCGGACATCTCCAAGAAGATCCTCATGACCGGGATTGAGTCCAACCCATCTCTTTTACGCGTGCAGTGGCCTTCTTTCCTGGAAGAAGCTCCGGAGGGTGGGTTCCGCGAAGCGGTCTCCGGTTGGATTCTTTCGAATACCGGAGAGATTGCGCCGGATCTCCAGAAAGACTGGCTCGCGATCAAAGCGGCTACACTGGAGAAGAACGGCCGGGTAGATGAAGCCATTCAAACCATCCGGGATAACCTCTGGGGAGATGTCGATCTGCAAATCCGTGTCGCCGGTATGATGGCGGCGCGTGGAGATATCGAGGGAGCCTCACGGATCTACTCGGAGCTGGAAAAAACTTCACCGGGGAGATTCTTGGAGTCCTGGGGCACCATGTTGGCCGATTTGGGGATGACGGACAAGGCGCTGGCGGTCTGGGCACGCATCCCTTCCACGGATAAACGCCCCGATGTGGGGTACCTTCAATGGGGACGTCTTCTCAAGTCCAAGGGATTCCTTCCTGAAGCCATCGAGGCTTTCAAGGCCGGATTGAGCAAGGCTTCACAACCCGTGATCTTCTCGCAGGAACTTTTGGATGTATCCATCTCGCTGGGAGATGTGCCGGGCGCATTGAGCGCCTATCAGACACAGCGGGGCCAGGCCAAGCGGGCTGGAGGATTCTGGACACCTGAACGACTGGTCGACCAACTCCGTCGTACCCAACAGATGGATCCTTTTCTACGGAATCTTGACCAGGTCTTGGATGCCACGAGTACAGAGACAGCCCCCTGGCGGGACCTCGCGGTTGAAATGGCTACGGAGCTGGCTCTTCAACTGGGTGAGCTCCCAATGTTGGAGAAATGGCTGGTACAACCTCCGCGTGCGGTCTCCGCCTATTGGGCTAAAGATTCGAAGCTTAAGGCGAATCACCTTATTGGGATCGGCACAGACCTTTCTTTGCAGGGTGAAAATGGGTTGGCCTGCCGGTTTTTCTCCGAGGTTGGTCATGAGCAATTGATGGCACGTTCCAATGCCATCGAGGCGGCGGCGCGTGCTTACGCGGCTGTTGGCGATACCACCCCCGCCATAGAGTTCTGGCGGGCCTTGAAGGAACAGGTTAAGAATGTTCCCGATAAACAGGCCTCGGCGGGTCTGGCGATCGCGCGCCTCTATCTCGACAATCACCAAGCGGGAAAAGCCATCGAGGCTCTCTCGAATCTTCCCAAACTGGATCGGAATCTTCCTCTGAAAACCAACCTCCAGTTCTACCAGGCTTTGGCCTATACCCAGCTGCATGAGAAGAGCAAAGCTCTGCCGTTGTTAGAGGAGATTTACAACGGTGGGGGCGGCCATGCTTCGGAAGCCCAGTTCTGGCTTGCGGAATGGGCTCTCTGGCAGAGGGATTGGGAGGAGGCCAAAAAGGGTTACGAGGATGTTCTCGCCTCCGATCCCGGACAATCATTGGCAAATGAAGCCCTCTGGCGTCTCCGTTACATGAAAGGCCTCTCCGAGGAGCAGCTTCCCGGTTTCAGCCTGGCTTGCTTTTTCGAGGCCAGTGGAGACTGGAAGGAGGCTGAGGCTAACTACCGGAAACTGGCTTCTTCTCTTTCTGATGAGGATTTGACCAATTGGATCTACTACCGGATTGGACGTATGCTCATCGATGCTGGCCATAAGGAAGAGGGTCTGAATCAATGGCGTGTGCTTCAAGAAAAACCGGTCAATCCCACTTTGGCTCTCCGGCTCCGGTTCGAAACCGCGGAGCTGGAGGAACCTGTCTCGTCCACGGTTTTTCAAGATATGGTCTTGAGCAATCCCAATACACTCCTGGGTGACTTGGCACGTGAAAAGCTCCCCCTAGATTCCCCCATCACGGGACACCCCAAATCCCCTGAGATGGTCCCGTGAGACCTTGATTGAGATGCCCGTATAATGGCCGAGGATAATCCTCTTCCTTCACTTCCCTTCCTCCCGCATCCGGAAGAGGACATTTCCATGTGGCGGGAATATGGACTTCGGAGGATATATACATTCGAGCCATTTTGGGGTAAAAATTACAGGTGCATGTAGCACTGTGAGGAAGATGATCTATCTGCTGAATACTCAACGGGATTAGATCGTCTCATGGGGAAGAAAAGATTGGCCGCTTAAAGAGTGAGGAAAAGCCAGATGAGAACTCTGTGTGTGATTGGATTGCTTGTCATTGGGGTTGTTCTGAGCGGATGTGCCACAAAAACCCAGACTGGCGCGCTTCTGGGCGCGGGCGCGGGTGCCTTAGCTGGCCAGGCGATCGGCGGGGATACCAAAGGTACCCTGATTGGTGCTGGTGTCGGTGGTTTGGGTGGCGCTCTTGCGGGTGATTACATGGAGAAGAAAGAAAACCAAGCCGCCAACCAGGGGTATAATCAGGGCTATAATCAGGGTTATAACCAAGGCTACCAACAGGGAACGACCCCCATCGCGAGTACTCAGGAACCCAGAACCAGCACCTGGTAGGATTTGCTGTATGGTGTTCACGCTTTAGCGTGTGGAGCAACCTGATGGTTGAACTCTGACGGTGCTTCGCTATTCTCCGGGGGTGGTGTTGTGTCCACCCCCGGCTCATATATCTTTTACTCCCCACCTCATTTGTTCTTTTCCATGATCTCTTTCAAGATCTGTTCCGTTGTCTTGGGGGCTTCTGTGCCACCGGGTACGACTGGTGTGGGCAGCGGGAAGACGAGGGGGGTATTCAGGATTGGATTCGTGGGGGCCTGAGCGATTTCGTCGATCAGTGAGGTATAGTAATACTCCAACACCCAATCGGCGTGCTCCGGCCAATGTTCGCGAATCTTCCTGGCCTTTTCACCCGCCACAACTCCTTCCTCTGAGGTGATCTTCTTGAGATCCTCCAAGAAGTAGAATCCATCAGGCACAATGTGGATTCCGAAGTGGAGCGAGCAGAAGACCATCCCCCCGGAGCCAAGGCCCGAGAAGATTTGTGTTTGTAGATTATAGGCCTTCTGAAAGGCCTCGGATTCAGTCAGGGGGACATCTTTCCCTTTTTGTGGGGGTGACCAGGAAAACTTCTTGCCCTCTGGGGTTTCAAGCTTGATGGAATCTCCCTCCAATTTGGCAATGGCGATCCCGTAAATTGCGGAGAGTTGCGTACTTGTCATCATCATCCGTTCTCCAGTAGCGGAGAAAGGGATCTGACTCACCTGCTGCCAGATACGGTCAGCCTTGGATTTAACAGCGCGTTGGAACTTATCGGGTGTGTCCGCCCGGATGAGCTCCTGGTCCAGGAGATAAGGGTCGGTGTACTTGATCCGTTCGATGATGTTTCCATTGGCAAGTAGGTGAATTTCGCTGTTGGCATGATTGGGCTGAACATCGATCTGGACAGGTGGGGGGATCAGCGTTCCATCCATGATCAGGTTTCCGGCGAAGAATGCCCCCATGCCATTCGGTTGGGTGGCAGCGGTCATTTTCTGACGCCGGTACCTTCTCACCAGATCCTCATCTGACATTCCACCGTTGGCGTCCTCCACATGGAAGAACCGCCCTTTCATTCCCTTTGTATCGATGGTTTGGCGTAGACCTGGGTCGAGCTCTCCCAACTGTTTGAGGGCTTCCTCGATGTTGGTGAAAATACCTCTGAGGGAGATGAGCTCGGGCAGTTCCTCCGTTCCCTCAAAGACCAGATCGGTCGCTGCATTCACTCCCCGCAGAAACTCCTCGCGTGGGAGGTTTACCGCGAACAGAGCTAGTCCACGGTCTTGCTGAATCAACCAGGGATACTGTTGTTGGACTTGTAGCGCGCGTTCTTCCAGCCGCTGTGTCTGTATGTCTCCATCAACGTCTTCTTGGCAGAGCCCCCTGGGTGTGCCCCAGATGAGTAGTGCCAGAAGCAGCGCTGTATACCCAAAGATTGTGAATCTCATTGTGTCCTCCTTCTAACTGTCGCCATCATACCCTTCTTGCCAACGCATAGGCAGTCACTGAAGCAGCTCCACCGGCACGCAGTACTTCAGCGCACGCTGATAAGGTCATCCCGGTGGTCATCACATCATCCACTACCAAAAGGTTCAGCCCTGAAACAGGCACCGAACCCAGGGCAAAGGCTCCTTCCAGGTGATTCTCCCGCCAACGGCCCCGCAGACGGCTTTGCGGAGTTGTGTAGCGGACACGCCGGAGGGCCTTCTCCAACACAGGGATTGGTGTCTTCTCCGCGAGTGCGTGGGCTAGGATTTCCGCCTGATTGAATTCTCTTTGAAAACGCCGCATCCAATGCAATGGGACTGGTACAATCCCATCGAATCGTTCACGGATGAAGTGCCGGTAATATCCCTCCAGGAAAGTGTTCTCCAGGAAGGGGCGTACCCTCCAGGAGCCCTTGAATTTGAACTGGTGGATCAGTTCGCGGTAGGGATTTTCATATCGTACCGCTGCCCGCGCCCGGTCGAAGAACAGAACGGATAAGGCACACTGGGGGCAACGCCCATTCTCGTGTATCGACGCCTCCGTGGATGTGGGGAGTGGGTACCCGCAACGGTCACACAAGGGGGGCTGGATGATCATGGGGACCGAGCTGCAACGAGAGCAAAGGATACTCGTGGCCTCTCCATCGAGTGGTTCGCCACAGGCCCTACACAAGGGAGGGAAGAGAAGATGAAGAACTGGCTGAAGAACTCCAGCAAGATGACTCATTAGAGTCCCAGACCGGGTTTAGTGAGGACTCCTGTCTCGATGGTCCCATTGGATACCATAAAGATTGATGGATAGCGGTTCTGCCATACCTGGTTGGCCGAGGGGATATACTGCCGGGCATTTCCCTCGACGGCGGTGGTAGTGGGGATCCTTGCGGTCAGGCCCGCGGAGATCAGGAAGGACTCGCCGGGGCAGGTCAAATCTTGTACGCACAAGAACATGCCGAACTTCTGCGCCGCCGCGGCCATGAGTAATGAATGGCTGATCCCCTTACAGGCTTTCAGAGCGACACCGGAGTATCCCCACTCGCGTGCGAGCAACAGGCTCTCGTAATCCACCAGTGTTTCATCGATGACCACTGGCTTGAGTGCGGCGGCCTTGTGGATTTTGTTCTCCGGCTGGGAACGCAGATCGCGGGCGGTCGGTTGCTCGATGTAGGCAATCCGCTGGTAGGCTTCCGGTGAGCCTTCATCGATGCGGTGTAGGAAGTCTAGCAAATACTCGACGCTGCCCGCGTGTTCATTGAAATCGAGGGAATACTTCCACTCGGAAACGCCCCGTTTTGTTTGAACTAGCGCAGTCACTTTATCGACACTGTGTACCCGGTTGACATCCCAGGCCAGATCACCCCCGTTCAGCTTGATCTTGAGGTGGGTGAGTCCATCTCGCTCGATCCATTCCTCCAGTGAATTGGGTAGTCCATCTGTCAACGGAGAGGTGTTTTCCGCGAGGGTGAGAGCATCGAGCGCTCCAATCAGGTGGTAGAGCGGCATCCGTGGCTTCGGTTCGCGCAGGGTGTATTGGTCGAGATATTCCTCCGCGAACTGGTCATCGAGATAGCGCCCCAGGCTTGCATTCATGTGATCCTTGGCCAGTCCGTTGTAGCTGTTGATTCCATTGACTTTCCCGAAGGCATCGAATAGAGCCGCATCGAAAGGGCTGGCCACCACCAGGACCGCCAGGCGGGACATGGGTTCAGCCAAGGGGGGAAGTTGCGATACTTGCCGGGCATACTCCGGTTCGAGCTGGGTCATGATCTCGATTGGATGAGCGCAGATGCCGCAAGAACGCGTACCCTCCATGAGTAGGTTGCTGAGTTGGAGCATGGCCTCCAGGCTTTGACCGGGAGGCACCGTCTTGGGTGGCCAAGCCCACACATTTCCCAAGGTCATACTCCCCGTACCAATTGCCTCCTTGCCTTTCCGGTTCTTCACCCGGATCTTGACGTTCAGGAGGGTGATCTCCTTGAGTACATTGCCCCCGAACTTCATAGGAGAACGGTAATCGTACTTTTCAGTCCCGGTGGTGACCTCCAGGATCTGGATATCGGTGGGGTGGGGGGTGGTCTTGACCTCCGCAAGTCTTGATTCCACAGCCCCGCAGGGGCATGGGTGGCCTCCTGCTAGAGCTACAGATGCGGTGGCCCCGAGCGTTCTTCCCATGAACTGACGGCGTGTGAGGGTAGGCATGGTCAAAAGTCTCCTCTGAGGAAATCCGAAGGAGCGAATTTATCTGGAGTAGCGAATTTATTCGCGTGGAGTACGACGCGAATGAATTCGCTACTGCCTTGCTAATAGAACGCCATCTGCTCCGTCATTCCGTTGTTAGCCGGTGGCAAGGCAACGTGGTTTCATAGCTCGTGTTGATTCGATACCGCCGCCCCCGGAAGGCGATGCTGAATGAATCCCTTGCGCGGCGTTCCGGGGGTGGCGGCATTGGTGTGTGTGCGAATGATCCAGTGTCGTTGCCTTACCCCCAGCTAACAACTGAAAACGATCCAATTTTCATGCTTTGTGGGTGTCGAAAATCGACATGGACTCCTCCGGATGGGCGGACTACTTCGAAAAGAGCTCGCAGCCGCCTACACCTTCTCCGGTACCCCGAATGGTTCCCGGTAGGGACGCCGGATCATCGCGTTGGCTTCGTCATCATTGGCGAAAAACTCGGTCTGAGGATCGATGTGGAGTTTCCTCCCCAAACGGTAGGAGATGTTCGCATACTCACTCAAGAGGGCTGAGTAATGGGCCTCTTCGACATCCGCGTTGGGCGTCTTGCGGGTGTGAATACAATCGATGAAGTTGGCGATGTGATCGTGTTCCATTTCGGAGAATTTAGTTTTGCCTTTGGCCACCGATTTCCCATCCGCGTCGAAGGCTTCCCAGCCGCCCCCATGACGCCCCAGGCACAAGAACTGTTTGGTGCCGGAGATCTCGATACGGGTTCCAATGAAGGGCCAGAGGGGCAAGTTATCCCCATTACGGATTGGCATGGGGACCTTAATCATGTATGGGGACCAGAGACTTTGTTCGAAGATCATGGTGAGGCCATCGAAGTCCCAGTTGGCGACATGAGTGTCCGGGGTCTCCTGGTCATCCTTGAAGTGAAAGATGCCGCCGGTGGAGTAAACCGATTTGGGGTACTTCACTCCCGCCACCCAGCGCGCGATGTCCATTTGGTGGATCCCATCGTTGATGATGTCTCCGCCTGAGTATTCCCAGAACCAGTGCCAGGCGTAGTGGAAGTGGTTGTTGTTGAAGGGACGGTCCTTGCAGGGGCCCAGCCACATCTTGTAATCCACGCCCTCGGGGACGGGTCCATCTTGTTCGGTGCCGATGGTAGTGCGTGGCTTGCTGTTCATCACGCGCATGAGGTGGACATCGCCCAGTTGTCCTGACTTGATGTATTCGATGGCTTGATAGATGTAAGGGGCGCTCCGGTTCTGATGCCCCACCTGAACCACCCGGTTGTATTTACGGGCGGCCTCGATCATCCGCCGTCCCTCCCAGGGGTCATGATGGCAGGGCTTCTCCACATAGACATCCTTCCCGGCCTGGCAGGCGAAGATCGTCCCTGGCGCGTGCCAATGGTCGGGAGTTCCCATGACCACCGCGTCGACTTCCTTGTCATCGAGTACCCGCCGGAAATCCTGAACACACTCGGGGGCTTTGAAACCTTTGTCTTCGAGCTCCTTCACCCGCTCGGGAAAGAGACGCGAATCCGGATCAGCGAAATACTTGAGGATGATGTCATCCCTTTCCAGGAAGCGGTGAGCCAAATAGTTTCCTCGTCCATGGATCCCCATGACTGCGATCACCACCTTCTCGTTAGCCCCCAGGGCGTTGATCGAGAAGGTGGAACTGAAGCCGGTGGCCAGGGCCGCTGTAGCGGTGGTCTTGAGGAACTCACGGCGTTGAATAGGTGGCATCTTGATTCCTTTCTTTTACTCCTTGGCGCTCATGTCAAGGAAGGTATGGGAGATATGAAACCACTCTCAACCAATGGGCGATGCTCCGCATGGTGGCATCTTATCTCAGCGGTATGGTTCTGTAAGCGTGAAGATGATGTGTGATAAAAAAATAGAAAAGGCGCGGGAGGAATATCCCGCGCCCCATTTGTGGTAGACAGAAACAGGTCACCCACCTGTTAATTGTAAAGGTTCCAATCCCGGACTGCGGCGGGGGTGGTGGTACCGAAACGAGCACCCCATCCTTGTCCTGGAGAGGAAGGATCGAGCTCGTATGGAATTTCGGCATCTGGATCGGTGTTCTTAAAGACCGGGGTTCCGCGCGTGATGGGATTCAGATAAGTGATATTATCGTCAGCCTCAGCGCCGACATTCCCGCAATCGAGGCGGCTGGCATACCAAAATTCTGGGTTAGTCAAACTGCTATCCTCTGTTAAAACGGCATCCCAGTTGCGTGTGTCGAGGGCTTCATCCGCGATGGTTCCGACCAGGGTGTCCTGGACTGCAATTTTACAGGGTGAGGAGAGATAGAAAGCGTTAAAAACTCCACTATAGATGGCTCCGCCACCGACGAAGTATGCATTAACTCCCTTAACACCCCACCACGCTGCCTTGTAAAGCTTCTCAGCGGGAATGTCATAGGGAGTGGTTGCGGACAGGGGGAGACCTGATTCATCAACCGCCGGTTCAGATTGGTAGCCAATCCGGTGGAAGATGGAGTTGGTTACCTTTACCCTCGTGTTTTCTGTACCACCTCCACCACAACCGGCTGCAACACCATTGACACATTTATCGAAGGTGCAGTGGTCTACTTCCATTAATCCTTCGGTATTGGCGTTGTGTACGCCACCAAAGTAACCTTTTTTAGAATATGGGCTTCCACAGTTCACGAATAGGCAATCTGTCACCTTGGCCCAGTTATCGGTGTGGCCCTGTTGGGTGTTGATGGCCACGGCAGAGTTCTCGCCATCGCCATGCGGCCCCTGGTTGGTACGTGTGAAGACGGTGTGATCCGCGACCACGCAAGCACCACGTCCACGGATACTAAATTTGGCAGTCGCATCCATCCGGCAGTTCATTAAGTAAACGATCAGCTGGCCACCCGCTTCATCTCCACGGTTAGAGGGAAAAATGTGCAGATCCGGGCTGTAGTGGAACAAGCAACTCTCGAAGGTGACATCGATTATTCTTCCGCTGACGCCATCATTGGAGTAAACATCCATACGCACCAGCTGGGTTTGTCCGCAGTTGCCACCGGCAAGATATCCTTGGTAGCCTTCATTGACTGGCTCGGGGTTATTTTGAGGGAGGATCCCATTGAATTCGCAGTTGCGGATAATGAGATTATCACTTTGACGTCCACCAGGCTCAGCTGCCCCACCTGCGGTTCCTTGAGAACCCACGTGAACGAATCCATAACTCGAATCAACTTTGTTAATAGTGTCCTTCTTGGGGTGGAAAAGACAGTTTTCCACCACCACGCCTTCGGCGATAATCCCCATACAACCAGCGCCATTATCACCGTTAGCTTCAAATATCAGGTTGGAAAAATGTGAATTAGGTGAGAAAACTTGAACACAATGCCTACGAGAGGCTTGCCCATCCGTATAGGAAGGGCACTCAACTGTAGGTGTCAGACGTGGACGTTCTTCTCCGGTCTTGTCTGAGGTGATGGTGATGGCTGGGCCACCCGCGATTGTGCTGTTGTCGCCCAGAATCAAGTCTTCTTCATAGGTTGAACTATCTGTGATCGTGATGTACGTCCCACCGGCGGCGAGAGCCGCATTGATCGATGTGTACGCTCCACCTGTACCCGCTTTGTTGACTGTGACTGTTGAAGACCAACCGCTTGTAGCAACTAACAAACCTAGGATAAGCAAACAGAACAGACCTTTCCTCATGTGTACTCTCCTTCTGAGTTTTTTGTGCTAACAGCAAGTGTGAACCGAAAAGACAGTCAATCGCAAAAAACAGAAAATACAACACACTTGTATACCATGCTGGAATTGGAAATGTCAACAGTATTTTTGGTTTTTAGTATTATAATATGGTAAAAGAGATACAACTATAATGCTCCTTTACATGAGAAGAAGGGGCTACTTCAGAACGGGTGAGAGAGTCTCCATAAGACGTTGGGCATTACCCGCGAATATCTCCTGGACCTCATGAGTGCCGAGTCCGAGTTCCTGGCAAGCTTGTTTGAGAGCTTTTAAGGCCTCATACATGTAAAGGGTATAGGTGGCTTCCACCTCGGGAGATTCACGATTGGTGTTGAAATAAAAGGGATGGCTGGTCCTGTTAATGTAGGTCCGTCCCTGCCACTCGCGCCGTCCACGCATGTAGAACACAGGATTATCGGTGCCATAGAGGATGCGCTGGTACCCAATGTGCTCGAGGGCGAGACGGTGGACAGCGGGATTGAGAACCGCTGAGTTGTCGAAGTACAGGCCAGGATCCTCGGCCAAGGGGAGGAGTCCCTCCCGGGCATGGGGTTCTGTGTAGCACCTTCCTAAGTGGGCAATGACTAACTTGATGTGGGGATATCGTCTCCGGATCTCAAGGATTTCGCTCAGGTTGGCGGGATGCCCTAAACGGTCCGCCTTAGGCACATGAAGAGTGATCCAAGCGCCATATTGATTCAGGACCTCCAGCTGGGAATGAGGGAGGAAATCGAAAATACTGGCCTCGAGGTATCGGTCTCGTGTCCAGCGGTCGTACCCGAGCAGCATGTAATAGGGCTTAACTCCGATAACTCGTGGCATTTTAAGGTACTGTTCCACTTGTTCTGGAACCCAGGTGGGTCTGATAACCGCCAGGGTATGCCACCCTCGATGGGTGGCCTCATGCGAAAGATCCAGATTCGCCCCCTCGATGTCCCATCCCAGACTTGGAAAGGCAAAGGCTACACAGGAGACCTCCCGCCCTGGATACAAGATCTTAAGACAGCGTGCGGCTGTCGTGGCATCCTGCATATCCGAGAGCTCATTCACCCAATACTGCCGTTTCATCTCCTCCGTGATGGTTTCGATCTGGAAACGTGGATCGGCGATATGGATATGGGAGTCGATCAGCTGCGCTGGGACCCATTCTTCCAAGTGTGTTTCCCAGAACGCCCGGTCGACATCCGTGTAAGTGAAGATTGAATGAAGGGTGATATCTTGATTGAGAGAGGGACCCATGAAGAGGCATTATCCAAGGAAACAGGTTTGGGGGGTAGGGGGTGGAAATGTGGCAACTGGCTGTTAGGATTGGGTTTGTCGAATGGTTTTGATGGAGGCTCGAAAAAGGGTTGCGGGACGGCGCGCCCTGTGGTACCTTCCTCTAAGTTCAAAGGAACAAGCAACTTGTGGATAAGTTGTGGGAAGATACTCCGGTGGCCGACTGGATCGAATGTAAAGAGTAAAATAGGGAGGGCCATGGGAGTCTTTCTTTGTGTGCGGTTTCACGGGGAGAGAAGTGATTCCGCGAAGGGATGTTAGTTCTTGCAAGCCGGGCGTTAGTTTGTGAGTGTTATTAGCATAAGTTGCTCAAAGTCTTTATCTTAAGCTAATAGCAGTGAGTGGGTATTCGGGGTGAACAGAGCGGAGGGATTCTTGCAGTGAGAGGGCGTTGGTTGTATTGCGTCTCTCAACTATCCCTTTTCATTTGTCTTCTACCGTCCGGATTCCTATCTCGCCGTTACACAAACCCGTGTCACCGTCCGTCCTGTGAATAAGGTGTTTATAGGGGATTTTCCGAGGGGATTATTCTGAAGATTGGGAGGCACGGCGTACCATCCTCATTTCAGCCTGAGGGAACCGGAGTTCGAAATATTGGACGGGAAGAGGATTCCTGCCCGAAGACGAAGGACGGAAGGCTATTGAGGAGGGTAGGGCTATTTCCTGTCTAGATGAAACAGTCGCACTGTGATGTCTGGCGTGAAGTCGACCAACTCCTGCGCGAACAGCTCGACCCAGAGGATTACGACTCTTGGTTCGCTAATCTGTCCCTCGACAAAATTGAGGGACGTCATGCGCTCCTACGGGTCCCTTCGGTCTATAAGCTGGATTGGATTCAGCGTAATTACCGCCGGTTTTTAGAGGAACTTTTCCGGGGTGTGGTGGGGCATGAGATCCGGGTGGAGCTACAGGTGGGCGAACCCTCCGTTGCTCCCATCACCCAACCCCCTGAACCCGTCGAGTTCGTTTCTGGAATCACTCCCTCTCATGCGGTCGGTCTCCCGCTCAACCCGAAGTACCGGTTTGAGACCTTTGTGGTCGGCGATGGAAACCGGATGACCCATGCTTATGCCCGGGCGGTGGCCGAGAACCCACCGGGCGAGATGTATAATCCTTTATATATTCATGGCGGTGTCGGACTTGGTAAAACCCATGTCATGCACGCCATTGGCCATGCCATCCTGGCCTTGGGGAACGGACTCCGGGTCGCATATATCGATGCGGAAAGCTTTGTGAATGAGTTTATCGTCGCGATCCAGAAGAAATCCCGCAATGAGTTTCAGGAACGTTACCGTAACAATGTGGATGTGCTGCTGGTAGATGATATCCATTTCCTGGCGGGCAAGGATGCCACCCAGGAGGAGTTTTTCCACACCTTCAACTCGCTCTACAACAGCCGCAAGCAGATCGTGGTTTCCAGCGATTGTCCCCCCAAAGATCTCGCCTTGATGACCGAGCGTCTCCGCTCGCGTTTCGCGGGTGGCTTGATCACGGAGATTCAACCACCGGATGTAGAAACCCGGGAAGCCATTTTACTCCTTAAATGCGAGCAAGAGGGGATTGCTCTCGCCAGCGAGGTGATCCGTCTGATCGCCCAGCGTGTCTCCAGCAGTATCCGCGAGCTTGAGGGAGCCTTGGTGAAACTGGCCGCTCATGCACGCTACACCGGCCATCCGATTGGGATGGAGTTAGCCCAACGGATTCTGCGTGATGTGGTTCATGATGATCCCAGTGGAGTCTCCATCGAGAAGATCCAGAAACAGATCGCCGAGCATTTCCGTGTGAAGACCAGTGATATTCTCGGAGCCAAACGGAGCCGTTCGATTGCCGTGCCGCGCCGTATCGCCATGTACCTGAGCCGTGAATTGACTAACCACTCCTTCCCGGAGATCGGAGTCTTCTTCGGAAACAAAGACCACAGTACCGTGATTCATGCCTGCAAGAAGGTGGAATCTGAGATGCGTGACTCCGAGGATTTCGCCAAGTTCATCGAGCGTCTCAAACAGGAAGTACGGGGCATGGGGTAACTGGTTGGACCTTGCCCCCGTCAGATGTCCGTGGTAGCTGTCTTTACCGAATGAGTCCGGTATACTTTCTTTTTGAATCTTAAATCCTCCGGAAGCTCCCATGACAGAAAGACCGCCAAAACTGCTGAACTATTTTGACAAGGGCATGAAGGCCTTGACCTCCCAAGACTTCGAGGGAGCGGCCGCCTGGTTCGCCTCACTGGTGGAGATTAATCCGACTGACAAAGAAGCACTTGAATTGTATGAGAAGGCGCGCATTCTCCACGCCCAGAAAGGGCTGAACTTCTTCACGCGGATTGCCTACTCACTCATTGGGAACTTGCTGTATGGATTCGGACTCAAGAAACAGGCGGTACACTATTTGGGAATCCTCTCCATGGACAAACCCCACAATCCGAATCTCGCCGCGCAGTATGGCAGCGCCTTGATGGCCGCTGGCCAGCCAGCCTTGGCCTCGCTCGCTTTCCGCCGGGCACTCCAATTCATCACCAGCAACAAAGCGATTCTCAAGGCCGCCGGTAAGGCCTTCGAGGAAATCGATGACCGTCCCGCCGCCATTGATGTCTACCACAAGCTTTCTCATCTGGAGCCCTTCCAAGGTGAATGGCCACTCAAGGTGAAGAACCTGAGCGCCCAACATTATGGTGAAACGGGTGGTATCAAGGACCTACAAAGCAAGCGTGCCGAGGAGGATCGCAAGGCGATCCAGCAACAAAGCGTGGAAGGCAAGGAAGAACGCATCCGCGAGCTACTGGCTGAGTATCAGTCCGACACCGAGGGAAAGAAAAGCGTTCTCCCCGAGCTCGGACGGCTCCTGGTCGAGATTGAGAAGCATGATCAGGCCTTGGCCATTTGGACCCGCGTGGTCGAGGGACTTAAAACTGACGTGGATGGGAAAGAAAAGACGGAGCTGGAGGATCGCCAGATCGAGGAAGCCCTCTTCCAGATCGCCGTTTGCCATGAGAAGCGTGACCGTTTCGATAAGGCCGAGGAGGGATACCAGAACCTGGTATCCAAGTTCCCCAGTGACCCACGTTACTGTGATGCCCTTTTTGCGGTAAAGCTCAAAGTCATCAACCGGGACATTGAGGAGCACCCAGAGGACACCACCTTGGTGGCTGAACGTCAACGTGTTGAAAGAGATCACCTGAGTGCCAAGGCGAAACTCATGCATGACCTGGTTGAGAAGCGTCCGGGTGACCCCGACCTCTTATTGGCCTATGGGAAGGTACTCGCCGAGAAGGGGGATATCGATGAAGCGATTCCGATTTTCCAGAAAGCATCCATGAATCCTGCCCGGATCTATCCGGCGCTACGCCAGTTGGGTTGGTTGTTTATTGAGAAGGGACAGTTCCCCTTGGCGCTCGATACCTTCAAGCGGGCGCTTGAGAAAGCACCCCCCGCGCGTGTTCCCACCAACGATATCAAGGACATCTGGTATGGGTTGGGGGAGGCCTACTTCCGCGAGAACGACCCGGCCAATGCCCGGGAATGGTGGAAGCACATCTACGAGTGTGATATTGAATTCCGGGATGTCCGCGAGCGTTACGAGAGCTTGGTGAAGTAGGAGCGCGATCGGTGTTGTGTAATCTGTTGTTAGCCGGGGGTAAGGCAACGACGCGTGATAATTCGTATACACTTTGGTGCCGCCACCCCCGG
>CAYRBI010000100.1:0-21737 GCA_964422415.1 uncultured bacterium | reverse complement strand
TCAACACCGGAAAATCGAGCTTAGACACCTGTCCGAATTTTGGGGAGTACTATAACCACCTACAGGATCGTACTCCCTTCCTGATCCCTTCCTCCATCTCCCTGAGTGATAGCCTGGGTCCCTTATACCCAGTACCCCACAGGAGAAGCCTGGCGGAGGCTCGAGGAAAGAGCTTTTTCTCACTCAGCAGCACGCCTTCCTCTTATTCCTCAACCACCAGTTCTACACCAGGTGACCATTGATGGCTCTCCCAGATGGATTTGGGGATACCCACCTGACCTCTACTGGAAAGCTGCATCGTTTCCATAAACACCTCTACCGGTAAGATCTCAGTAAGACAAGTTTATTACGAGCCAAACTGCATTTGAAAATGAACTCTTCATGATTGGGTCCATTTATAACAAATTATAACCACTTATAACCACGTATAACCGATTTCGTGTATACATTAATAAACTCAGTATAAATGCCAGGCAAACCCTGAAAACATTGGCCTTTCATTGTGGATTCCCGCTTTCGCGGGAATGACGAATTACACAAAATTCCTCAGAAATCGTCATTCCTGCGAAAGCGGCTCCACGGTCAGATTCTTTGTTTTGGCAAGAGAATCGCCATGATCTCCCCAATAAATCCCCCCTTGCGCCGTGTGTATTCGACCCGGTCACCGGGAAATTCCGTGGCGAGTTTCTGCTTGAGGCCGGCGTATTCCCGCGCGGCTTCGGGGTGTGTGCGCAGATAATCGCGGAACAACAAGCGGTCCCAATGCCCCGCGAATTCTGGACTGTTCTCCACCATGTGGATGTGGTGTGTACGCAGCCCATGGGAGTCGCGTTTGATGAACCATGCATACCACGGCGGGCCATCATCACCGAAGGTGGGACGCCAGAAGTAATCATAACCCTGAGCCTCCAGAACCGGTGCTGCCAGCTGTTTGGTGTCCTCTAGGGAGGAGACTTCGACAAGCATATCCACAATGGGCTTAGCCGCGAGGCCTGGCACCGAGGTGCTGCCAAAGTGTTCAATCCGCAGGATCAGGCCAGATGGAAGGCACTCCAGAAGATGCGCCCTCTCCGCTGCAAACACCATCGGCCAGGCCGGGTTGTAAGGCACCACCTCCACACTCTCGGCGATCACCCGGGCAACCTTCTCCGGGAGCGTTTCATTTTTGCTGGAAAGCCGTTGTTTATCCATAGACATTTGATTCTTGAAAAAGGACTTTACATGGATGCACCCCTAGGCGGAATGTGGCAGCTATTGGCGGAGAGGCAAGGAGCCCCTAAGATCGATTCCTGGTGCCACCAGGGGTGAAGAAGAGCCCTGGTATGGAACCCATTATCAGAATGAAGGAGAGATGGATGAACAAGCGTGCATGGACTCTGGTGGGAGCGGTGTTGGGACTCCTTATCACCATGGGTTGTTCCAAACAGCCACCAGTGGAACAGGAGGTGGTGACACCACCCGCCAACGTGCCCAAAGTGGAAGCACCCGTTACCTCGGACAAGGGACAAGTGGCTCAAGGTCTGAAGCAAGAATCTCCAGTCACACAACCCCAGGCGGCCACCGCGCCGGCCTCCCCAGTGAAGGCCATTCCAGGATTTCATGTGGTCCAGGTTCCCGACAAGGGTGGCCATGGCGAGATGCACTTCCTGATGGCGGAGGAGTGGAAGGTGGAACGGCCCTCCTCAATGATGCGCCTCTACCAAGCCAGTATTCCACCCGCCGGGGGCGATAAAATAGAGGGCGAGATCGCTTTTTTCGCCCCCATCGGAGGAAGTGTGGAAGACAATATCAACCGTTGGACTAGCCAATTCACCCAGCCAGATGGCTCCGATTCAAAAACAAAAGTGACTGTTGAGGACATTCAGGGTGACAAGTACAAGACCAAACAGGTCAGTCTGACCGGGACCATGCCGGCGGTGGCAATGCCTGGCAAGGTCACACCACCAGACAGGACCGGCTGGATGATGTTGGGAGCGATCATCGAAACCCCCAGCGGCCCTTGGTATATCAAAGCCACCGGTCCGGAGAAGACCCTCACCGCAGCCAAAGACAAGTTCCTAACTCTCACCAAAAGTGTGCAGATCATCGAGGACTCTGCCAACACTAAATAATCAACGCCACTGCAAAAGGGGCGCGGTGAACCGCGCCCCTTTCATCGCACCTCCACCGCAAGGTGTTTAGAAACATAAGCCGCCTCGCATTCTGGAGCCTTGTGAAGAGCAAAGAGTTTACAGTAATCACAACCTTGGACTTGCCCCATCTTCATGGCTCTTTCCCGGAACTCCTGATTCTTGAGAGAATCCCAGATATCCCGGAAGGAGGTCTCAAACACATTCCCCAGTGACCCCTCGCTGACCACATTGGGACAGAGATAGCAGTTACCATCCGAGGTCATAAAGACCCGGGAGTCCTCCACTGCAGAGCAATGTCCAGGGTGAACCGGCGGATTCTCCTCTGGATCCTTCAGACCGGTCTCGGGCAGGTCATCGGGGACCAACGCTGGAATGCCAACCCGCGCCACCTCTCCGCGTAAAGCCTGCATGATCTGGTTCCAACGAGCCGGGGTGTAGAAGAGGCTCCAGGCCTTCATCTCCTCGCGCTCGATGGTGAGGGGGTGAAAGGTGATCGAATCCACGCCTAATGATCGCGCCAGAACAGGAAAATCGATCGCTTCATCAGCATTGTGATCCATGATGACATAATTCAGAGCCACGCTCATGTGCCGGCAAGAATGAGCTTGCAGCTGATCCAAGGCAGCCAGGTTCTCCATGAGAACAGTCCAATCTCCTCCACGGCGGATGTTCTCATAGGTGACCTGGGTGGAGGCATCCACCGACACCGCCAACCAATCCAATCCCCTCTCCAAGAGGTTCCACGAGATATCCCGATTCATGAGGAGGCCATTGGAGGTCATGCCCACAGAGGTAACTCCAGCTCTTTTCGCGGCCGAAAGGACCTCGAGAAGAACTAGGGAGGTCAATGGCTCGCCGACTATCGAAAGCTGGAGTCGTTGCACAAAGGGAAAGACTTGTGTCTCGAGTATAGAGACTCTTTCTAGCGGGACCGGAGCAAAATGGGGCGGGCTCGAACGGCGGAAGCAGTAGATACAATTAAGGTTGCATTCCGAGGAGAGATCCATCTGGAGAAGAATGTGACGCTCCCCACTGGGGATGCTTCGCAAGATGGGTGTGTACATGGATTCCTCCATAGAATACCCATATAGCATATCATCTCTACCGTAATGCGGCTACACTTTCTCATGAACACCTTCGATCCATAACCTGGAGGCAACCATGGATTACACCCAATCCTTACGTTTATTTGCCCGGTCTGAAAGGATCGTGGGCGGTGGATCTCCCCCAGAGATGGCACTCCATCTGGGTGAGTTCCCTCTCTTCTTCAGCCACGGAAAAGGAACCCGGATCTGGGATGCAGACGATAATGAGTATCTGGATTACTTGTTAGGTGGTGGTCCTTTGCTCTTCGGACACTGCTATCCGCCCATCATGGAAGCCATCCATAATCAGCTGGAGAAGGGTGTGGTGTATGGCGCACAGAGTGAGATGGACATCCGGGTGGCCGAGAAGATTCACGAAATGGTTCCCTGCGCCGATCTGGTGCGTATGGGTTCAACTGGCTCCGAGGTGGTTCATGCCGCCCTCCGCCTGGCGCGGGCCAAAACAGGACGGCCCAAGATCATCCGCTTCGAGGGGCACTACCATGGCTGGCTTGACAACATCGCCTGGGATACCGCATCGCCTAACAACGCATCAGAAGATGGACTGGCCGATCCTCTCCGGCGGCTCTGTAAAGGACAACAGACCGAGGATTCACTCAATCTCATCGTGTTGCCATGGAATGACCTACAGCGGGTGGAGGATGTGTTCAAGCAACACGGAGACCAGATCGCGGGGGTCATCACCGAACCAGTAATGGCCTCAGCGGGGGTGCCCCCCCGTCCCGGGTACTTGGCGGGACTACGCGGCCTCTGTGACCGGTGGGGAACGGCCCTGATCTTCGATGAGGTGGTGACTGGTTTCCGTTGGGCGCAGGGAGGAGCCCAGGAGTATTACGGGGTGATCCCTGACTTGGCCACCTTCTCAAAGTGCCTGGGAGGGGGAGTGCCAGTCAGCGCCCTGGCCGGAAAGAAAGAGTGGATGGCGGGCTGGCATGAACTCGGCCTCATCCTGGCGGGAACCTTCAACTGCAACCCGCTGAGCATGGCGGGCACACTCGCCACTCTGGAAGCAATGAGCGCCAACAACGGCGAGCGGTTGAAATACTGCCATACCATGGCGGATGACCTGGCGGGGAAGCTCCAGGATCTAGCCCATACTTGTTCTCTGCCCCTCGTGGTCAGGCCCTTCCCTGGTTGTATCCATGTGGCCTTCATTCCCGATCCCACGGCAGAGATCATCGATGCCCGCTCGATCCGGCATATCGATTTTTGTCTCACTCGAAAACTGAGCCTCGAACTCATGAGAAAAGGTGTACGGGTCGCCCCTTCAGGGGGATGGGGAGTGACTTGCGTTCATACTCAGGAGGACACGGAAGCAACACTACGAGCTACAAGGGAGGCTCTGGCCGCTTTGGAGGGGTAGTTTGTAGGCTGAAGAGTTTGTTGGAAAAGGTATTGGCCGTGGATTCCCGCCTTCGCGGGAATGACGAGTGAAGACAACGAGAATGACGAGTGATGACAACGGGAATGACGAACAAGCGGAAATCGCCTGGAACCGTCATTAACGCGAAGGCGGGAATCCATGACTATCTCTGCACAGCCGGGTCCCAAATGGTCGCGGCGATATAACGTTCCTGGTTGGGGTCATCATTGAAGTAGTAGACCACGACCAGCTGGCCATCGGGACGCTGGACCATTTGCGGGTAGCCCAGATCACGTCCACCACCATCACCCCGCAAGAGGATCTCCTCCCCCCAGGTCTGGCCACCATCAGCGCTGATCCGTGCCCGCATCCCGAAGGGCGCCTTACGGACTCCATAAGTGATACACACCCTTCCATCTTTGAGGACCACCATATCAGCGGGGTTCCCTTCCCCGGTATCCGGCGCGGGCTGGCTCAGGAACCGCCAGGACTGCCCCTCATCCTCGGAAAGGTAACAGTCCACCCAACGTTTCTCCCCCTGGTGAATCCGTAGCGCGGTGAGCAGATGGGCATTTGGCAGACGGACCGTGGCGGGCATAATCGCGAATCCATCCTCAATCTCCGGCATAATCCAGGACTGGAACCTCCAGGTCTTGCCACCATCCATTGTCCTGGCGCAGAAGGGACGGCCCTCCTTTTTATTACCCTTCCCGGCGGTCAAGAACACGAAGCAGTCCTGGGGGCCATTGACGATGTAGTCGGTCCGTGCGGCGATACCGAGACCATCGATCTCCAGGCGGTAAGGCCCTTGCCAGTTGTGGCCCCGGTTGGTGGAGGTATAGAAGCGCGAGGGACCCATATCGATATCAGTCATACGCAGAGTCATGGCGAAATCGGGGCAAGTAAAATCGATCCCACCGGGGCAATCTGTCCATGGCTTGAGGGGAAGGCGGGGTGGTTGGATGCCATGCAAGGACTTCCCTTCTGGGAGGAGATCACCCTTCTCCGCTGGGTCCTCAAGAGTCCAGGTCCCGCCCCCATCCAGGCTACGCGCAAGGAGGTGCTCCTCGGGTTTCTCACGGTCGATGTGGTGAAACTGACCCAGATTCTTGTAAAACCCCCGGCTGAATCCTACCAGGATTTCATTTCCCCAGATCCACATCCCATGGTTGGCGGGCCAGCCTCCGAACCGTCCGGATTCTTTGTAGATGATGACATGGCGCATATCAGGAGGCCTTTCCATGGACCAGGATGAGATGGACAAGAAGAGGAGGAAGACGAAATAGAGGGAGTTTTTCATGATCTCTGCCTTCCCGCATGTTGTTCATGCTTTAGCATGTAAGTATCGTTCAAAATTTCAATAGTAGGGGTCCCCACATGCTAAAGCATGAACAACACACATGAGTGCCGGAGGTTTCCCCCCGGCACCCATGTGGTTCACTTCATTCAATCTCCAGCCTTACGCCGGAACGACGCGCCGGTGTTCGGCATCCCAAGTCATGTACTTCTTGAGCTTGTAGCTTGTGTTGGCCAGGTCAACCGCCAGGACACCATAGAAGCCGAGCTCGGGTGGAGTCTTGAGGATGCTGGGATCATTCGCGCGCATGGCCGCATGGTGATTCTTGTGATGGAGGCTCTGATCCTCGCCGCCCGACTTAGTGTGGGTGTGCAAGATCTTATCCTTCTCGCCATCCTTCATCGAGTAGACATTGAAGCCAGGATCCTCAAAGACCAGGGTGGCCTCATAGCCACGGATGCAGTGAGCGATGCCACGGTCATTGCCCATGGTGCCGAGACAGTAGACCGAGGGGCCGCCAGCATATTCGAGAGACATCTCGAAGGTATCCGGCACCTCGCGTCCATCATTCCACTTGTAGATACCGCCGATACCAATCCCACGGAGCGGTTCCTTGAGATCACAGGCCTTGATGAGGCGGGTGACACGGTGCACGAAGAGGTCGGTGGAGACACCGCCCGAATAATCCCAATAGCAACGCCAATCATAATAACGGCGCGCATCCCAGGGGCGCTTCCAGGCTGGCCCGAGCCAAGCCTCCCAATCGAGATCAGCGGGTTTGGGATCGCCGGTCTTGGCCTCGGTACGCCAGGGGCCACGATCCGCTGAATAACGGCGGACATAGTCGATCTGGGCCTGCATGACCTGACCAAGCATTCCGCTCTTGATGATGTCGCGCGCGGACTCATAGGAGTCATCAGACATACCCTGGACACCGACCTGGACAATCGCCTTGGTCTCTTTGATGACATCCAGTACCCGCATGGCCTCGGTGGCGTTATGGGTCATCGGCTTCTCGGTGTAGACCGCCTTCCCCGCGCGGCAAGCATCGATGATCATCTGGGCATGCCAGTGTTCCGGGGTGGAGATGACCACCTTATCGATGTCCTTATTGGCAAGCAGTTCACGGTAATCATGGTACATCTTGGGTTTCGCGCCGAACTTGGATTCGACCATGCCGGCATAGCCCTCCATGCGCGATTGAAAGATATCGCACACAGCCGCGATGGTGCAGTTTTCCTCGTCCTTAATGGCGGTCAACGCCTGGCCATGGCTATTGGCGATACCGCCCGTGCCAATGATACCGATGTTGATCCGTCCATTCGCTCCAACCGCTCCCACACTCGGGGCATATCCCCAAGCAGCGGTCAGAGCGGCCGCGCCAAGCGCTGTCCGCTGAACAAACTCGCGACGGGTTAATAAACTTGAATCAGTCATCCAATTGCCTCCTCTCGTTACCCATAGCAGAAAGGGATGGCAGCCCGCTCATCCCCGGTGCACATGCTCCAAACTACCCCTGTTGAGCTGGTTTTCAGCCAAAGAGTAGCGTTCCATCACCCGCGCCAGTATGCCTGTCTCATCGGTCTCCAACAGAAGCGCATGAATCATCGGACAACCTTTGGCGACCTCCAGCCCGGTGGGCAGAGCGGTCAGGAACCGGCGTAACATCTGATTGGTGTCGCCCCCGATGATGCCATCATGCGGTCCGGTCATCCCGGCATCGGTGATGGCGGCGGTTCCATTGGGAAGGATCCGCTCATCGGCGGTCTGCACATGGGTGTGTGTGCCAATCACGGCGGTCACACGTCCATCAAGGTACCAGGCCAGGGCCTGTTTCTCCGAGGTCGCCTCGGCATGAACATCCACTAAAATGGCTCCCCGTGGGCAGTCCTTCAGAAAGCCATCGATCGCGGTGAAGGGAGAGTCGCAGGGAGGCATGAAGACCCGCCCCATGAGCTGCACGATGGTCAGGCGCTCCCCGCTGGGAGAGGTCCACACCGCACTGGAGGGTCCGGGTGAATCGGGAGGGTAGTTGAGGGGACGGATGATCCGTTCCTCGCCCTTCTGGAAGATTTCGAAGACTTCTTTATTGTCGTAACAGTGATTGCCCGTGGTCATGAGGTCCACGCCAGCGGAGAAGATCTCCTCCGCCACGGCAGGGGTTAATCCCTTGCCCGAGGCCGCATTCTCGCCATTAGCCACACACACGTCGACACGCAGTTCCTCGCGTAGCCACTCCAGGTGGTGCTTGAGAATACGCCGCCCCGGCTTACCGAAAATATCTCCGATGAAGAGTATCCGCATCAACTAACCTCATTCATAACTGAGCGCTTCAACCGGTTGGAGTTGAGCGGCTTTCCAGGCTGGAAAGACACCCGCTAGGGTCGAAGCCGCTATCGAAAAGATAACGATCACGGTCACATCCAGCCATCTTACCTCGACAGGAAGGACATCCAAAACATATACACTGCCTCCGCCGGGCATGGGGATATGAAGAACCGCGATCAGCCAACACAGTCCCACCCCCAGGAAGAACCCCAAGAGAGCTCCAAGTATTCCCACTTGGAAACCATTGAGAATAAAGATCCACATGATCGAACACCGCCGGGTCCCCAGCGCCATCAAAGTGCCGATCTCACGAGTCTTTTCCAATACCGTCATCACTAACGTACTGGCGATCCCAAAGGCCGCTACCAGAACCACGAGCATGAGGATGGCTCCCATCACCACTTTCTCGACTTGGATCGCATTTAATAAAACAGGATTCATATACATCCAAGGAAAGGCATGGAAAACGGTGTTGGATATCCGCTGGGCATAATCAATCAATGCCACGGCAGTCGCATGGGTATTTTTGGGGTCAGGATTCTTGAGGCGGACTTCAAGAAACTCCACGGATCCAGGCGGCATCTTTTTCACAATCCGCGCGGTATCCAATGAGACCAAGGCAGAACGCAGATCGAAATCGAAAAACCCAGTTTTGAAGAGGCCTTTCACCTCGGTCTCAATAAAAAAGAACTGCATCCCCGCCGGTCCCCGGTCTATCCGTGGAGCAAGCAGTTTTACCTTCTGACCCAAGATACGATTTTTGATGAAAGTCTCAAAACCAGGGTCTTTTTCAGACCAATTACGTCCTGCAACCTCAATAAAAAGGTCCTTCGCCAATTCAATACCAAGAAAAATACCTGGCGTTTCGGATGGGATGGCGAAAGGATCCACCAGAGCGGTATGTGATCCGGCTGGGATAGTAGATTTCGAGGCAAGTGAGGATATATCTCCCACCAGACATGCTTTGACCAGATCGCTGGCATGGCCTTCGAGGTTTGGATCAATTCCCCGCACTTGAACAAACTGGGCCCGTGGCTCACCACTATTGGTCGGATCAGCAGCTACGGTGACTCCACATTCAATGGTCGCGGATATCCCCGCAACTCCAGGCTGGTCCTGGAAACGTGAAATCCACTCCTCATAGTTGAAAAGGGTGTCTACACGTAGGCCGTTTTGGGTAGGATATAAACTAAGGTGCCCATAAGCTCCCAACATCTTTGCCATAAAATCCCGTTCGAAGCCGTTCATGACCGAGATCACCACGATCAAGACAGTCACTCCGACGGTGACCCCCGCAACGGAAATAAGAGCCCGTCCACGATGGGCTCCACGGAGATAGCGTTGGGCAATATACCATTCAAGACGCATGGATTGAGTTCGAGACCATTCCGAAAGAGGCGAAGTTACAGCTGGAAGAACCGATCAGGAACCCCCTTGGAAATATCGGCAGGGCTTACCCGTAGCTCTCATCATGGAGAGAATAGGCGAAAATAACAAGCAGAAGGTTAAACACCAAACGGTTAGTATGAGACTCGAATGACGAAAACGATCGCCTGGTTGATCCACCTCTATACCGCGAGTGGCGCCCTGATGGGAGTGCTGGCCCTCCTGGCTACCGCCAATGGCCAAGTCCGCATGGCGTTCCTCTTCTTGGTGGTGGCCGGGATCATCGATGCCACGGATGGGTTGATGGCCCGCGCCGCGCGGGTCTCCCAGGTCTTGCCAGACTTCAGTGGCGCGCAGGTCGACAATGCGGTTGATGTGTTGACCTTCATCTGGGCTCCGATCTTCATCATGGGCAAGGAGAACCTGCTCCCGCATCCGCTCTGGCTGGCCATCCCCATCCTCGCCGCACTGTATGCTTATGGACAGGTGAACATGAAAACGCCGGATAACTTCTTCCTCGGTTTCCCCAGTTACTGGAACATCGTGGCCCTCTACATGCACTGGTTCCATCCCGGAGCCATTCTCTCGGTGTTGATGATCCTGATCCCCGGCATCTTCAGTTTCATCCCCACCCGCTACCTCTATCCCAGCCGTAATTCGGCCTATTGGAGACTCTCATGGTCACTGGGGATCTTATGGACCATCCTGATTGTCTGCTTACTCTTCCAGGAAAAACCAAATCAACAATGGGTCTGGCTGAGTCTGTACTATCCGGTCTATTATCTTGTGGTCAGTTTCTATCTGGATTGGACCATTCGCCGCGCCGGGTAGTGGTAGAATTAAGCGCGGTCTTCTGCTTACGCTCTTGTTGATCGTGTCGTCAACGGCCACGCCTGACGCGCCTCAGACGCGGCGATGTTCGAAATCGAAGGGAGGGCTCACACCATGTGTCCATGCCGTTCGAGATGTTCCAACGGATCCGGCTCCCACCGGTCCGGTTTCACCCTCATCGAGTTACTCATTGTGATCGCGATCATCCTGATTCTGATCGCCATCGCGCTTCCCAACTTCCTGGAAGCACAGATACGAGCCAAGGTGACTCGTGGCCAAGGAGACCTACGTTCCATCGCAAGCGCTCTCGAGGCCTATCAGATTCAATACCGGAAGTATCTGAATCTCTACCAAACCCAGAAGTGGGGACCGCGATATGATCCTAACAGCATCACCTCTCACCGTCTGTTACCGTTGACTTCACCCATCCGGTTCATGACCTCGATCCCACCGGAGGTCTTCGATCTGAGCCGGCAGATCCCCGGATTCCAGGCTGACACTTATGCCTATGGCAGCCGCACTTCTTACGACGCACCCGGAGAGTTCTGGCGCCAGTACTTCGACAAGTATCTGAAGTACCAGTACTCGATCAGGAGCATCGGTCCCGACCGGCAGTTCAACATTGTGGAAGCGATCTATCCTGATTTTATCCTGCCCTATTCACCCACCAATGGCACCACCAGCCGGGGAGATATCAATAAGTGGGGACCTTGACCAGGACTCTCCCCACTTTTCAAGCCCCCCCCTTCCTCCATGCCGACAAGGATTGAGTCCGGGCGGATGTCCGGTTATATTCAAGACACAATGGCGGCGTAGCTCAGACGGTTAGAGCGGGGGTTTCATAAGCCCTAGGTCAGTGGTTCGAGTCCACTCGCCGCTACCACTCGCCTAGGACTGTAAACCCAGTTCTTGTAATATTTTATTGTCTTCCTGAAGCGCTCAAAAAGGGCACGATGGAGATCGCTTGTGCCCTTTTGTGCCCTTTTACACTTTCGATCCTGTCGATCTTGCCTGGCACATGCTCGCGGAAGACCTCCACCATCCACCCTTTCTTGTCTCCGAAATAGTGCCTCTCCACCACCGTCTTGGGAGCGTGTCCGACGTAACGATCCACCAAATACGTGTTCCATCCTTCGCTGATCGCGTACTCCAAGGCGTGGGTCTGAAGGGTGTTCCGGAGGTCTTTTGGAGCGATATCACAGGTTGGGTCCCATTCCTCGAGAGCCCGTCTGAGCAGCTTAGCGTAGGCGTTGTTATTTCCTTTGTAGTCAATGACTTTTCCTACCCGGTTGATTAAAGACAAAAGGCACTCGTGAACAAGCCGGGGAATTGGGACTCGCCGTACACGATACGGGGTAACCGGTTTATGAACACCATCCCCCGCGTCTTGTGATCTGTGAGATAATCCTAATCAAGGAAAGAATATGCTGAGTGTTAGTTTACCACTGGCAACCCTGAGGAGGATGCGGGCAAATACACGGGAGTTGTATCTAAATCTCTAAATGACTGACGAGTGTAAAAAACAAACAACATCAAAGGGGTGCAGACAGGCATATGCCTCACCTTAAGTTTTTGAAGGAAAAGGAAAGTGGACTACACCCATTCACCGGACAGATTAATCGAGGACACCCTTGGGTTTCAAGTAGGAGCCGGGTCGGCAAAGAGCCTTTTCTAGTTGGCTGGGATCAGATCATTGACCTTAAGTGCAGGATAGATAAGGACTCGTTGCAGTAAATCAGTCAGGGGGGGCTTCGGTCGCATTTTCGTATCCTATGACATATATCTTTGGGACATCAGTTCTTAACAACCAACACATTTTTTACCAGATGTATTCAGTCAGACTGTTTGTGAAATATTGTGTTAATTCTTTATTAGAGAATCCATCGGAATCAATTTATGTATTCAATGTGTCAATCAAGGCCGAGTCGGGTAAGGATATGAGCGAACTGTTGGAGACATACGAGTGCAGAGTCTCGGTGAGGACTTCGAGGGGATGAATCCATCGCACTGGAGGGTGTTATAGAATTTCATTACAATGGTCTGAATGTGCTCCGAATCGATGAGTTATGCGACGATAATCTAAATGGAGTGATCGAGACCACCGAGGTGACCTGGCGGACGGTTGAGGTCAACACTCACAAACCTGGAACGTTGGGTGCTCTGGTGGGCAAGCAGGTCTATCTCTACTCAACCCGTGCTACGACCACTCCGAGTAATACGAATGACTACACTTACGCTTACGATGCGGTGGGGAATGTCCAGGTGGTCTTTACCGGCAGCGGGACAACCGTCTAAGCGAAATATTTCTTCACCCAAGATGCCTTTGGGAATGAAATATCCGCTACTGCGGCTTCGAGCGCCAATTGCACGAATCTCTACGGCTCAGCTGACTGGACTACAACTCGCTCCGCCGGGATCACTGAACACCAAACCGGTAAATTCATGTCCCCATTCACTGGAAAATCGAAAGATTGGCGAAGGTTCATTAACATGAGTGGTCCAACAAAAACACTGAGGTGATCAGGTGACTGGACTTGTTCAAAGTAAACGGTGCCCGTCTGAAAAATAAGTCCCTAATCATCGATATTCAACCGGTATCCCACTCCTTGCTCAGTTTGAATATACTTGGGACGGGTCGGATCCTCTTCAACCTTTTTCCTGAGGTTGGAAATAAAAACTCGTAAAGTATGGCTTTCTCCTGCAGCATGTGGGCCCCACACCTCCTTGAGAAGGAAACGATGAGTGAGCACCTTTCCGGCATTCTGGACAAGGATCCGCAAGAGTTCGAATTCAAGCCGTGTCAGGTCCACTTCCTTCCCATGAGCGGTTACCTGACGTGAGAGGAGATTGATTACCACATTGCCAAAAGAAAGGATGGTCTCAGGGGGGCCCTCAGTCCCTTGAATTCTTGATGCGGTACGAAGAGCGACACGGATACGGGCGAGTAGCTCCGCGATCCCAAACGGCTTGGTGAGGTAATCATCAGCTCCCAGATCGAGGGCTCTTACCTTGTCAGCCTCCTGTCCACGTGCGGAGAGGATCAGGATGGGAATGGCTGACCAGCCACGGACCTCCCGAATGACCTCTGTTCCATCCAGGTCTGGCAGTCCCAGGTCAAGGATAATGACGCTGGGGTGTTCCTGGGTGATGATACGCAGTCCATCCCTTGCGGTTTCCGCTTCAGCCACACGATATCCCTCACCTCGCAGAGAAGCTCTCAAGAACCGCCGGATCGGTGCTTCATCCTCAATGAGGGCGATCAACGGTTCCAGATTACTCAACGGTCCACCTCCTCCTCAACAGATTCGCCAAGTGTGGGTGGAGGTACACCCTCCTTTGGGAGACGTATACAGAACATAGCTCCTCCTTCAGGACGGTTGGCAGCTGAGATCGATCCTTCGTGGGCCTCAATAATGGCACGGCATATTGCCAGCCCTAAGCCGGTTCCGCGTGTATCCTGCCGTGATTTCAGACCGCGGTGAAATCTTTCGAAAATCAGTTCTTCCTCACCAGGTGGAATGCCTGGTCCCTCATCCATGATGGAGATCAGGGTTTCTTGTCCTTGTTCCGACGCTGTTAGAATGATATGCCCGGACGTGGGAGTATACCTGATAGCGTTTTCGACAAGATTTATCAACACCTGCTCAAGCAGCACAGGATCGACGTAAACAAAAAGACCTTCTATGGGAAGGTGGGTTTCAATACACCTGCCATCCAGAGATTTGGATAGACGGTTCAATGTAGAGCCAATGATATCCTCAAGAAGATGCCAGTCCCGTTCGATCTTCAGACTACCACTACTGATACGGGTCATGTTCAGAATATTCTCCACCAGACGTGCCAGCCGGTGGGATTCATCAAAGATCGATTCCAGCAGTTCACGGCGGGTTTCTTCGGGGAAAGAAGGTGCGTTCAGTAAACTCTCACTGGCTCCAGCGATTGCGGCGAGTGGAGTTCTCAAGTCGTGAGAGATTGAGGAGAGTAGCGAGCTTCTAAGTTTTTCGGTTTCGAACTGAATCGATTGCAGACGCGTCTCTTCGATCAACCGGCTACGTTCAATCGATACTGCGATTTGTGAACATGTAGTTTCAACCAGCTCACGAATCTCAGGGATTCCCAGACTTTGTGGGGTGGGGTGTTGAATCCCAAGAACAGCAAGGGTTTTGTTGCCAGTTCTGAGTGGAAAATAGATTGCAGATGCATTAGGTAAAGTATCTGTTCCAGCACCAGCCTTCTGGTCGTGATCCAATACCCATTGTGCAGTTGCGGCCTCGGTGGGATCGGCTCCGAATGAAGTCCGATCTGAAAGGACTGGTTTGATCTGACGCTGGACATCTGGTAAAAACAGAAGACAACTTCCACCCAGAACCTCGCTGGCGGCAGCCTCCACAGCCGGGATCAGATCCTTTGGCTGTAGAGCATTGGCCAACTGACGGCTTAACCGTGAGACCGCCTCCATACGCCGCTCATTACGCCGTGATAACTCGGCTTGATTACGGGCACGGGATGCCAAGGTACTTGTCAGCAGCCCCACAAACAACATCACCGTGAAGGTCAGGATATATTCCGAATCGTGAACGGAAAAACTCCAATAAGGAGGTACGAAGATGACATCAAAAAGAAGTACAGCCATCGTTGCAGCAATACTGGAATGGATGGCTCCACAACGGCTACTCACAAAAACCACGGCCAACATATAGATCATTACCAGGTTGGCTTCAGTCAAACCAATCCAATCAAGGAACACAGCTGTGATAGTAGCCACAGCCAATGCGGAAAACGTCGAAATCCATGGTTTCCAGTTGTGATGGACAATCGAGGGTTCCTGTTCGGTCAGGGGAGGTTCTCCAGAACCACGTACCAGGAACACATCGATATTCCCGCTGTTTTCCAGGAGCCGATCGACCAGGTTTCTGCGGTGGAGGAAGTGTGACGGCCTTTGATCGGTCTTTCCTAGAACAATCTTGGTGACATTGCGTGAATGGGCATAGGCCAGTGTTTCATCGGCTACATCGACTCCCGAGAGAGTGACTGTCTCGGCTCCGAGCTGCTCGGCAAGTTTCAGGTTGTTGATCAACCGGTTCCGGTCTGATTCACTCATCCCAATCGCCTGGGGTGTCTCCACATGGACTGCAATCCAGGGTGCACGTAGAAGACCGGCCAAACGCTTGGCGGCCCGGACCACACTGGCTGAGGTTGGACTGGGACCGACACATACCAGAAGCCTTTCGGAAGTCAGCCAGGGCCGGCTAGCTGCCGATCCGGTATGGGCTGTCTGTACATCAGCATTGACACGGTCCGCCGCTTTCCGTAAAGAAAGTTCCCGCAGAGCGACCAAGTTTTCTTTGCGGAAAAAATGCTCTATGGCACGGGCTGCCTGAGTGGGAATGTAGACCTTGCCCTGCTGGAGCCTTGTCAACAGATCCGCGGGTGGCAGATCGATCAGAGTTACTTCAGAAGCCCGGTCCAGAAGCTCATCAGGAATGGTCTCACGGACAGTGATTCCGGTAATTTGCGCGACAACATCATTCAGGGATTCAACATGCTGTACATTGACCGTGGTATAGACATCGATTCCTGCATCGAGGAGTTCACATACATCCTGCCAGCGTTTGACATGGCGGGATGTGGGAGCATTGGTGTGGGCGAGCTCATCGACCAGGATCAGGCTGGGCTTCCTCAAGAGAGCAGCATCCAGGTTGAATTCCCGTAGAGTGGCCCCTCTGTGTTGAACCTGGTTCAGGGGGAGAGATTCGAGACCCTCCAGAAGCGCTTCAGTCTCCGTGCGTCCATGGGGTTCCACATATCCGGCGACCACATCAACACCGGCGGATTTCTGGGCTTGGGCCGCCTGGAGCATGGAATAGGTTTTTCCCACTCCCGCCGCATATCCAAAGAAAATCCGTAGCCGCCCTTGTGGGGAATCACTGGGTAATTCCAACCCTTCGGTCCTCATCCGGGCCAGGACTTGTTCTGGAGTCAGCCGTTCCTCGGACATAATCCAATGTTACTTCTGGAGATTGTCGAGAGCCAGATTAAGAAGCAATACATTCACCACTTCCCAGCCCTCCCATCCTTCCATTACTGGTGAATCCTTGCAAGACTCAATGAGCGTCTTGACCTGTTCAAGGGAAAGGTGTCTCGAATCGGCCACCCTTTCGGCCTGGAAATAGGCCGCAGAAAGACTGATATGCGGATCCAGCCCAGAACCGGAGGCAGTTACCAGATCAGCTGGAATCCGGCTTTTGTCTCCCACCTGGTACTTTGCCAGAATGGATGATGCACGTTCTGTGATGGCTGGATTGGCGGGAGAAAGATTGCTCCCCCCAGCCGCTGCTGCATTGTAGTCCACAGCCGAAGGACGTGGCCAGAAATATTCCGGATGTGAAAAGGCCTGCCCGATCAGCAGCGACCCTCGCACAGTCCCATCAGGATCCAGGATCAGGCTTCCATCTCTTGATAAAGGTGCGCACACCATTGCAAAGAGGAGCACCAACGAAGTATAGGCCCCGCTGAAGACACAAACACTCGACAGGCACAGTTTGAGGGAACTCAGTAGATCTTCTTTCATGGCTACACCTTGTCCTATACCAGTTGAAGACCAGCCAATACCAGGTCTATCAGTTTGATCCCGATGAAGGGAGCGATGAGTCCACCCACGCCATAAATGAGAAGGTTATCGCGCAGGAGCAGATCCGCACCTACAGTGCGGTAGCGGACACCCCGGATGGCGATCGGGATCAGTGCCGGGATGATCAATGCATTGAAAATGACCGCCGAGAGGATGGCGCTATGGGGGGTGGATAGCCCCATGATATTCAGCGAGGCCAACCTTGGCATTGCGGTCATGAAGACCGCCGGAATGATGGCAAAGTATTTGGCGGCGTCATTGGCGATACTGAATGTAGTGAGCGCGCCACGGGTCATGAGCATTTGTTTGCCCACTGAGACAATGTCGATGAGCTTGGTGGGATTGGAATCGAGATCAACCATGTTCCCGGCTTCTTTGGCGGCTTGGGTGCCTGTATTCATGGCTACCGCTACGTCCGCCTGAGCCAGCGCTGGGGCATCATTGGTTCCATCTCCAGTCATTGCGACCAGGTGCCCCTCACCCTGGTAACGGCGGATCAATTCCAATTTCTTTTCAGGAGTCGCCTCCGCCAAAAAATCATCCACTCCCGCCTCCGCTGCGATGGCTGTGGCGGTGAGTGGATTGTCTCCAGTGATCATGATGGTTTTGATTCCCATCCGGCGCAGTTGGACAAATCGCTCCTTGATCCCCCCTTTGACAATGTCCTTGAGATGGATAGTCCCCAGAACCCGGTTGTTCTCAGCCACCACAAGTGGGGTTCCACCCGCAAAAGCGATCTGTTCGACTTTCTGTTTGATATCATCCGGCAAGGTACCACCCTGTTCAAATACAAAGCGCTGAATGGCATCAGCAGCCCCTTTTCGAATATGCCGGTTTTCCAGATCCACACCACTCATCCGGGTCCTGGCGGAAAAAGGAACAAACTTCACATCGGTGCCTTCGTGGCTGTATTCACGCAATCCATAACGGGACTTGGCCAGGACGACAATGCTGCGTCCTTCCGGAGTCTCATCGGGTAGAGAGGAAAGCTGAGCCGCACGGGCGAGGTCATTGATTCCAACTCCTTTCGCGGGAATGAACTCTGAGGCCTGACGGTTACCGAGAGTGATCGTTCCTGTTTTGTCCAGGAGCAGAACATCCACATCTCCCGCAGCCTCCACGGCCCGTCCAGACATGGCCATCACATTGGCCTGGCTCAGACGTGCCATACCCGCAATTCCAATGGCAGCCAGCAAGGCCCCGATCGTGGTCGGAATCAAACAGACCAGCAAGGCGGCCAGGGTGGGAATATCCACCTCAACCCCATAATACTGTCCGATCGGATAAAGACTCACTGTCACCATCAGAAAGATGAGAGTGAATCCCGCCAGAAGGATGGTGAGAGCGATTTCATTAGGACTCTTTTGTCTTTGTGCACCTTCAACCAGGGCAATCATCCGGTCAAGGAAACTTTCTCCCTGACGGGCAGTGATCCGAATGATGAGATGATCTGAGACCACCTTTGTTCCACCAGTGACAGCCGAACGGTCTCCGCCGGCCTCACGGATGACAGGGGCGCTTTCGCCTGTGATGGCGCTTTCATCTACCGAGGCCACCCCGCGGATTACATCACCATCACCAGGGATAATCTCACCTGCTTCAACATAAACCACATCGCCTACATTCAACAATGAGGCGGCAACTATTTCGACCGGGCCTCCATCCTCATGAATAAAAGAGAGCCTTCGTGCGGTCACATCTCTTCGGGTTTTACGCAGGCTGGCGGCCTGAGCGCGTCCACGTGCCTCCGCTACTGCTTCAGCGAAGTTTGCAAAGAGCACGGTCAACCACAACAAAATGGTAACCGCCAGGAAATAGAACCAGTCGGCATGGTGGGTACTAAAGCCGGAAATAGTGAACAGGGTGGTCAGCAAGGCCCCCAATTCGGCCACAAACATGACTGGATTCCTCACCATTCGGATGGGATTCAGCATCACAAAGGACCGCCCCACTGATGGGAGCAGCATATTCCATTGGAAGAGCGAGCCTTTCCTCCTGAAGCCATTACGGATTGTCGTTTGTTTTGGAGCTGTGAATGAACTAGACATGATTCGGTTCTCCTGTTTGTCACTGAAGCGAGAGGTGTTCGGCTATGGGACCAAGCACAGCAAGTGGGAGGAACAGGAGTGCACCCACCAGCAGGATGGTTCCCACGAGGATTCCTCCGAACAGCGGAGTATCTACTCGGAAGGTACCGCTGCCTTCGGCTATGGGATGTTTTGCTGCGAGTAGCCCCGCGATTGCGAGTGGTGCGGCAATCGGGATATACCGTGCCAGGAGCATCACGATGCCTGTCGCGATATTCCAGGGAAGTGTGTTGTCACCTAGCCCTTCAAATCCAGAACCGTTATTGGCCGCTGCTGAGGTGAATTCGTAGATGATCTCTGATAGACCATGGCTTCCCTTGTTGAGAGTGGTAGAGGTTCCCCAGGGAGTAGCTGCAAACAGGGCCACACCCCCCAGGATGAAGAGCGGATGCGAAAGCATAGCGAGTAATGCCAATTTAACCTCCCTGGCCTCCACCTTCCGTCCCAGATACTCCGGGGTCCGCCCCACCATCATTCCCGCAATGAAGACGGTGAGGATGATGAAGATGAACATGTTGATGAACCCAACTCCCACACCTCCGAATACGACATTCAACCACATGCCAATCATCGGAAGTAAGCCGGTCAACGGATTAAGGCTGCCATGCATGGCATTGACCGAACCGTTCGAGGTAACCGTGGTTGTGACTGCCCAGGTGGCAGCGGATGTACCACTGAAACGCATTTCTTTACCCTCCAGATTTGGTGTCGCTTCGATTGGTAGCCCGAGCAACGCCTGGGTTGGAGCAGTCTCAAACCAACACGCGGTCATAAGGAGTGCCAAATACAGACCCAGCATACTCATGAAGATGACAGTTGCGTGACGCATCCTCTGGGTGATCCGTCCAAACATACAGACACTGGCCATAGGGATAAGCACAATGCTGATGTTGTTGAGGACGTTGCTCCAGAAGGTGGGATTCTCGAAGGGATGGGCACAGTTTGGACCAAAGAAACCGCCCCCGTTGGTTCCGAGTTGCTTGATGGCTACCATAGCCGCCACCGGACCTCTGGCGATGATTTGAGTGACTCCTTCAAGGGTGGTTGCCGAGACAGCCCCTTTGAAGGTCATGGGAACACCCATTAGAACCAACAGACCCGCCACGATCAAAGAGAGTGGTAAAAGGATGAGGAATCCAGCACGCCAAAAGTCTATATAATAATTTCCCAAATGACGTCTTCCTGATAGACCCCTGCATAATGCGGCAAATGCGGCAATCCCTGTCGCCGCGGAGACAAACTGAAGCCACATGAGTGCGAATAGTTGAGAGAAGTAACTCATGGTTTGCTCTCCCGAATAATGCTGGAGATTGGTATTGGTCACAAAGGAGGCAGTGGTATTGAAGGCAAGACTGGGTTCAATCATTGCCTTCCCATCGGGATTCAAAGGAAGATGGCCCTGAACTGTAAGGATGAGGTAGACAATCAGAAACATGCATCCATTTGAGATAAGCAAAGATTTGCAGTAAGGCTTCCAGGTCTGCTCCTGGTGATGCACTCCGCATGAGAAGAGACAGAACACACGTTCCAGGCTTGCTCGCAATCCATGAATATCCGGCGGGTCCATCACCCATTTCATGTATCGTCCCAATGGCCACGCCAGCAGGACTGATCCGGCTATCACCAAGATGGGTATCGCCAATGAGGGAAACACAATTATGACTCCTTTTCCTCTTAAAACTGCTCTGGTTTGATCATCGCGTACAACAGGTACACGAAGGCAAACAAGGTAATAATCACTACAATCGTGTTCATGGTATCCTCTCTAAATGTGGTCGCAGACCTCGATGAAACCCCATATCGCCACAAAACAGATAAACCCAGTCATCAACATCCCGATCCACATTGCCGTAACTCTCACAGTTTGGTTTTTTGAACAAAGGTCCATTGAATGGCTTTATACCTTGTCACATACAAGTATTGCTGAGAGAGGGTTAAGGTGGGGTCAAAAGATGGGGTAAGGGTATCAAGATTTTGTCAAGTAAACCTGACTTGGGCTCGCTAAATGCAGTCAATTGATAATTCGATAAATGAACTACTGAGAGAATGACCACATTTGATATCTGTTGGTGGTTTCAGTTGTGCCGTTTTGTGCCTTTTTGCGTTTTCCAGGGTTGGTCTGAGGGGGTATCTGGGGGGTGTCTCAACCGGGTGAGGTCTTTTCTTAAGTGTTTGATGTTGTTGCGCTAATCGTTGATTATATACGACTTGTGATGACGGTGAGATCTGGTTCATATCTAGTCGCCGCTACCACTCACCTAGAACTGTAAACACAGTTCATTCAATACCATATTGTCTTCCTAAAGCCCCCAAAAGGCACGATTGAGATCGCTTGTGCCTTTTTAGACTCTCGATCCCGTCGATAGCTCATTCGATCCTAGCAGTCCGTTGAAAAACTCGTAGTTCTGTTGGCACCGTGGATTCCCGCCTTCGCGGGAATGACGATTTCCAAGGGATTTCGCTTATTCTGTCATTCCCGCGAAGGCGGGAATCCACGGTCACGCTCTTTTTCAACAGGCTGCTAGTACTACAGCGCTATAATCTCTCCGGACAACGTCTCACTTTTCGCAAGTCAA
>CAYRBI010000099.1:2520-22185 GCA_964422415.1 uncultured bacterium | reverse complement strand
CCCTCCCCCCTGGCGGGGGAGGGTTGGGGTGGGGGGAAAGAGGACGTAACCGGTATTGAACGCTGCTAGTTTACCGGCTTGGCGGCGATCTCCGCCAACTGGAAGAGGGCCTCTTGATATTCCTTTAATAAGGGCGGGAAGTCGTACTCCAGTATGTCCACCAGTTCGAGTGTGTCTTGATCCTCGATGGTCTTGTGCACTTCCTCAAGAATTTCGTTGAGACGTCCCACCACTAGATCGGCGGAGACAATTGCCTCCTCGGGGACATTCGCCAAATGGACCTGAACCGAGCTCCAGTTCAATCCCACCACCTGCATGGCGCTCTCAGTCCCAGAGGCCAGTTCGAGCCACAGATTAATCGCCTCCACCATGTGCGACATCCCATCTTGAGTGGCGCCCGAGCGCAACAGTTTGACAGTCTCCGCGAATCCCTCCGCCAGGAGCGCAAGGTGCTCCGCGCATCCGCGAAGGACTCCCGCCGCCACTTCACGGGTGGGGCCGGTGGTGACCTCCAGCAGGGACAGGTTTTCAAATGAGAGGCCAGTCGGCAATTCGATGCCGGCATAAACCCGCCGGCTGTCAGCGTGCATCTGGATGATGACTCTTTGCTTCTCGCTACAGATGCGAGCTATCTGGGAGAGAAGCTCCGTGAAGGTGGTGGGCCGTTCTTCGAATTGAACTTCTTCTCCATCGATCAGAATCTTCATTGGTATGCCCCTTTGAAGGGTGACGGTCTTGGAAAACAGGCTCGTTCTCAAGATGTGAAGATACCGGTTTGTTTCGTGTACGGACAGGGGGAGGGAGTGAATAACGATTAGTAAACGATGATATTCTCCCGGTAAAAGGATTCGCCTTCGCGCCGAAGGACATCGATCAGGACCTCCACAACCTGGCGGTCGAAGTGTGAATCCACGTTGTTGGAGAGAAATTCGATGACCTGGGGGATCGGCCAGGCGGGTTTGTAAGCGCGTTCGGTAATGAGGGCATCGAACACCTCGGCCACGATCAAGGCACGGCTGGGCAGCGCCAAATCGCTTCCGCCAATGCCTTCCGGATAGCCCTTCCCATCGATCCGTTCATGATGCTGATAAACCCACACCCGGACATCATCCAGAGACCGGATGGGTCCCAGAATACGGTCTCCGATAATGGGATGCAGCTTCATCTCGGTGTATTCATTATCGGTGAGTTTTCCGGGCTTCAGCAGGACCTCATCCCGGATCCCGATCTTCCCGATGTCATGGAGGATTGCCGCTACTTTAAGTTTATCCAGCGCTTCACTGTTCAGACCGAGTTGCGAGCCGATGGCATGGGTGTATTTCACAACCCGGTCGCCATGGCCTCGCGTATAGGGATCCTTGGCCTCCACCGCGTTGGCCAAGGAACGGATGATAGCGAGGTAATCCCGCTGAAGGCTGTCGTAGAGCTGGGCCTTCTCGATGGCATAGGTGGCCTGTGAGGCGATCATGCCCAAGGTCTTTAAATTGCCCTCGGTAAAGGACTGGGGAGAGCGGTCCCGCGAGACATGCAATACTCCGATGAACTCACCTTTCGCCTGAAGGGGGACACTCATGGCCGAACGGCGATGGCTCCGGCTGTAGAGTGGGCAGGGGAAGGGAGCCTCCTCACCCGCATGAACCAGAACCGGTGCACGCGAGCCATTCCGCCAGTCCTCATGGCTCGTGCGTGGGTACAAGGTGGACAGGTCGACCGGCTCCGTACCATTCCCCAGCGACGCTGCAAGACGGACTTGACGGCAATCCGTGTTATCCAGCAACACCGCGCCAAAGTCCGCCTGAAATTCATTCAAGGCACTCTGGAGAACCACCTCCAGGATTTCATTGAGCTCCAGGGTGCTGCCTAAAACCTCCGTGATCCGCTTGAGGTTCATCGCCTCGCGTAGCTGGATGTTCTCCCGGCGTAGACGTAGATGCTCCAAGGCACGCCGGACCACCGCCCGGAGTGAGTCCACGGTGAACGGCTTGGTGATGTAATCATAAGCTCCGGCTTTGAGAGATTGAACCGCGTTTTCCAGGGTTGGAAAACCGGTCATGAGGATGACGACTACATCAGGGTGAAAATGCAGGGCATGTTCCAGCACCTGCATGCCATCGATGTTATTTCCCAAGCGTAAATCTGTTAGAACGAGATCGAAGGCATCCTCTTCCAGACGGGACAGAGCGGCGCGTCCATCTACCTCGGTGATAACAACAGCCCCCTCCGCCTCCAGGAGTTCCTGTACGAGCTCGCAGATGAGGACTTCATCATCCACTACAAGAATACGGGGTAAACCCACACTTGGGGTCACCAAAACCGACATGCCGCTCTCCAGGGAATTATATCTTTTCGCGTGTATTCTATAATATCCGCTCTTATAATGTAAGTCAAGCAGTTTACTGTCTGGCTACCCACTCAGAAAACCCTATCGTTTCCAGTATACCTCATTTGTTCCAGATTGGTGGCAGATCCATCGAGCTAACACAAAAAAATAATCCGAAAGTCTATTCAAAAAAGGAACAGCAAACTCACTTACCGGTTCTATTTGTCCTAGCCGTACCACCTCGCGCTCCGCCCTCCGGCAAATCGTCCTGGCCAGATGGAGTGCCGCTGATGGGGGTGGACCGCCGGGAAGAATGAACTCCTCGAGTGGAGAGAGCTCAGCATTCATTGTATCCAGCCATCGCTCAAGCTCGTGAATATGTTCCGCTGTGATTAACGGCATGTCTGGCCACCGGTCGGAGACCAAAGTAGCCAGATCACCCCCAAGGATGAACAGCATGTTCTGTATGACCAAGAGCTCCGTGATGGTTCGCTCCAGAGCCGTGGCGCTAAGTGTGATCTGGCCCGCCTCAAAGAGGGCCTTGGCGAATCCAATCGCGGAGTTGAGTTCATCCACCATCCCATAGGCCTCAATCCGCTGACAGCCTTTATCCACCTCCTGGTTACCCACCAGACGTGTCTTGCCGTGATCTCCGTACCGGGTGTACACCTTGGTTACACGCATCCCCTCCATCCCCCATGTATTAGTTGATCTTGCGATGAAATCGTATACAACACTTAATTATTTTATAAGAGGCATCTTCCTTGGAACCATCTCATTCCCATTCAATAACCTTGGTCCGAGATGTGTTGACTACTATACCAGTACGAGTGTAATTCAATTATTGGCAGCCGGTTGAAAAAATCTTTGTTCTGGTGGCACCATGGATTCCCGCCTTCGCGGGAATGACTATTTCCGAGGAATTTCGACTATTCTGTCATTCCCGCGAAGGCGGGAATCCACGGTGCCACTCTTTTTCAACAGGCTGTTGGGGTGGCCTTCCGCGATCATTTGAATAAAAAAGTCTTTTCTGAAAATTTTTCTTGACACACCCTCATCCACGGCATTATCTTGTAGGTGTTATTTTTCAACGTGGTTCCTTCATCTCAGCCCCTGTTTTTGTATTGTCTTGGTCCTCGCAACTCTGTATTTTATTTGTACTGCCGCTTGAGTGGTTTATCCCTAGTCGCGAGGTCTCTCAAAGCGACTGGATCAGTTTGAAAACCAGAAAGGCAAGACTGGTCGTGCAACCTGCAAGACCCTTCACGCTGTCAACGGGATTCACTCTCTCGATCCTCCTCCTGGCCGGGATGTATATCCCTCCCGCACAAGCCCAGTATAAGGTGAATCTGAGTGTGGGAATCTCCCAGATTACCTCTGAGCAAACTCCCAATATCGATAACCTGGCCACCTTTAAACCTTACCACATCAAGGATATCGAAACCGCCCAGGATCTCCAGGTGAGCTGCTATATTTACTGCAATGCACAATGCAATGGTAACCCTCTTGATCCGGTTTGCGCGACCTTGCCATCTTCTGTCCGGATGACCTTTCAACTGTTTAATCAATCCACCAATACTGTCGAAAGGTCCGTATCTCAGGTTTACAGTGTTACCTGGCACACCTTCATTTATGATGACGACTTTGAGCAGAGTTACGCTGTCATTCCAGGTACCACGTTAGCACTCTCTGGTCTGAATCTGACTCAGTCCACCTACGCGATAGTAGGCATTGTGGACCCTCTCGATGAGATTGATGAAACCAACGAGACCGATAATACGGGAACCTCCGCCGACACCTTCGGCTACCGTATTTACTCGGGAATTCTCAACTACGGTGCGATTGTCACCCACCTGACAACGCTGACTGAGGGGGGCTTGTGCATTTTTGGAACAATACCCGTGGGCACTCCCACCACCGCCCAATGGACCCATGAGTGGGGAACCACGGCCTTTCAACCAACCGAATACTGCTACACCAAGAGTCTCAACGCGGATGGGTATTCTCTGGATTTGACCACACCGGCGGGAGCGGCCGCGGTGAATCTGGGAACTTTTACGGGAACCACCCCCAGTGGCCTGAATGCGGAAATACATAATGTGACCATCGACTCTACGGGTGCGCATTTTTCCGGTGCGAGTGTCACCCTTCCAGAGAGTGTCAGTGTTCATGATCTCAAGACCGCCGGGGATCCCACTAAAGGATTCCGTCCCCGTGGTGAAGGTGTGATTAACTTCTCCAGTGCCACGGATGATTTTATTAACATCTATGAAATTTCCGAATTTGCGCTGACTAAAATCAGGGAATATCATGGTTATGGCCTACCCTTCAATCTGATCGCTAAGCAGATCCGTTTCTCTCTCAAGGATGCTACGGGTTTTTATCTGGACGATGTAGTTGCGATGCATGTCCATTTCCCCTCTTATGTGAACCTTCATTCTGGTGATCTACGTGGCCTGACACACTTGCGGAAGGGATTTCCGAGTAATGATGTGCTCTTCATGGGGTATGACACCTCCAACACCACCAGCGCGGTGATTGACTCTGGGGGAATCGATGCGGATAAGCTCGGTTTCGAAAAGGCAGATACAGTTCTCAAATATGCGCGTACTTCTTTTCCGCAAGGACGGATTATCTGGACCTCTCGTTTTGAGGCATCCATCACAAACAATACGCTCAAAGCCATGGATCTGCCGGTGGAAAACTTTGTCATGGCGGCACGGCGGATCTGCCCGGATGACAGCTGCGGAGATTACAAGTCTTCCCGTTATTACAACATCACCACAACTGAGAGCAAGGCCTGGTTGACCGAGGATGGCTCCGTCGGTGCCCCCTTCAAGCAATTGGGTGGAGAAAGCCAGTGGGGGAAATGGGAGTCTGATGAGCCCACCTTCCTGCGCGATGATGGTTCCATGAACGGTGTGTTCTACATGCCGGGCTTCTACATGCCAAAGACCAAGGACGAAACCAAACGAACAGTCAGCCAGGTCCTCCTGGGATCCCGCTTGTTCGATGAGTCGGGTCATTTACCAGGGACTCTTTCGCCTCTCTTGGAGAGTGGGAACACCACCGATGCGGGGCTTGGCAACGGATTCTACGCGGGTCTTAACATGGGGCCGGAGTATCTGGAGTCACTGGACACGGGGGATGGCTCCAAACTGGAGGATAAACAGCGGATCCGCTTTAACGGCAACTCCAGCTACAATGACTTTGAAATTACCGAATACACCAAGTATTTCCTACGTCCCTCTGGCGTGACAGGTGTCTTCAACACCTCCTTCGAGGGCGTGCTCACCATCTATGGTTACGATATCGATTTCCGCCGTTTCGCCTTCCGCCAGGTGTATAACAAATTGGATGGCAAGACCTTCCTTGATGGCACGCTGGACATCCCTTATCCCTGCGACATCCATGTTTCCTTCCTGGACCTGGATCTTTTATGCAGTGGAGATCTGGGCTCCGGGACGGTGGACAGTGAGCCTGAAACCAATTGGAAGGTTCCGGATGGCCTCGATAATGACGGCGACACCTTCACGGATGAGGGGAATCAGGTCCTCTCTTATTGGGAGACCCCCATCTCGATTACGGGAATGGCCTTTGTTCCCACCGCGGAGAGTGGCGATTCCTGTAAGGACAACACAAAGAAGGAACTTGAGCTGAGTACGCTCAACGATATCAATGGGGTTGAGAACTTCCTGACCATGAAGTCCATCTACCCCGTGGATGGCAAACTCAAGAACCAAACCATGACCTGCGCGGCGGAGAATATGTATGACAAGCCGCAATCAAGCTCGGAAACGGGATTCGGCTTCCGGGTGAGCAAGGCTTACTACAATCAACTGACCAGCTATCCCACCAGCCATGAGGGTTTCGCTAACATGGCGGGTCTGACGGATGTGGCGCTCTTCAATGATATGGAGACCCTGTTTCATTTGGACAATCCCACGCCAGTCGGTCTCTCCTTACCGGATGACTCCTTTGACATCCATGTATTCAGGGATGAGAGCGATACTGACACCGACAGTAACGGAGTTCCGGATTCATATGGCAACGACGTGAACTCCTACCGGGACATGCTGGCCAATAGCGAGGATTCCTCTGAATCAGGAGATCCACGCCCGCGTGCAAAATACAGCTGGCCCTCCTCGGGATTACTGGAGCTCAACTACGCTCTCACCTATAACCGGTCCGATGGTACAGCGATGCCCCAGTTCCTGGGGATCCAAAAGGTCTACAACCTCATCAGCGATAGCAATCCGGTCATCACCATCAACAGCGTGCCGGATTACCTGAGCCCCTTGAAGACCAAGTTCTCCTTCGGGATCAGCGCGGACTTCGCGGCCATCGCCAACTTCCAGGTCAACCTTAACGACCTTGGCGATATCGATGATTTCTTGCACACCTATCTGGGGGTCGATTCCAGTTTCAGCCTGGAGGACATCTTCAACAATGTTCTCGATGCCGAAGAGTTGGTCAAGCAGGTGACCGGTGGCGACCTGACCCAGATTCTCACCCCGGTCGTCGATGCGGCCCTGAATTCTGGCCCGGTGGATTCGGTCCTGGAGGATTTTTCGGATGCGATTGGCGCCGTGAACCGGATCCCCGAGGAGATTTCATCGCGGACAGCGGATGTTCTCGATCAATTCCGTGAGCAGCTCATCTCTCAGATCACTTCGGGCGCTGATCCCCTGAATGGCGCTTCGGGGCAGTTGCAGCGTTTATTCGATGAGCTCGCTCCCTATCTCGCCGCGCCACCCGATGTCGTCAACTCCTATCCGGGCAATCCATACTCCCCCACCCAGCAAGAAGAATTCGCTCAGGCGTTGGCCCAATTGAATGATGCTCTGGAGGCTGTCGAGGGCGTGCTTGATGAACTTCACAGCGGCATTTCCACCGCGAAGAGTGAAGTCACCTCGCTGGCGGGTGATCTGGACAACGCCTTGACGAATGTGACGAACCTGCTCAACACCATCAAGACCACGATCCTCGATCCGGCTGGCGCGTTGGGAGAGTTTACCGGCCTTTCAGGAAACCCGATCATAGAGACGATCAATGACGTCAAGGGAACGGTCCAGGATGTGCTTGACGCCATTCAGTCGGTTCCCATTGATACGATTGGTTCCGCATTGGAGGCGGCGGCCAGCCTGGTGGGAGCGGATATCGATACCTCCATGTTGAATGATATCGTGAACACCATCAACTCGGTCGCCAACTCCCTGGAGGAGATTATCAACAAAGCCGAGGCTCTCCTGGAGACCACGATGTCCGCGATGCCGGCGATCTTCGACGACGCGGAGACCTTGCTAGATCAGATCCTCACGAATCTCAACACGGTCAACACGATGCTCGATACGGCTCAGTCGATCGTCATGGGATTTCTGAATGACGCGGATGCCCAGGTGCTTGCCCTCAAGGGGAATATCACCAGTTTGCGCGAGCTCCTCACGGCGGATCAGCTCATCCCCGATACGGCTCTCTATCCCGATTACAATTCTCTTGTGACTTTGGGACAGCAGAAACTTAATGAACTGGCCATGCTGATGGTCAGCAATCTGCTTTCTCAATTCCCAAGTGGAGCCCTGAGTGATCTGTTGACCAATCTCCAAACTCAGATCATCGCGGATACCAACAAGGCTTATCAATTCGTCTTCGTGGATGCAATTGAATCGCTCTTGAGCGCACCGCTGCAAGAGGCCCAGGATGCGATCATCGCCGAGCTGACTGACATACTTGATCAGGCCTTGAGCGTCATTCCCTCACCGGATGCCGAGGATATCAAGGGCATCATCCGCAATGCCATTCTCAACAGCCAGCCGGTGATCGATCTGAATAACGCCTTCTATGACCTGTTGGCACCCGTGGCGGATGCCGTGGACCAAGTCGCCACGCAAATGACCTCCAGTATCAACCAATTGATTCAGCAGGCCATCGAAGCTATCTCGGCGGGTCTCAATGCGGCGATTGAATCTGTAACCAGCGCCATCGCCGATTTTGACTTGGTCGGTGGACGGTTGGATGGATATGCCATCGCCAACCAGGAGGAGCTCGAGCAGATCCACATCGAGGCGGAGTTCACCTTTGGTGGCGACCCCGATCCGACCACCTATTATGCCGCGTTAGATATCACCAGTTGGAACTCCGAGAATGGTAAAGGCGCTTGTGTGGCGGATGCATCAGGACTAATCGACGCGGTCATTTCTACCCATGACATCAGTGCCGATATGCTCGGTCTGCCCATCGGTATCAAAGAAGCTGCGCTGGGATTCACGCTTGATGGCGGTATCCCAATTGGTGTCTTTGGATATATCTACACCTCCGGGGAACTCAATTTCGAGGCGGCGGCCATCAAGGATATTGGCCTTGAGTTTGGTATGGGTCAGATTGAGAACTATGTCGGCGGCAAGGCGGCGGGGCGTATCCAATCATACACAATTAATATGCTGGCCTTCTATTTCGGCAAGTCCTGTGACTTCGCCGTGCTTGAAAGACTGGATCCAGAAGTGGCCAGCTTCATCGGTGAGGTGGTGCCGTTGGAGGGCATTTATGTCCGTGGGGCGGTGTCCATCCCCATCATTAACTTCGGCTGTCCACTCACGATTGGATGTGGAGTCGATCTCGGAATCTGGTACCTGTCGGGTATCTTCGGCGGCCTCTTCGGTGGCTCCGTATATGGAGAAGCCATCTGCCTGGTTTCTATCCGTGGCAAGATGACTCTGATGGGTCTCAAGTCCGGCGATGACTACAAGTTCCAAGGAAATGGTTGGATCGCGGGCGGACTGGGATTCTGCGAGCCGGAGGATTGGAACAGCATCTCAGATGTTCGCGATGATGATTGGTGTCTTACCGGTGACGCGAGTTTTGGCGCCACCTATAGCACGATCGATGAAGATTTCTCTCTGAGTGGACCAGACTTCAGTTGCTGTGACTAGGAAAGAACGCATATTGACGTAGCCAAAAACCATGCGAAGCGCAACTCTCAATTCCATACCACGCGGTTTAATGGCCCTGAGCCTGCTGGTGATACTCCTGCCGGGTGCCTTGGCGGAGGACCGGCTCTACTTTACTGGCATGGTCGAGGCCAACCAGACCACGGGAATGAATCAGGTGCTGTTGATCTGGGGGCCACTCGAACAGGCTATCCCGGATGATCTGACAGCATTCAGAATCTACCGGAGACCGGTGTTGGGTTCGTTTGCTCTGCTGGCGGAAGTCCCGCGCGGACTGGTGGATGTGGGCAAGATGCAGAGCTTTTTCGAGGAACCCGGCGAAGAACTCCGTCAAGATGACATACAGAAGTGGGCGGAAGACTCCTCCGGCGGTTCAGTGATGGGAACCGATGTGTATCCCTATCTGCATGGCATCCTGAGCGCCACGCCTGGCTCCGATGACTACAATCCAATCCGGAATGTCTTCCTCGCCCGGATGAGCATCGATGTGGCGCGGTCACTCGGCGAGGCCTATATCGACCGGGACTTCATCGCGCTGGGAAATTTCGAGTACATGATCACCGGCATGATCGGAACGGCTGAAACTCTGCCCCTGGGCAAGACGATCGTGAGTCCCACGCTGGTGGATGTGCTCCCCGCACCCAATGATTTCACACAGGTCTATGTGGGCGGGTGTTCGCTGATCGGGCGCGGTATTGATGACCGCCGCATTCATTTCCGCTGGGATATCCCCGAGGAACCAGAGAAGTTGCGATTGCGGATTCTGACCTATGGTTATGACCTCTTCCGCGCGGATTCAGACCTCTCCTTGGGACCGGATGACATCCGCAACATGCAGTTGGCGGGCTCTTTCAATCCCGCCCTGACCAAGGTCAATGATCTGCCCATCATTGTCGCCGGGCAGGCTCCCACCGAGGGCCGGGAAAGTTTTCTCGCGATCGATGAGGGAGATCCTTCCGCGTTTGCGTTCCTCGAAAGAGGCCGGACCTATGTCTACTATCTGGTCGCCAAAGACTTGACCGGAAAGTACTCCAAATCTACTGCCGCGCTGGAGGCCATGGTTCCTGATTCGATGGCGCCACCCGCTCCGTGGGGAGTCCGTTCCGAGGAGATCAAGGACCCATCTGATCCCTCGATTCCACGCATCCAGCTAGTGTGGGATGAAATCAACACCGCCAACTATCTGCGCCAATATGGAAGGAAGAAAACTTTCCTCTCGCCTCCCGCTTATGCTTCACCCTCGGAGCTCTACTATGTCCCCGAGGGAGAGCCGCCCTTCGCGCGCAACTACCGTGAGACCGATCTCGATTTTACACGGTATCTCGTGTTCCGTTTCGATACCCAGGAAGGAGCCCAAAGCTGGGGAGCCGATAGCGATCTTGATTATTGGCCGGATGAGATCGAGGACGCCTCGGGTACCGATAAATGCGATGAAATCAGCCATCCCGCGGGCAATCCCCCGCAATTGGCCGCAATCATCAATCAATCCGACTCCGCCAGCTTGCGCACCCTGGCGAATGGAATCCAGCAGAGATTCTTCATCGATTCCAGTCCCGCTCCCGATAACCATGTCTATTGGTACCGGCTGATCGCGATTGACCAATTTGAGAATCAAAGCCCACTCTCCCCGCCGGTCCGTGGTGTCCTCTGGGACCGGACCCAACCCGAGCCACAAACATCGGTTACCGTGGAGCGGTGTGTCTATGCGGTGAAGCAGATCGAAAGGTGCCAGTTGGAATCGGGCATCAGTTTCGGATTTTATGACTCAACCAAGAGTCAGAAGGCGGCCCGGGTCTGCCTGTATGAGGTCTGTTACGAGAAAGACCAGGCCGGAAGCGTGGGAACAGGTGTCCATTATATTCCAATCACCTGCCGCGACATGAAGGATGGCCGGGCCTTTCTTGCCCTCAAGGAACTGCAGCGCTACTGCGAGTCGTTGTGTGGCAATGGCGGTGAGTCGGGCCGGTATTTCGTTGTCCGCTACTACGATGCTTCGGGCCGGTTATTGGCGACTTCGAGTGTGTTCACGACCTATCTGTGCCGTGGGGATCCGCTCTGCTTTGAGTTGGTGGAGATCTGCCGGGAGCGTCCGGGTAATCCCGGAGAAACATTGGATCCCGATGAACCCATCAATGTGTGTGTCACACTCGAACCGGGTGAACGTGCCCGTTTGTTCCACGAATTGAATGGGAAGATGACGGCCTTTGACCAGATTCTCGCCCCCTTAACCGCGGTTGGCTCGCAGGTCTATTGCATTACCGAGGATCTCACCGCCATCGTACCCGCGGGCGCGTGTATTGGAGTGCGGGTATTCAGCCAGAACAATGTGGGTTCGTACCTCAAATACCTGAATTGCTTAACCTTGCCCTCCTCGGATCCCGAAGCGCCATTGATGAATAGTGTCGATCCCACGGGAACCGCCCCCGCCCCCACCTTCGTGGTACGTTGGGCGGCTCAGAGCGAGGGTCTTTCTGCTTTCGTCCTCTCGCAGGAGAAGAATGGCTCCATCAAGTATGAAACCTATTGGATCAACAGTTCCAATCTGAAATACAACAATGGGCTGTACGAAGTCGAGGTCAGTCTCGATCCCGCGACCGACCTGAACCAGGAATTCTGTTACCGGGTGCGTTCGGTCGATAAGGCACTCAAAGGAAGCCCCTGGTCGGAAACCCTGTGTGGAACTTGGGAAAAAGAACCCGGCGATCATCTCACCTGGCCGCCTGTTCCGGAGACGGCAGCGGGTTCGGGCATTCTGGCGTATTTCTTGAACGTGCAATACTACCCGCAACCGGTGCTGGTCCTTTCGGATGACCTCACGGATACGTTGCATATCTCAGAGCGGTGTAATGTCGAGATTCCCTCCTGCCGGGATCAAAAGGAGACCCCCTGTCTCCAGACAATTCCCTTCAACTGCGTGGGCATCTGCGACCAACTCCGTGCGGCGAACAAGTACGGCAAGTTCATTGTCTACCGTCAGCAGGAGAACCGCGATTTCGTACAAGTCAGTCCGCTGATCGATACCTTCTGGTGCTACCGGCAGACCTCCAAGACCGACAATGGAGTGCTTTATAGCTCGGAACACCTGGATGATCCCTTTATTTTCCTCGCCGAACCCCTCATTAATTTCATCTTCCCCATTTCAATCCGGCCGGAGGTCAGTGGGTTACGGCTTATCTTCGCGGACAATTATCCCTGCAAGACTGGAACGAAAGTACGGTACCAAGTCATGGTGGTGGATCCAAGCACGGGTGAGGGAACAGCCATGCATTACAGCAACTGGCTCGAGATTCCATAACCAGTTGGCCTGACAGAGAGAGAAATGAACGCAAAAAGCGGCGCAATCATGGCAAACGCAATGATCCGGATCATCTCCCTGCTATCCCTGGCCGTAGTGCTGCTCCCGGCAGCGGCATTGGATTTCACGAACAATGAGAATGTACTCGTCTTTGACGAAAGCGGCCTCATTACGAAATCCTACCATGTGGGTGACTACACCACGCGAGTGGATGCCACCAAGATTTATTATGAGGACTACAGCGCGGGATCACCTCCGGTGCTGGATGGTTCCTCCACCAAGGGTTATACCTTCACGCTGGGAGAACGTTGGCTCCCTAATAATCTCGCCAATATGCATCCACCCGCCATGGGCACCCTTCCCAAAGTCTCGTTGTTCAGTTTTGGTGAGGCGCTCCTTTCCGATCCAGCCACCTCCAACCCCGGTGTGTCGGCCTCACCCGTGGGAGGCACTTATACCCATTCTCTCTCGGTGGCGGTGAAGGGCTATCCCTCCACAGCCATCGTGGAGATCTACAATGACGCATCTTCGGCCTGGAAATCCACGGGAGCGAATTCGGTCCAGATCATCATCATTCAGAGCCGGAAGTTGAGAATCCGGAGTGTTAACGCCGGTTTGTATTCAACCGAAAAAACTATTGAGTACATCCTCAACCAAGCGGCCACGGTGGATACCGATGAAGATGGCATTCCCGATCTGATCGAGGTACTGCTCTCTGAAAAGTATCCCACAACACCCTTTGATCCCTTCATCGCCGATGCGGACAAGGACACGGATGGTGATGGCTACACCGATCTGGATGAGTTCCTGCGTGAATCCAATGCCAACGATACGGATAGTGATAGCGATGGTTTCAGTAATGCAACGGAGACATCAGCGGGGACGGATCCCTTGGATCCCGATAGCAATCCCGGGGGTATCCCTCCCCTCTACATTCCACCGCTGATCCCCATCGATTCCGATGGAGATGGGTGGGCGGATTTCGATGAGAATCTGCGGGGAACCCAAATCTCCAATAATACCAGCTATCCCACCGCGAGATGGCTGTATGAGGTCGAGTCCATCATCAGTGGAAAAGTAGCGGGTGTGCCCTCTCCGGTCACCCTGACCCTCGATTTCGCCATTCGCGATCTGGCGGGTGAACCGCTCGCGGTGGTCTCGCCCGGTTCCACTGATTTTGTGGATCTCCGCAGCCCGCGTGGACGCCCCTCGTTGATCCGTTTCGCGGAGCAATCCAGTGAAATGGTGGATGGAATTACCATAACCCATACCGAATGGGGCGCGCGGTATTACCTTCCGTACTACAATGATCCTTCTCCCAAGGACATTGCCACGGAGGATTGGTATTCAGAGACCTCGAGTGATCTGCTATTGGCCTGGTTGACGGCCTATAAAGCTCTTCTCTCCAACCGGCTCATCCACAAGGCTGCCGACATGGTGGTCACGGTCACTGATACAGCTGCGTTGGCCATGCTGGACCGCTCGCTCGGTTATCTCACCGGACTCGGTGATGGATCCGTTCATATTGCGGGGCGGGTGGGATATGGTCTCCAGCTTCAGGCGCTTGAAGAACTGCAAGTGCGTCTGGCCAATCCTGTTCAGTATCCTGACACTCTCACCCCTCAACCCCGGGAGGGCACCAACGCCCTTATGCAGGATTACTACTCACTTCTCGCGGTGCCTGAATACTTCCCGGGTCTCCAAATGATTCAAGATTGCTATGACAACTACACGCCGGGTTCAGATCTTGAGGTGGTGATCGCGCACAAAGCTTTGAACCTCAACATCACCTACCCCTCGATTCTGGGGCTGGATCTCTCTTTTGAGGAAATGAAGGCCTCCGGATACCCGCTCTGTCATCTACTCGATCCTTTCGCGGATCTGGATGAAGATGAACTCGCCAATTATATCGAGGCCATGGGCCTGAACAAAGGCCGCGAAACCAGCATTTTCCACGCGGATACGGATGAAGATGGGATCCTCGATGCAGCGGATAACTGCCCCACAACAGCGGGTAATGGAATCGACTCGGATAGCGATGCCGTGGGTAATGGCTGTGATTCTGACAGTGATGACGATGGTCTGGAGGATGTTCTTGAGGATGCCCTAGGCTATGGCGCCACATCGGTGGATACCGATGGTGATGGCTTCCCGGATGGTGTGGAGTTTCAAATGGGACTCGATGCCAACGATTCGAGCGATGCCATTTTCCGCTATGGGACGCTGAATGCCACAAACGCATTCAACACCTATGTCTATCCCAATCCGCAGATCTTCAAACCAGCTGTGTTTGCCAATCCCATCAGTAATGATGCAGGTTTATCACCTGTCGCCAACTTGAGCAATGTGACTCCCACCTCGTTCGATTACCGTGTGGATAAAGACGCGGGGCTAGCGGGTACAATTACCGCTGAGAAGATGTCTTTCCTGGTCTTGTTGCATACACCCCCCGGGTGGCAATGGGGACGGAAAACGGTGGGAACCTCACTTGTGGCCGTGGAATTTGATGTCCCCTTCCAGTATGGTGTCAAACCCCTTGTATTCGCGGCTATCCAGACTGAGAACGATCCCACGAACACATATTACGCCGTGGTCCGTGATATCTCCCATACTGGCTTCAACATGCGTGTCCGGGCGAATGGAGCCCAGACTCCCCCCACTGGATACAACGAAACAGTCTTCTGGATCGCCCTCACCCCCTCCGTACTACCGGTTCCGGGAGAAGCAGGATCCTTTAATGTAAACAACACCCCGATCAATGTGTCCTTCGATTCTCCCTTTGCCTCCCCTCCAGCGGTCTTAGTGATGACCGAGGGAGGCCGGACAATCCCGGTGGTTACCAATGTGACCTCGACAGGCTTCCAGGCCTGGTTAGCGGCCGATGCGGCATATGGCATTGTAGTTCCCACGCAACGTCTCTCCTGGATGGCGTTGGGTAAAAAGCTGTGTGAGGACCCCGACCACGATGGAGTCTGCTCCTCGGTGGACAACTCCCCCACTGTGTATAACCCGGATCAGGTCGATACGGATACCGATGGGGTTGGGAATGTTGAGGACCTGGACGCGGATGGTGACGGTCTGCCCGATATCTTCGAGGCGGGAATCGAACTGTGCGGCCATTCACCTTATAATGATGACTCCGATGGCGATGGCGTTCTGGATGGTGCTGAGGATTCGGACAGCGACAGCTATGATGACAGTACCGAATACGAGGCGGGTTCAGATCCTTTCAATAATGGTTCGACTCCTTTGAACACGACCCCGACACCCACACCGCCCGCGATCCCCTTCACCATGACTCCCACACCGACGATCACCCCGACACCCACCGCGACCAAGACCGCATCTCCCTCCGTGACACAAACTCCGTCTCCCTCACCGAGCATCACCTTGACTCCGACGATCACACCTACGCCAACCCGTACACCAACTCTTGGCATTTGGGGTCCGCATAAGCTCCTTGATTTCTTGAAAAAGCCCTACTCGGTGTATGATTTGCTTGAGTTCAGCCTGTATTGGTACACGATCGGCCCGGCTCCCACACCCACACCTACACCCACCTGACCTTAACAACGGCTGTGGGGGGCTGCTATGCGGTCCCACACGGCCGTTTCTTTATTTGCCAATACAAAAGCGGCTGAAGATTGCTCCTAACAGATCCACTTGCAGGGTATGTCCAGAGAGTTCCTCTAAGGCTTTACGTGCCTCCGCCAGGTCAGTTGCCACCAACTCCAGGTGGGCGGCAACTTTAATGTTATCAATCCCTCTCGCAAGGGCTTCGATGGCCCGGACGAGGGTTTGTGCTTGACGCTGGTTGAGCATGATGCGTTCCTCCAGGTCCATTCCTCCCGCCTTGCCGAGGATCTCACCGATCTTTCTGATGAGGTGGTCCAGGCCAGTTTCCTCCCGCGCGGATACAAGGACCACTTGTTCGTACGCAAACCATGGTGATCCGGTGGGAAGAAGGTCGGCCTTGTTCCCCACGAGGAGTGTGGGAGTGTCCTGACCCGAATTGCTATTGGGAAGCCAACTGGCCAGAAGACCGGTGGACCTATCTGGATCCGAGGAACTGACATCCACCACCGCGAGCACCAGATCCGCCTGGCCGAGTGCCTCCCGGCTGCGTTCCATCCCCTTGAGATCCAGGAGATCGCGTGAATCTCCCAATCCCGCCGTGTCGATGAGACGGATTGGAATCCCACCAGTCTCGAAGGATTCCTCCAAGGTATCGCGGGTGGTGCCGGGAATATCAGTCACCAGCGCGCGGTTGTAGCCCAGCAGGGCATTCAGTAGGCTGGACTTGCCCACATTCGGAGGCCCAGCGAGAACCACCCGGTAGCCCTCCTGAAGCTTTGAGTAGAGCACCGCCTTGCTTTGTAGGTTGATCAGGTACTGTTGAAGGCCCTCCAGCCCTGGAAGGAGCTCGGTGGGATTGAGAGAATCTAGATCGTCCGAAGGGAATTCGAGATCCGCTTCGACTCGTACCCATAAATCCAACAGGCGGTCGAGTGCCTCACGGACCCAGGCATCCCCCTTTTCCGCGAGGACACGTAGTGCATTACGCCTGGCCCAGTGGCCACGTGCATCGATCAGTTCAGCGACAGATTCAGCCTGGAGGAGAGATATCTTCCCATTCCGGAAAGCCCGGAAGGTGAACTCCCCTGGTTCGGCGGGACGTGCCCCCTGGATTACCAGCAGACGTAGGATGTCAGACAAGAGGGCGGGATTCCCATGGCAATGCAGCTCCGCCATGTCCTCACCCGTGTAACTGTCCGGTGCGGAGAAACAGACCAGGAGGGCCTGGTCCAGAAGACCGCCATCCGGGGTGAGGATTTCTCCTAAGGAGAATGTTCTAGGAGATAGGTTCTTGGTTGGCTTCCCGCGCCAGATGGGATTAAGAACCTCGTGAGTGCCAGGGCCGGAGACACGGATAATCCCGATGGCCCCACGCCCCGCGGGGGTTGAAATGGCCGCGATGGTATCTTGGCGGAAAAGAAATTCAGACATCTTGGAAATCGTCATTCCCGCGAAAGCGGGAACCCATGGCGCTAGCGCTTTTTTGTTCCAGCGGCGGTCAGCTGCTTTGATGAAGACCAGTCTATTCGGTGGGCATCCTTCCGAAGATCATCCGCCCAGCCGCTGTCTGAAGGATACTGGTGACCATGACCTCGGTCTCCTGCCTCATGCGGCTGAGACCTTCCTCCACCACCACCATCGTCCCATCATCGAGATACCCCACCCCTTGCCCTTGTTCCTTGCCTGGCTTGAGGACCGTAACCGTCAGGATCTCACCCGGCAGGATGACTGGCTTGAGCGCATTGGTCAGGTCATTGATGTTGAGGACCTCGATGTTGTGGATCTCCGCCACTTTGTTCAGGTTAAAATCGTTCGTCACAATCCGTCCCTGATAATCCTTAGCGCACTGGATCAACTTCGCATCGACTGCTTGGATGTGCGAATAGTCCCGTTCGAGGATTTCCAGATTCATCGGTGTCTCTTTGAGAGCCCGGACCACATCCAGGCCGCGGCGTCCACGCTGCCGGCGGGAGGAATCGGGTGAGTCGGCTACGTTCTGCAGCTCATCGAGAATGAACTTGGGGATGACATAAATACCATCCATGAATCCGGTCTTCACGGCATCCAGGATGCGTCCATCAATGAGCACCGAAGTGTCCAGGAATTTACATCCACGTAGACGTGGCTCATCAGCGGTCAGAAAGCGGTTCGAGGAAAGGTCAATCCGCTCGACATACCGCAACGCAAACACAGTGGAGAGATAGCCCAGGAACAGGTACAACGCCACCACGCCAGTAGCGCGGGGAGCCTCACCAATCAAGGTGGCGGGTGGCAAGACACTGGAGGTGAGCGAGGCAATAATGAGGCCGATGATCAGACCACCAAAGGCCACCGCCAAAGTCTTCGGGTGAAAGTCGCGGATGAAGGTCTCTACCAGAACAATGACCGCGGCAATCATGAAGCCAAACCCGGCCCACACATAGGGATCGCCTTCCAGGCCGGGATTAAAGAAACTGGCTAAACCTCCGAAAACAGCCGAGAGGAGTACAAATAAGAGACGCGCAGTATAGACAAAGGACACGGTATGGTTGGCTTGCTCGTTTTCCATGAATATTTTTCGGCCTGGGGCTCATGCCTCACAGTTTGTAGGCCCCAACCTCTGGGATGTGCTCTGGCCTTGGCCGCATCTTTCTCAGAGTGTTCTTAACATAAAGCCCCTGCAGGGGTTTGTGAAGGATAAAATCACATCCTTCAGTGTTTTCCTTTTCTTGCCAACGGATCTTCCCCCTGATACCTTCTTCATGCAATTGGTTTTTTTTATTGAGGAGCCTCATGTCATCCAAATACCTAACACCCACAATTGAAGTCGTGAACCCAAACATCAAACGGGGTCACATTCAGCATGTTCTCTTTGACTTTGATGGAACCATCTCCCTCATCCGGGAGGGCTGGCAACAAGTGATGATCCCCCTGCTGGTCCGTCACCTCGAGGAACTGAACACCGGCGAGACCCAGGACCAGCTCATTGCCCTCGTGGAAGACTTTGTTGCCCAAACCACCGGCAAGCAAACCATTTATCAAATGATCGGTCTGGCTGATCTGGTCCGCGCACGGGGAGGCTCTCCCAAAGACCCCTTTGATTATAAACAGGAGTATCTGGATCTCCTGTGGGAACGCATCAAGGACCGTATCCACGCCCTCGAGACGGGTCAGGTTCAACCCATCCAGATGGTGGTGAAGGGATCCTATGAACTACTCGATCTGATCAAAGCCCGCCATGTCCGCATGTATGTCGCCAGCGGAACCGACGAACCTTTTGTCAAGAACGAAGCTTCCCTGGTTAAGGTTATTCAGTATTTTGATGGCGTATATGGAGCCAGCAAGGATTATGTGAATGCCGAGAAAAAAGTGGTGATTCAACGCATTCTCAGAGAGAACCAAGTGCCTGGAGAATCCCTCCTGACCTTTGGCGATGGTTTTGTGGAGATCGAGAACACCAAGGATGTGGGTGGTATCGCGGTGGGAGTCGCCACTAATGAAAAAGCGGGCGAGGGAATCGATGAGTGGAAGCGGGACCGTCTCATCAA
>CAYRBI010000099.1:0-2420 GCA_964422415.1 uncultured bacterium | reverse complement strand
TTTTTTCCAGACTGTGGTGGCTTTTGTGGGTTCTCTTGATTCTGTCACCATGCCCGGAGATGCCGAAATGATGAAGTTTCTAATAGTAATTCCTCTGATCTTCTTACTAGCGTTTCCGGCCATTGCGCAAGATGCTGACTCGCCCGCTAAGCGTCAGCTCGACTTCGCCTTTGGCCTCTTTCAACGGAACGATTACAAGGCCGCCGCGCAGGAATTCCAGATTTATCTCAGCAAACCGGAGTGGAAAGAGAGAAGGGACCTTGCGGGCTTCTTCCTCGGTGAGTGCTACCGTCTGCAATCTCTGCCCACCGAGGCCGCCAAAGCCTACCAGGACCTTCTAGATTCGGGTGCCACGGGTGACTATGCGGCAAAGGCCAATTACCGTCTGGCTAAGATCCGCCTCGATGAGGGACGTGGAAAGGATGCCATCCCGCTCCTGTTGCCCCTGGTGGAGGGTCTCCGGCAGGCGGAATTCCGGGAGGGAGTTCTGTATAGCCTGGGTGCGGCTTACAGCCAAACCGGGGAGTCGAAACTCGCTGTGGATTGGTGGGAGAAGTTTCGCAAGGAATTTCCAAACAGCCCCAATGCCCGCCGCGCCCTTTTGGGACAGGGCATGGAGGAGGCGCGTATCCCAGACTGCGAAATGGCTGTTACGCATCTGGGGGAGTGGCTGGGCGGGAAAGAAGTAGCCAAGGATCCCGCCTACCCAGTAGCGCTTCAAGAGATCGCCCGTTGCGAGGAGCTTTTAAGTAAATCCGAGGCGGCCATCGGGCACTACCTGACCCTCTCCGAGGCCATGAAAGAGGAGGCTCCCCATGACCGGGCGCTCCTCTCCGCGGCCGGTATTGCCTTTGCCCAGCCCACTTGGAAAGCCTTCGATCAACTGATCCCCCGTATGAGGAAGGAACTTAAGATCCCAGCCTCCAGGTTGCGCTGGTATATCTTTGAAGGCAACCGGTACTACCGGGACAAGAAGTGGAAAGAGGCCCTTGAGAGCTTCGGCGAGGCTTCCAAACTCACCGCCACGGCAGACCTCCCACCCGCCTCGGGTGAACAACCGCTGCCCATCCAACTCCAGGTCCGTCAAGCCTGGTGTGCTCATGCACTCAAGGATTGGAAGCTCTCTCTCGGCCATCTCGATCAAGCCATCGCGGCGGGAGGTACGGGCGATGAGGTGGCCTTCCTCAAGGGCGAGGCTCATAAAGGGCTGGGGCAATGGCAGGAAGCCGCCGACTGGTATGCCAAGGTCTCCGGAACCTCTCCGCACAAAGTCTTGGCCTTACGGTCGGAGGCTGAGGCCTGCCATCATGCTGGACAGTGGGAACGGGGAAAAACCGTGGTTCAGCAAGCTCTGGCTCAGACCACTAAGGGGCCCGAACGCGTGGCCTTACTAGTGCGGGCTGGTGACTGTGAGCGGGAGCTCGAGCATTGGGCTAGTGCGGCGGTTTCCTATGCCTCAGCAACGGTAGAGACTATCAGCCCCGAGGTGCGTGAGAAAACCCTCTTTATGGAGGGCTGGTGCCGGATCCGCGCCGAGGATTATGCGGGCGCGGCCGCTCCACTGGAGCAGATGGTCACCGCTTTTCCCAACTCCGGACGGATGCCCGAGGTTCTTTACCTCCTGGGGCAGGCTTATGGACATACCGCGAACACGGCCATGCAGATCCAGAAACTGGAACAATTGGCGATGACCTTCCCTACCTCCGATTGGAGTGCCGATGGTCTCATGCAACTGGCCTCCACCTATGCCAAGGAGGGCAACCGGGAGGGAGTTCTTTCGAGTTTATTACGTTACCAGAACACTTTTCCTGACCGGAAGATGCAGAAGGACTATGCCGTCTGGTTGGCGGATGCCCTTGTTCAGGGTGGCAGTTACGAGACCGCGTTGATCACGGTCAAAGGGCTGGCCAAGGAACCACTGTCCGAGGAGGAACAGGAAAGCCTTCTCTATCTCACGGCCCTCTGCAATGAACGTTGTAAGCGTCATGACCAAGCGTATAAGGAATACCAGGAGGTCCTGACTCGTTTTCCCAAGGGGAGCACCGGACTGAAGTGCCATCTCGGCGTGGCGCGTTCCGCCAAGGCGCTTGGGAATGTCGCGGAAGCCTCCCGTGAGGTGATGGTGGGCTTCGAGATTCTGCATAACGGTGGGGTAGAACAGCCCGCGGTCGAGGCACAGCTCTATCTTCTTCAGGGTGATCTCGAATTCGATACGGGCCGGTTCGAGCAGGCCTACCGGGCCTATGCGCGCACCAGCATCCTGTATCAGCATCCCGAATATACCCCACGGGCCTTGTCACGTTCGGCCCTTTGCAAGGAAAAACTGGGCGATGCTCAGGCGGCTGCCTCTCTTCGTGAACAACTTAAAAAGGACTTTCCGGAGTATCATGAAGAAGGAAGCGGGAAGTGATGAAGGAGAA
>CAYRBI010000098.1:0-22674 GCA_964422415.1 uncultured bacterium | reverse complement strand
ATAATGTCAGGTGTGAGAGGCTAGAGTCCTGGCCCAGGTCTTCATGTTCCGGCCACCGGGCGCATGAAGGCATCACCCTTTTCGCCAGATGAGGAGATGACTGTGATGTGTGAGCGTAAGCTCATTCTGCTGTGTGCAGCTGGAATACTGTGGGTTGGGGTGGGCTTGCCCGCACATGCGGAGGACGCCACCACCTTTGACCATTCGCTGTTTGACAAAGTGTTAAGTGGAGCTGTGCGGGACGGCGAGGTGGACTATGGCATGATGGCCCAGAAGTACCAGGATCTGCAAACATATCTTTCACAGCTGGCCAGCGCTCCTTTCCGTTCATTACCCCGTGAAGAACAGATCGCCATGGCCATCAATGCGTACAACGCCAACTGTATCAATGGGGTGCTCAAGGGGAAAAAAATCCAATCCGTGAAGGATGTCTGGTTCTTCTTCAAGAACGCCAAGTTTCAGCTGGGGGGTGAAGAGATGAGCTTGGACAGTTTGGAGAATGATGTTCTCCGTAAGATGGGCGAACCCCGGATCCATTTCGCCCTCGTGCGTGCCGCCAAGGGGTCACCCATACTCGCCGCGCATGCTTATTGTGGGGCGTCTCTTAATAACGACTTGGATCAAGCGATGCGGGATTTCATACAGAATTCCACATACAATCGTTTGGACACAGAGAAAAAGATTCTTTACCTGAGTCCCATTTTTAAATGGTACAAGAAGGACTTTACTTCCAGGGTACCCAGTGTTTCGGCATATGTCCGTCCGTATCTGTCTGAGGCTGATCAGGCCGTGATGAAGGATCGCGCGGTGAAAGTGAAGTTCCTGGATTTCGATTGGAACCTTAACGGGCATTACTAAGACACCCGGGATCAAGCGATGGGACAACGCCCTTTGTGATGAGAGCTGTCTCTGGGATGGATGTTATTCAGAGGAAATGCTCATTTTTATCATTCCGGCGAGGGGGCAATCCAAGGGAAGAGCTCCTTTTTATGGGATGACTAGGTGTCTTTGAATGGGAGTTTGGAATTCCACAGCTTATTGACACTATTCAGGCTCCATTCCTATACTTTCCTCCGGGGTAAGGGGTACGATGGGTCCGTGGGATTCCCGGTTGGAAAATCCTTTCGCGTGGACACCACCGGAGCGGAGAGAATAGGGCATTCCGGCACGTGGAGAAGAACAGCGGGGAGCCCCCGTAAACAGGGGTGCGAAGACCTCCTCGTCAGGTGGGTTTGGCGATACCCTTCGGGACTGCGGCCACTCGCGTGTCGTCGGTGCAGTGTGTTTGATAATGATTACGAGGCGTGGGGGTCACCAAGGTCCTGTGAAACATTTGACCGTATTCCCTTTCAATGAGAAACCCTTGAGAACAACAAGGAGAGTGTGGAAAGGACTGGCTCTCTTTCTGGGAGTAGCCTGTATCCTGGCGGTCCTGCCTTGTGTCCTTCTCGCGCAGGCCCCCCCACCTGGGGGTCCCCCTGGAGGTGGCCCGGGTGGTCCTCCACCGAGTGGCCCGGGTGGTCCTGGTGGTCCTCCCGGAGGTGGTCCGGGCGGTCCTCCACCGAGCAGTCCGGGCGGTCCTGCGAATCTTGATGCGGGTACACCCCCCGCACCTGGGGGAGCGGAAGCTGCTCCCGGTGCTCCCAGTGGAAAATCCTCATCTTCAACCGGTCAACCCAGTGGTGGAAGTTCAGAGGAGGCCGAGGTTCTCGTCACCATCAAGGAAGGTTGGCGGCAAAAGGGCGCGAGCCGGATTTACGATGCAGTGGATGGAAGGATGATCACGAACGATGTCAAGGTCAGACCTTTCAATCTCAAGAAGGAAGCGGCCCTCAAGATGTTTGATGATGGAACCCATGGTGATGAGGTTCCATTCGATGGAGTTCCATCACGTGTGCTGGTGAATTCGACGGATTTTATCGGGCCTCGTACCGCGGCGAATTATGATGAGCTGAAGGGGTTGCTATTCACGATCGGAGATCATCCTGAGGGAGCGCAGAAGTTTTTTGGCTACCCCATGGTCTCGTTGGAGTGGGATGGAGATAACATCCCTTACGATCCAGAAGCGCGTACCAGTCCGGGAGTCTACCGGCTCACGGCTCTTGAGAAGCGGATGTATGCTTTCATCATGCGTGACTCGCTCGAGATTACGCGTGCCTATCAGAATGCCGAGGGCAAGGATCTGGTCCCGATGAATGATTCCGTGGACGAGCCGACAGGATTAAAGAGTAATTCGTTGGAATCGCGCCGGGAGTCCAAGGGTATCCAAAGTTGGGAGAGCGCTCTTTCAGAGGGAAAGAAGGTCAAGCTGGAACGGAAGATGCTGGCGGCGCTTGCGGGAACCGAGATTGCGAGTGCCAGCTGGTTTCCGGGTGGCATATCCGCCATCAAGATCGCGGGCTATCGCTCCGGAGCGGCAGGTTCGCTTTCATCCCTGGGCCTGGGAGGTCTGGGATTGCAGGGGGGGTCACCGGTGTATGGAGGATATGGGGGGATGGGGCGTGGTGGCTATGGGGGTGGATATGGTGGCCTTGGGGCGATGGGCATGGGCGCGGGCGGTGGTTACGGTGGCATGAATGTAACCTCCTTTACCCCCGCGATGGGGGCGATGGGTTTCGGCGCCGGTTTCTAGGACATCTTGGAATAATTGTGGAGTCAGCCTCTACCCGGCTTGGGTGGGCTGATGGGCCGGAAGGATCTGTATACAATGGCAAAAAAAAGCGCCTCGGTGGCGATTCCACCTAAAGAGCGGGAACATTTGGAAGAGTGTGTTGCCTCGATCAAGTCCTTTCTTGATGCGTGGGTCCAATTTTATTGGACCTTCCGCCATGTTTTTCTGGGAGACCCCATAACGGTTCAGAAGGAACTCATGTTTCTTCAGACCAAATCAGAGGTAGCGCGCCGCCACCAATTCCTGTATGAACAACTGGGACAGCTCTATATTGGCGGCCAATACATCACCGACCTGTTGCGCAAGGTTGTAAACCTTGAGAAGATCTCGAAGACACAAAAAGAGAACTATCACAAGGTCGAAAAACACTGGCATACAGTCTTTCTGAATTTGCATGACACACTGATTTCGATCCAATTCCGTTTGGATCAGGAGGACAAATCATGATCATCCGCACGACTGCTCCGAACCGGGGCCGGGCCGTTTGGGCCCTGATGCTGTTGCCGGTGTTGGCCCTCGGAGGCTGCGGCTTCTACAAGAACTGGCAATTGGGGAAGAAGAACCAGGAGGTTCAGACGCTACTCTCCGAGGTCCAGGCCCAACAGGCGGATCGTTATCTTCCAGAGGTATACAAGAACGCCTCACGGGCGTTGGATGACTCGCGCGCGGCGGGAGAGGCGGGCAACTATGACGAGGCCTTTTCCAGCAGTGACAATGCCCGGAGCTTGATCGATCAGATCAACACGCGTCTACCCCAAGTCCGTCAAGACATCGAGAAGAAACAGGTTCAGCTCACCGATCTTCAAGGCCGTTTAGGGAAGACTCTCGAGGATATTCGTAAGATTGCGCCGGAGGAGGCCACGCTTATCGACTCGGCCTCGAAGGCTTTGAACAACGCTGGCGTCGTTCTTCAAGCACCCGCTCAGGTAGCCGAGGGAGAGCAGGGATATGATGCGACCCTCAAGGTGGCCAAGGCAGCGTTAGATGAGGCTACGGCGGGATTAGCCCGTCTTGAGAAAAGCAGTGCGGAGAAGCAGATAGCGGAGATTGAGGCGGCCTGGAAGCAGGCGGAGGGGAGTGAGGTTCCCAAGTATGCCCCCGAATCCGTACAGATTCCTCAAGCGATTGAGGCCGCCAAGGCATTGATTGCATCCGCCAGTTACCGGGCGGTTATCGAGCGTCTGCCGGCGGTTCAGGCGGAACTCATGCGTGTGTCCGGTAAGGCCCGTGAGGCCCGCGCCAAGGCCCGCATCGAACATGCGCAACGGTTGATCGAGTTGGCCGAAGCCGAACCCGCCGCCGCCGCGGACAAGGTTACCGCCGCCAAGGCTGCCTTGGATGAGGCCGTTGCCCAAAGCCGTGAGGGTAAGTTTGATGAGGCCTATGCTTCCGCCGAGCGTGCGCTTAACGAAGCGCGGGGCGAGGTCAAGGAGCTCGAGGACAATATCCAACAACAGATCAAGGACCTTTCGGTCCGGATCGAGGATTCCAAAAAGTGGGAAGCCGACAAGATCTCCGCGGCCAAATTCACTCAAGCTGTAGCCGACCGTGACAAAGCCCAGGAGCTGGCACGCGAGATTCTCTTCACTGAATCTCAGGATGCCCTCACCTCCGGCGCGGATGCGATTGAGGAAGCGAGCACGGAAGCGCGGACTGTCAAACTCGCCGTGCGTATCCATGAAGATGTGACCAGTTTGCAAGCGACCGAGAAGATCGGAACTTACACTTATCTGAAAGAGAATTATCAAGCCATACAAGGGCTAATCGCTGATGCCTCCAGCCAGGTTCAATTGGCTTCCTTTGATCAAGCCGATGTGACCCTGGGCAAGGCCGAGCAATTGATTTCTGGCTTGGAGACCGGAATGCGCACGTTGGCTCAACAGCGTATCGCCGAGATTGAGGCCGCTCTGAAGGAAGCCAAGGATGCAGGAGCGGAGAAGAACGCGCCGGAGCTCCTGGAAGATGCTTCCACTGCCCTGGCGGACACTCAAGCCAGTGCCGCCAAGGCCGAATGGAGACAAGCATTGGAGGCCTGCGAAGCCGCGCTGGCCAAGTCCAAGGAAGCCGCCCAACAGACCTACAAGATTCTTTCCGAGGAGCGCCTCCCTCTCGCGGAAAAGGAGATCGAAAACGCCAAGACGGCGGGTGCCGCCGGATATGCCGCCCCGGTTTACAATCAAGCTCTGGATGCCATTGACCAGTCTCGTAAAGCTTACCAGGACTCCGATTTCAAAGGTTCTTTGCAAAAGATTAATCAGTCTCTCGATCAGGCAGTCCAAGCCAGAAGATTCCTGGTGGAGCAGGCTCAGTCCGCCACGAATTCCGCGATCGAGTCTAAGGCTCAGGAGTATGACGGCGATACCATCGCCGCTGCTCTGGTGGAGTTGGCGGATGCCAAGTCCTTAATGGAGCAGAGCCAGTTCGAACCCTCGCGTGAGAAAGCCCTTTCTGCCTTCCAGAAGGCTCAAAGCGCCGAGAACAAGACCTGGAATGCCCGTGGTCAAGCTGCGGTGGCCCACCTCAAGGAGCGTGTGGACTCGGCGGGGGCTCACCAGGCGCCCACTTACGCGGTGGAAGAATTTAAAAAGGTTTCGGCTTCCCTTGCTGGAGCCGAGGGGCTGTTTGGAGCCGGTAAATTTAAAGAAGCTTATCAACAGGCTGATGCTGGTGAAGTTGAGGCCGATCAAGTCTTCGCCAAATTGGATGAGCAAGCCGTGAAGGTTCGTGGCGAATACGACACCTCAGTCAACAAGCTCAAGACCTTTGTGCAAGATGAATTCGGGGTCAAACTCCACTCCGAGGCCACGCTACGGTTGGGTGCGATCGATGAAGCAATTCAACGTAAGGACTGGGGGAGCGCCTTCACCCTCTATCACGAGGGGATGCAAACCGTCGAGAAATCCATCGTGGCCACCAAGATCCATAATGTCAATGCGATGAAGGGGAAACTCGAACAGCAAATCGCTCAAAATGAACAAAGCGGTTTGTTCCTGCTAACCAAGGTCAAACCTGAGGAAATCCGGGCTGAAATCGCCAAGGTTGATTTTGATCCGGTCATTGACCGCCTCAAACCTGAGGTGGACTATTACCGTGAGGGGATGCGTGCCCTGACCAAGGTGGAAACCAACTTGGCGCAGATGCACGAGATGGCGATTACTGAGGCGGACACCAAGGTCACCAAGATCCGTACCGATATTGATGATGCTCGTGAAATTGGCGCGCGCGATCTCACCGCTGCGGCCTTTGATAGTGCGGTCGACAGTTACGAGAAAGCTCGCGATATGGTCCACATATTACGCGAACCCATTGCGGGTGTTCCTCCCACTGATTTCAACCAGCTCGCCCAGCAGATTTCAACAGCGGAGTCTCAAGCCAGTCAATTGAATCAATCTGCGCTGACTCAACGTAATGCGGTTTCCTATCTGACCTCGTTGATTAGATGGACCTATGATATGACCAAGTTCCTCGATGAGTGGGTCCCGGTGGAGGATATGGGCCGTCAAATGATCCAGGTCGCCGCGTCAAACTCGCAGGTTGACGCATATAGGCAATTCCAGATCAACATCACGGCACGTGATCTTCTCACTGAAGCCGAGCGCCTCCTTGAGGGTATCAAGGTTGTCTCTCCACCACCCTCGGTCGCCGAATTGCATCAGATGGCCTTGAGTAGCTTCACCATGTTTGTCAAGTCCGCCGACGGTTTTTACCGTTATGGTCTGTATGAACGTTATCCGGAAAGGATGCGGAATCGTTATTTGACGATAGCTTTCACCTCTCTGGAAAGGCTACATGCCATGAATGACACCTTGATCATGGCCATTCTCAAACAGGTTCGTGTTTTCGGCCTGACAGATTTCGAGAGGGATCTTTCAAATGAACTGAGTGCGTTTAACACTTATCTCCGCCGTGACAAGACGGCGGGTTGAAACGCGCCCCGTGTAAGGAATCCAACACATGGAACTGACTCCCACGGCCATTGAGGTCATTGATGGCGTATTGATTGTCCTGTTTGCTGTATATGTCCTGTATTGTTTGGGCGCATTCAGCAAGGAGAAGTAGGAAAGCGGATCTAGCCCGTTGGTCTACCAACGGGATAACCGGGTCTCTTCCCACATTATAAAAGAGGAGCATCTGACTCGTGGTTCTTGAAACATATGTGGGTCCACCACCACATGAACTGGCCAAAGAGTTTGTGAATATGTGGCGGGTTATGCGGGAAACGATGGAGGATGGGCTCAAAATGCCCAATCTGACCGATGAAAATGAAAACCGTTTCCTCATGATCAAGGCCGAGGTCATTAAGAAGAGCCGGGTTATCCAGATTGTGACCGAGGGCAAGTGGGGGATCCACGAGAAGGTCAAGGGATTGTTGAACACATGCCAGTCCTTGGAGTTTATTCGTCAGGAAACACAAATCTTCCACGACAGTATGCGTAACCAATGGCACGACAGTTATATCCAAGCCTCGAAGGCGGTAGCCGTCTTCGAGAAAGAGTTCATGGAGGAGTAGCGCCTTGGAAAGGAGTCCGCAAGGTGAGGGGATACCGGGACAGTCATGGTTGGACATAGGTTCTATCCCCTCGCACTGTGTATAGTGGTTGCCCTGATAGGTTGCGGCACTGTGGGAGTCCGCACCCTCCCGCCCTCTTACCAGACCGTTTTTATACGTGTAGCCAACAATTCCACCCTCGAATATGGCGCCGAGGAGCGTCTGACAGAATCTTTAGTCGAGGAGTTCCAAAGAGATGGACGCCTCAGTCAAGTGGCTGATTGGCGGGAAGCCGATCTGGTTCTCGAATTGAATATCACCAAATATAGACTCCGTTCGGTAGTGCTCAACAATGACAACCGTACCGCTGGAAGAAACCTCGAAATGACAGTTAACGCGGGAGCGCGTGATCCCAAGTCAGGTTTATGGGTGATGCCCGAACAGGACTTCAGTGATTCAGGAGTCTTCTTCCTCTCCAATACTCCCAGTGGAAAGCGTGAAGACGATGTCTACCGCCGGGTCGCCGAAAGAATCATTGAACGGCTGATCGAGGGCTGGGGATGAAGGATGCCCTTGATTTTCTGAAAAGTCTGAAAGGTTCTCCTCCTCCTCCCACGGTGCTTGTGAGCGGAGACGAGGACTATATTCGTGAGATGATCCGTAAGCGGGTGCTGCTCAAATGGCAGGATCCAGCCGCGGACACTGAGATCCTCAATCTGGTGGGCATTGAGGGTGCCGCCAAGCTCCCCTTAGCCATGGGATTATCTGGTTTTTTCACCACCCGGAAGGTTATCTATCTTCTTGATGCCCCTACGAAAAAAAATAAACGGAAGGATGATCCCACTCCGTTCTCGTACATGGGCAAGAAACAAATTGCCGCGTTGGTGGAGGCTATCGGTCAGGTCCCTAGCGACAGTGTCCGGCTCGTGATTGATCCTGGATCCGCCAAGAAGGACAGTGGCTTCCAGAAATCACTGGCTGCTGTGGCTGTCCAAGTGGATGCATCGCCTCCTAAAGGCAGCCAGCGGGAAGAATGGATCGCCGTACTGGCCAAACGAGCTGGTGTGGCAATAGAGCGGGATCTCGAACAGATGTTGATGGTCTGCGAAGCGCCCTTACGAACCCTCGCTGCTGATTTGGAGAAATTAGCACTGGCCACGCCGGATGGGGGAAAGGCCACTACCGCCATGTGGCGGGCATTAACCCAAGCAGATCCACAATCCACCATCTGGGAAATTGGTGATAGTCTTGGTGCGGGGAATGCTGGTGGTGCTCTCCATGCGATCCGCAATCTGGAATCCGCTGGTTTGAATGTCTATGGGATCGTCCCCACTGTCTTGACTTGGAACCAGCAACGTCTTCAGGTGAAGAGTGCTGGACAAAGCGAAACTGATCCAGCTGGGATGCACCCCTTCGTGGTTAAGAAGATCCGGGCTCAGGTTGGAAAGAAAACTCTAGGCCAGCTACGCCTGGAACAACGTAAATTGTTGCGCCTGGACCGCAGCCTCAAACAAAGTTGGGAGAATCCGCATATCTTGCTTGAAAAGCTGTTGGTCGAATTCAGCGGACGGAGTAAGTGGTGACCCAGACTGTCGGTGTGGTGATGGCGGGTGGTTTGGGGACACGGCTCTGGCCCTGGAGCCGGAAAGAACGTCCTAAACAATTTCTGCCCTTATTGGGAGAGCATTCTCTCGTACGGATGACCTGGGACCGTCTCATCCAGGTGTCAGATCCTTCGGGGATATTACTTCTGACCAATGCTCATCTGTGCGAATGTGCCATGCGGGAACTGCCTGGCTTGTTGGAGGCCAACCTTTTTGGGGAGCCCAAGAGTTGTAACACGGCGCCTTGTTTGGCCTTTGCATCAGCGGTGTGTGAACGCCGTTATGGACCGGATGCAGTAATGGTGATCCTTTCCGCCGACCACTACCTGGGAGATGAAGCTGGCTTTCAAGCCTCATTGCGGGTGGCTATAGAAACCGCTTCTCAATCTGGTTCGCTAGTGACCCTTGGAATCCTTCCTAACCGCCCAGAGACTGGCTATGGCTATCTTGAATGTGACCGTAAAATCACCGAGATTTGTAATGGAGAGACAGCCAAATTGGTTGCTTTTCGCGAAAAACCACCCCATGAGACCGCAGTCAAGTATTTGGCCGGCGGCTATCACCTGTGGAACATGGGGAACTTCATCTGGCGGGTGGGGACGATTCTGGCGGAGTTTGAGCGCAGTCTCCCCGGTCTATTAACGGCGGCACGGTGTGCGGCCGCAAGCGAGGATCCTGGCTCCGAAGATACTCTGAAAGAGTTCTTTCTGAACCTTCCTCCGGAATGGTGCCAGTCGATCGACTACGCCATCATGGAAAAGGCCGCCAATATCCGTGCAGTCCCCTGCCGGATTCCATGGGATGATGTGGGTTCCTGGGCGGTTTTACGGAGGCTGCGAAGTGAAGAGCTCGATCAGGAGGGCAATCTGTCCCTCATCCGTCACTTGGCCATCGATACCGCCCGCACGGTGGTAGCGGGGAGTGAGAGCCCAGATGGTATTGTGGTGACCCTTGGAGTGGAGGACCTTATCATTGTCCGGGATGGGGAGCGCTTATTAGTAACCACCGAAGCGGGTCTTGACCGGATGCGTGATGTGGTTCAACAGATTGGAGAGAATGGCTGGGAAAACCTTCTTTAAAGTAGTATGCAGTTTATGATTGATATCTATGATCTGTCGTGTTAAACTGCATGTGATAGCTGTAGGAGTAATGACCGATGATAAACTCCATCTCTTCAATCGGCCTGTCTGGCCTCCACTCGTCCTTGGATTATTTTGAGACCGCATCCACGAAGGTTTCGAGCGCGTCCGCTTCGGCCATGAACTCCACCGTCTCGAGTAGTACTACTGGAACCTCTCCCACTAGCAGTGATGTCTTAGCCAGTCTCAACGAATCGGATGTTTCCCTCGAAGAAAGCATAACAGACCTGTTACTCGCTAAGCGTTTTGTCCAATTCCAGGTGGGTGTGATCCACACTGAGGATGAAATGCTTGCCGAGGTGGTGAACCTGGGACGTAGACGGGGCGAATAGCCTCTTCCCCTGGTTTTTCCGGTTTTCATTCTCTGTCGGCCTTTCCCGTTCACTTTTCACAAGATTTCCAATCCGTCACCTGGAATCCGGATGAGAACTGTCCCTCGGGTTGGGGGAGATTGTCTCATAAAATACGATTTTGACATTAACCCCTTATCGATACACAGGTTATGAACAATGTGAAATATTCTGTGACTATCCATTGACATAATAGATCAGTGGCGCTACTATCTGTTACGATTGAAAGGAGGGTGGATGATGATTTCAAATTGTCTAACGCCAAGGATTGCAGGTTATGTTGCGATGGTTTCGAAGTACGAAAACCTTCCTGATGCGACTTCATGGAATTCAAAACTCCAATCGTTGAGACCACAGACCAATCTCGCCTCTCAAGCTCTTTCCGCTGCCAACTCCACACCCCCATCCTTGTTCTCCTCGTCCGGTTTGGTGAGTACCCAGTCCTCTGGAAGTACATCCTCCGAATCCGCAGGATTTAGTTCAGCGATGGGCGCTGTCCTTTCCCAATATTTCACACAGGGTGGGTCCTCTACACTCCAGTTCTTGAATTCAACAGGTTCGTCCCAGATTGACATCTCAAAGTTAGTCAGTTGATGGAAAGGTTCGGTTTGGAAGGATTGGATCGTCATCGGTCCATTATGTAAGTATGGTTATGGAGGTTTGGTACATGTCAACAACCGGCATCTCAGTAAACAATTACTATAATAGTATAGCTTTTTCTGGTCTGTCCCAGTTGAAGATTTCTCCTATGAAGACCATGCCTTCTCTCGCTCATGCTTCTGCACAAATGTCTTCGTCTCTCTCTTCAAGTTCCCTCAAGACCGCGACCAGTTCTTCCGGTGAATTGAGGTCCCGAATCCCCGATGTAGCTAATTCGTCCTCTAATGCATCCACTATGTCCTCCAACTCTGCTAATACAACCACCTCCACGATCCAGGAAAATATGGGGAATGAGTTATTTGCGAAATACATGACACAGGGCAGTCCCTCATCACTCCCTATTGCGAATTCGAATAGCTCTGTGGTGATCGACCTGACAAAGTATTTTTCGTGAGGAACAGCTGGCTTCTTGTGGGGGGCTCACACTCCGGAAAGGGGGCTCCAAGAATTATCGCCACGGCAAGATGGATTTCTCATGTGGATTGTTCTTCAGGAGCCTCCCCGGATATGAGAATCGAGTCATTCAGGGCTTCGAGGAAGGGTGAGGTTTTACCCTCCCGGTGGCGGATTTCCTGATTGAGAATATAGGTTTGCATCGCGGGAACATGTTTTTTGCTGACACTCGAGATCCCATACCCAGACTGCCATTTGAAAGGGACCCCGGTTTGTAATTGGAAATGGATGTGATGAGTGGCGCTTCCCTTTAAGGTCTGGATGATTTGGGTTGGAGCGAGGAGTGGCGAAATTTGAAGGAGAATATGGACATGGTTTGAGGTCCTTCCGATTGCTAAAAGGTTGCATTGGATTTCGCGGCACTTACTTTCGATATAGGGATAAAGTTTCTTGCGGAGCTCCTCGGTAAGAAGGGGTTCATGCCGGATGGTAGCCCATACAAAATGGAGATAGATCTGGTACCAGTTTTGAGCCATGTGATGGTCTCCTATTCTCCCACCCGTTCCCGGATTCCCTTCCGGTACCGCCTTGATCCTACCCGTGCGACCAGCATCTCAGCCAACAGACCGCCCATGAGGACGACTACACCCAGTGGGATCAGTCCCACCATGAACCAGATCAGCAGTCCCACAGCCCCTCCCACAGGAAAAGTCATCAGTATGAGGATCAACGCAAGAAGGCCAATGCCCGCTAGTGTGAAACCAGCTCCATAAAAAAAATGACCAGGCCTTTCCGCATAACGCGAGAGAGCGAGAATGGTAAGGCAGTCCGAGAATCCCCGGAAATACCGTTCCCATCCATAACGGGACCGGCCATGGGTGCGTGGCTGATGGTGGACATCCACTTCGGTTACTTTGAATCCCAAATCAGCGGCCAGGACTGGGATGAAGCGGTGCCATTCTCCATACATGGGAACCTCCTTCACCACTTCCGTACGATATGCTTTAAAGCCACAGTTAAAGTCGTGGAGCGGGACCTTGGTGAGCCAGCGGATGGTGGCATTGAACAAGTGAGAGGCGCGTACCCTGGTCTTTGGATCGTGACGAATCTTCTTCCAGCCCGAGACCAGATCATACCCTTCATCCAATTTGGCCAGGAAACGTGGGATTTCGTGTGGGTCATCCTGGTTGTCAGCATCAAGGGTGATGACAACCTCGCCCCGGGCAGCTTCGAATCCAGTGGCAAGTGCGTTGGACTTGCCAAAATTGCGGCGGAACCGGATCCCTTGGATCGCATTACTCGTGGATGCCAGTTGGCGGATGATCTCGAAAGTGTCATCGGTACTACCATCATCGATGAAGAGGATCTCATAGGAATGTCCGGTGGCCTCGAGGGTTTCGATCAGCCGGTCAGCCAGTTTGAGGATGTTGTTCTCCTCGTTGAAGGCGGGGATGACAATGCTGAGGTAGGGGTTGGTGGATGGAGTCATAGTAGTGTGAAGCTAATCCTTTTGAGCGGGTGAAGCCATATATCTTGTGCGTCAGGATTGGACCAGAGGCATGGGTTTGTGTACTCTATGTGGAGAACGGGTTGGGTGGGGGGGTAGGAGGTTGGTTGTATTAAGGAGGAAGGACTTTCATGGTCAGAATGCGCGGAGATATACCCGATAAGATCTATTACTCCATCAGCGAGGTGAGCGAATACACCGGGGTGGAACCGCATGTACTCCGCTATTGGGAGACCAAGTTCACTAAGCTGCGGCCCAAACGGGTTGGTGGCAACCAGCGCAAATATTCACGCACCGACCTCGAGGTTCTGTTCCAGATTATCGACCTTCTATACACGCAGGGTTACACCCTGGAGGGGGCGGAAAAGAAGCTCACCACCGGTGCGGGTCAACCCGAGGTGGAAACCACTCCCGAGGGTCTTCAGCGGGAGATCTCCCTCATGAAACGTGAGCTCGATGGTGTCCTGGAAATCCTGGGATAGGGCGAGAAATCTAGTCTCGATGAAACCGGTGAAATCCCCTGCAAAGCAGATCCATACAACGGCTCAGGAGATTGTCCGCCGTCTTCGGTTGGCTTATCCCCAAGCGCATTGCGCCCTGCAACATGCCAATCCCTTCCAGTTACTGATTGCCACCATCCTGAGCGCCCAATGCACTGATGCGCGGGTCAATGAGGTGACTCCGGGTCTATTCAAACAGTTCCCCAATCCCAAGGCTTTTGCCGTGGCGGATATTGATAGTATTGAGGAGGCCATCCGGAGCACTGGCTTCTTCCGTAACAAAGCCAGGAATATCCAAACTTGTTGCCAATCCATCGTGGACCAGTTCCAGGGCGAGGTGCCCCGGACCATGGAGGAGTTGGTCACTCTAGCGGGAGTGGGAAGAAAGACCGCCAATGTGATCCTGGGGAATTGCTTTGGGGTGCCTGGGATTGTGGTTGATACCCATGTCTTGCGTCTTTCAAACCGTCTTGGTCTGACTCATCGGAAAGATCCTGAGAAGATCGAGATGGAGTTGGCTGTTCTCATCCCAGACACGGTCCAGGTGGATTTCTGCCACCAGATGATCGAGCATGGCCGGCGGGTCTGTAATGCCCGTAAACCTCTTTGTACCGCTTGTCCTTTGGAGGATATCTGCCCCAAGGTAGGGGTATAAGGTATACTGAGAGGTGGGAGCGAGAATGTGACTGCCCAGAGATTTCTGGAAGATGTCAGTCGTCTGTGTACCTTTCTGATTCTTGTGTTCATCACCGCGTCCATTGGTGCATTCTGGACGGTACCCTCGGTTCCTGGGTGGTATGTCGCCTTGGCTAAACCCTCTTGGACACCTCCCAGTTCCTCCTTCACTCTGGTTTGGACGGTACTGTATATCCTGATAGCCGTTGCGGGCTGGATGGCCTGGAAAAAGTCAGGGCCTGGGATCGATTACCTGACCTTTGGGTTTTACCTCGTGCAGCTGATCCTCAATGGCCTCTGGTCCGGTTGTTTCTTCGCCTTACGGAATCCTGGTTTGGCTATGGTGGACATAGTACTCCTCTGGCTGGCCATTCTGGGTACCACCTATCGTTTTTTTCGTCTTTCTCGCATGGCGTGTACCTTCTTTGTTCTGTATCTGATCTGGGTAAGCTATGCGATGGCTCTTAATTTTGAAATCTGGAGAATGAACCCATGACACAGGCATCCTCTCACCCGGACTGGTCGATCGACTTGTTGCCTCCGCCCGATCCCGCGATCTTGAAAGAGGCCATTACCAACAAGGGCAAGAGTCTGGAGGATCATTCGATGGACTCGCCAGTGTTACTGGTCTTTCTGCGCCACCTGGGATGTACCTTCTGCCGTGAGACTCTCTCGGATGTGGCCGGGAAGCGGGAGTCTCTCGCCGCACGTGGCATTCAACCGGTCTTCGTGCATATGTCCAGTGACCAGGAGGCCGATGTGGTCTTGGACAAGTATGGTCTCGCTGACACTCCCCGTATCAGCGACCCAGAACGGGACCTGTACAGGGCTTTTGGGCTCCAGCGTGGCAAGATCATGGAGGTGCTGGGTCCCAAATTATGGTTGCGTGGTTTTCTCGCGGCAATCATCGAGGGCCATGGTATGGGCAAAATCCAGGGAGATGCCTTCCAGCTACCCGGTGTGTTTCTCCTCCACAAGGGCCAGATCCTCAAGGACTTCCGTCACAAGACAGCGGCTGACCGCCCGGACTACATGCGGTTATCGGAAGTAAAGTAAAAATGAACTGCGTGGGGTTGATGGCATTACCCGGGAAGGTCATGATTTGTCGATGGGACGGATAGTGATTCTCATTCTGGCGTGATGCTTGGTCTGTGTGTGCCAAGCCTGTGGTTATGGAGGGAGTAAGATGGGGTTTCTCAAGCAGTGGCAAGCCGCGCGCGTCCTCATGGCCGTGGGCGTTTCATTTTTATTGGTGTCTTGTGACCAGCCTTCGAATTCTCCTTCAGGTGGGGCTGATAAACCCTCGTATAAGTTCACCGTGGTTCTGTATAGCTCCGCTGGGAATCCTTTCTGGTCGAAGGTCATTTATGGGGCGCAAGAAATGGCTGGTTTGTTGGGATGCGAAGTCGATGCCCAATATGCCAACAACGATCCCGTCCGGCAGAATGACATCATTGAGACCGCCATCGCCAACCAGGTGGATGGGATCGGGGTGGCGCTCAATTATGACGATGCCTATGACGAGGTGGTCAAGAAGGCGCGGGATAAAGGCATCCCGGTCATCTGCCTGAACACGGATGATTCCCAGGGAGCGGCGGGAAATGCCCGTATGGCCTACATCGGCCAGGACCTTCGTATCGCGGGTGAGATGATCGCCCGTCGGCTGGTGCAGGATGGAGGTCTCAAGGCGGGCGATAAGGTGGTCTGCCCGGTGGAGCATCCCGATGCGGCTTATGCGGTGGGGCGGTATGAGGGCGCCAAGAAGGTCTTCGATGCGTCCGGGGTCGAATCCGAGATACTCAACAGTGGGCATGTCTCCCTGGAGGAGAACCTCAACCGGATCACCCAGTATCTTCTCGGCCACCAGGATATCGATGGGGTCTTGGCCTTGGGTGGAATGCCGATGGAAATGACACCGCAAGCCATTCAGGATGCTGGCTTGAAGATCCCCAACGCTGGTTTCGATATCACCAAACAGATCGGCGAGAACATCCGTGATGGGCGCACCCTGGCGACAGTTGACCAGCAACCCTTTTATCAGGGATCTTTCACGATCATGCAGCTCTTTTACACCCGCCGGTATGGAATGATACCCTGTGATATCAACACGAGCGGCGGGATTATCGACAAGACGAATGTGGGTCCCGTGATCGAACTCGCGGATAGGGTACGGTAGTGTCGAACGAAAACTCCTTTCTACACCGGATCATCCGCCACAAGGCGTCGGGTATCTTGTTTGTTTTTCTGGCCGTCCAAGCGGTCTGTATCATTGCCGCGCTCCTGTTTCCCGTGCATTTCCGTTACCTGGCCGGGGGGAACCTGGAGACTCTGCTCAAGACGATTCCTGTCCTGGGGATCCTGTCCATCGGGGTGGGCATTCTGATGATCGCGGGGGAGTTTGATCTCTCGGTAGGTTCCACCTTCGCGTTCACTTCGTTTCTGATGGCCTGGGTGTTCAACCACCAACTCCTTCCCGCTCCTCTTGCGGCGCTGTTAGCGATCGTGGTGGGCGCTCTGATTGGCCTCTCGAATGGGCTGATAACAGTGAAAGCACGGATCCCATCTTTTATCGCCACACTTGGCACCATGATGTTCTGGCGTGGCATCATCCTGATCTGCTCACAGGGGATCACTCAGCCTTTCCGTCCCACAGCGGGCTTCGAGTCAGTGTTTGCGGGGTCGTTTGGCCTGATGCAGATTCAGTTCGTCTGGTTAATCCTCATTGCCATCAGTGGGTATCTGTTGTTGGAACGGCACAAATTTGGCAACCATGTCTTTGCCGTGGGGGGAAACGCGGCCTCGGCGGTGGCGATCGGAGTGAATCCGAGACAAGTGAAGGTGCTGTGTTTTGTGATTGTGGGCGTGTTATCGGCCTTGGCGGGGCTGCTCAGCACGGTCCGGGTCCATTCAGTTTCGCCGGTGCAAGGACGCGGCATGGAGCTGCAGGCCATTGCGGCGTGTGTGATCGGCGGCCTGTCCTTGAATGGCGGGAGCGGGACTATCCTGGGGATCCTCTTGGGAGCGGCCTTGTTGCATACGATTGATAATGTGTTGATCCTCCTGCGTGCGCCGGGGGATTCACTGGAGCTCTTCATTGGGCTCCTCATCGTGGCCGCCGCGATTCTCAACAATCTTTCCAATCGTGACCGGAGCGGATCATGACCAACCTGTCTCCATCTACCTCTGTCACACCCCTGGTTGAATTGCGTGGAGTCACCAAGCGATATGGCGCGGTGGTCGCATTGGACCAAGTGACTTTTCAAATCAACCCAGGTGAAGTCATCGGGTTGCTGGGTGATAACGGGGCAGGGAAGTCGACTCTTGTGAAGATCCTTTCCGGCATCGTCCAACCAACCGAGGGAGTCTTCCTCGCGGAGGGGAAACCGGCCCGTGTCCGGTCACGGCGGGACTCTTACCGGCTGGGGATCGAGACCATCTACCAGGACATCGCCTTAATCGATCAGATGGACATCATGCGGAATATCTTCCTGGGGCGCGAGGAGACCAATTGTCTCGGTTTCCTGCGTATGAATTACATGAAGAATAAAGCGATGGAGGTACTGGAGCACACGGTTGGAATCTCCGGGATCCGCTCCACCGATCAATATGTGGGGGGCTTATCCGGAGGCCAGAAACAAGCGGTCGCTCTAGCCCGCGCGGTGCATTTCAAAAATACGATCCTGCTCTTGGATGAGCCCACGAGTGCTCTCTCGGTGCGGGAGACCGAGAAAACTCTGCAATATATCCGTGACCTGAAAAAGGAGGGTGTCTCCAGCGTTCTGGTCACGCACAACATGTATCATGGCTATCACACCGCCGAGAGGTTCGTGATTCTCAGCAAGGGAAGAATTATTAGAGAGGTCCGCAAAGAAGACACGAGCATCGAGGAACTGACCGATCTGGTGAGCTCGAGTTAGGACCTAACTTGTATCGTGGTATGTTGTTCACGCTTCAGCGTGTGTTTGCTAATGCTGGAAGGGGAATCCATTCCCGTTCCAGCGATGATTTGGCTTCGTGGATTCCCGCGAAAACTCTGGCCCCAGAGTTCAACTCCGGGGCCAGTTGAAATGATCCTTTATTTCCCGCCCGCCTCCTGGTTTTTCTTGAACAATGCGAAGAAGTTGTAGGGATCGACCACCTGAAAATTCAGGTCCGGATGCCCGGCACGCAATACATCCAGTGACTCGATGACCGCGGTAGGCGGAGTCCAGACGATCCGGAAGAAATAGAAGCCCGGTTGGGTGTTGCCGCGTTGATTGATGGCGCTGAACATTGCGTCGGCGGTCTGCTTGGCGCTGGAGAAGTTGCAGGTGTCGTTGATCAGCTCGGTGACCGGCATTCCCATCCATACATGGGGCTTGGGAGTCACCCCTCCGGTTTGATGTAGATCCATTACAATCGTGGCGTAGCCATCCGGTGAGAACTGGGCGAAGGCATCCTTGACCGCCTGAGTGGGTTGGTCCCAATCGAGAACCATGGGGGCGATGGTCATACCGGTCTGCTCGAAGAAGTGCTTGTTGTGCCCTGTGAAGAGGGGCAAATACTCGGGTTTGATCCGGTTGGGATTGAAGTACCCCGCCGCGCTGGCGTCGCTGGTGAAGTAGTCATTCTCCGTGGCCGTGGCATAGAGATAGCTGATGACATCCGGATAGGTTTCGATGAGATTGGGATTGATGCCCCAGGCGAGGGGGAGTTGTCCACGTTTGGGGTCATCCCAGAGTTTGGGTAGGAAATCATAGAGTGGCGTTGCTGAGTCGTAATCCGCCATGAGGATGCAGATATAGGCCTTCCGCTCAACTGTCTCCATCGGTTTGGGACGGTGTTGTGTCAATTTTGTGAAGGGGGCCTGGGAGTGGAAGGATTGGTTGAAACAATCACTTGCCACGGTGTTCTGGTAGCAGTTATAAGGCGACATGACATAGACCGATTCCCACTCGGTGGGTACTGGTTCATGTTTGCTGGCGAAGCCGGGGATGTTGCTATATTTCCAGAAGGAGAAGAAACCAGCGATTTCGGTCATGTGCTTTCCAGCTGACTGATTGAGGGTTTGCTGGAGGATCATCTTGTAGGTCTCGAGATCGGTGCCCATGGTCTGCTCTGAGTCATCCTTTGGGGTTTCATCTCCCCAAGGAGAGAGATCGAACACAAACGAGCGGTTCTTCACCGCCCAGTCCCGTGTGTCCACATACCCTATTCCGCCTGAATCCCTCACCTGGGCGGAGTCCTCATACAGACAGAGGAGGTGCGAGGAGCATGATCCCTTGGTAAGGTACTCGCGGATGGCCCAACGGTAAGCGTCATTCTTCTTGCTGCCCGTTTCCTTTCCAGTGAAGCGTCCACGTAGATCTTCAATGACCGGGAGATTCCATTTCTTGAGGTAGCGAAAGGCCATCTTGGGGCTCAGGACCACTCCATCCTTCACTCCCGCAATCGTAGTGGCGACATTGATCGAGGCGGGGACATCTGGATCCCAGATGACCGCGCCCTTCATCTTGTCACCCGCGAGAGCGGCCACGGCATCGAGATCAGCGACGGGGACACGTTTCCGGTTGGCCAGCCATTGTCCCGTGGCGGACATCTTTTCCAGCCAGTAGCTGGGTTTGGGGTTGGAGGAGGAGAGCACATACAGACGGGGGGCATCGCGGTTGATGATTCCCTGCAGGCAGGCCACCACCATGGCTTCATCATAGGCCTCTTCATTGCCCTTGGTGGTTTGCTCGTAGATATACAAGGGTTCTTCCGCGTTTGTATTGGGCATCGTCATCTGATCTCCCTCTCCCATCGCCAATGCACTTGCCGCGAGACAGATCGCGGTACAGCCTCCCAACAGGAATCCTCGCATGGTGATCTCCTCTCAGGCTTCTGCGTGCCTGCCACTACTTCTTTGGTCTTCGTGGTGTATTCATGGCAACATTGATAGAAAGAGCGTAACAGCCGTATGCGGCGAAGACCAGCAGGTTCATTCTGGCAGTCCGTTGAAAATTTCGTAGTTCTGTTGACACTGTGGATTCCCGCCTTCATGGGAATGACGATTTCCAAGAGATTTTGCTTATTCTGTCATTCCCGCGAAAGTGGGAATCCACTACGATGTGATTCCACCCTCACCCCGGAGGCCACCGGTATGTTACTCCTTCTTGTCCCCATGCTCCTTTCTTTGACACCACCTGTAGAAAGCATCGAGTCCACCAGTGTGGTGATTCAAACTGGCGGCCGGGCCACAGTGATCGAACGGCGGGTGGCGGAACTGCTCAAGGCACGTCTCTCCGAACCCACCAGACTCCCGGTCCGGATCGAGGTGGAACCTGGATCCACGCCAGGGGCCACTCAGGAGTTGGTTATCCTACTGGGCATCTCCAGCAACCATGACAGCATTTCGCGGGAGATCACGGCCAACCGGACTAATCCGCTTTCCATTCAAGATCCTGGCCCAGAGGGTTATCTCCTAAAGGTTCTATCCAAGGGATCCAATCCACGGCTGTTGGCGGCGGGAGTGGATGAACGTGGAGTCTTGTATGCGGTGGGAGAGATTCTGCGCCATATCGAATTTACACAGGCTGGCTTCACCCTTTCCCTCTCTACGGAGAAACGGACTGCACCGGCTTTCATGGTCCGTGGTACGCAAGTTGGCCAGAGTGGAGTGGCCAAGAACCTCGCTCAAGTGCGGGAGTGGACGGAGGCGGAAACTGAGCGAGTGATTCTGGATTATGCCCTGGCGGGGGCGAACGTGTTCTCCACGGAGCCCGGTCAAATGTTTGACTTCATCAAGTCCTATGGCCTGATGGCGCAAGGCGGATTTGGCCCCAACACCGGGAGCGGACCTCCAGAGTGGCAAGCGAAGGAATCGATTGGCCGTGAGGGGTATCTGTGTCCCTCGGTGCCAGCGGCGCGCGCGGCGTTGCTGGAGGGGTGTGACCGTTACTTCAGCGAGGCGCCACGCTATGACTTCATCAGGTTCTATGGTGGAGATGGAGGTGGCTGTGAATGCGACCGGTGTGATCCCTATGGGAAGACCTTCATCTATCTGGCCGAGGAGATGGCGTCCATTGTCCACAAGTACCTTCCAGAAGCCAAAGTCTTTATCACCAATCAGAAATTCGATAACGAGGATGACCAGGCGATATTTGAGTACCTTCATGAAAAACCGCGCGAGTGGTTGTGGGGATTCTGCTATGGGCCTGGTTCGGATGCCATGAGCTGGCAGCCAGGCCACCGTCAGACCCACCGCATGGACCTGTTCCAATACCCCGGCTTTGGTCCTTTCGGACGGTACTGCCAGGAAATTCTGCACCAACTGCCGCCCCAGCAGGTGCTTCTGTTTTACAACGAAATCACTCACTGGCGTTATTCCCAGCATGGATATATCCAGATGTATCCGCGTGCGGACCGGGATGGCAACCAGCCGCCCCATTGGAATCACTTCATCTATGAACGCCGTCCCGATCAGGCTCTCACCATGGTGTATGACCGTCTCACCTTCTATGCCTGGCCGCGCTACTACCATTGGGTTTTCAACCAGCTTCTGCGCTATGGAGTGGGCGATATGACCCATTCGAGTGGGAGCCACGATCATTTCAACCAGTGGATGTGGCAGCGGCTCTTGTGGGCGCCACAGACCTCAGTGGAGGAGGTGGTCAAGGAATACTGCCAGACCTGGTTCGGGAAGGAGGCAGCGGAGCTCATGTCCCAGGCCATCTTCCTGATGGAGGAGTATCTGGAGGAGGACCCGGACACACCCATCACGGAAAAGGAGTCAATCGACCGGTACTATGAACTGGTGAAGGAGGCTGGCCAGCGCATACCCCCGCCCTTGTTGGCGATGAACTGGTTGTGGCGCGAGTTCATGCAGAAAGGGGCGGTCGACAAGTATGTGAAGCTGCGAGTCCAACAGCAAACCGGGCTCTGTTCACGCATCGAGCAACGTATCGAGGAGGGCTTCCAGAAGGATGACCTGAGTTCCTCTATCGAGGATGCGCTTCCCTGGCTGGATGACCTTTCAGAGACAGAAGAAATGCAACAGTTGCGTACGGAGGCGATACAACTTGGCGAGGAGAGTAACGCCCTTTTCGGAGTGCGTAGCGAGGGAATCTACAGCCTCGAGCATGACTTCATCGGGCTGGGGTGGGTCAAACGGCAGCTTGAACGCGCCCGTGCAGCGGGAGGAGACCTGAAACGCGAATTGTTGTGGCGGATCATCCATTATGAGGATGCGGGTGAAGGGGGCTACTACGACAACTGCGGAACCGCCAACCCCGCCCCCAATCTGGTCAAGGGATATCCCTATGATCACGGACAACCCTATGTCCGCAGGATGCTCTCCGAGGCCAACCGTCCCAGCCAGCGCTCCATGTCCTTCACCCAGGATGAGGAGCAAGGGGTAACCTTCCACTACACAGGATTGGATCCTCAAGCGTCCTACCGTGTGTGCTTTACTTTGGTGCGGCCCTGGTACCAGGAACGATATGCGGGCCGCATGAACCAGAAATCGGAAGATCTTTATGCGGACGGCATCACCCTCGCTGGAAACCTCGAACTTCCGGAGCAGATGAGCGATTTTTTCACCTTTTCGATCCCCAAGGAATGTACTCAGGATGGGGAGCTCCTTATTCGTTTTCAGAAGGCAGCGGGTGTTGCTGATGGTCCCCGTGTCGAACGCGAGATCTGGCGTAACAGCGGTGGGTGGGGAACG
>CAYRBI010000097.1:4572-22925 GCA_964422415.1 uncultured bacterium | reverse complement strand
CAACCCCTTCCCTTTAGAAAACGTGCCTACCACACTGACACGAGAATTCTTTCTCGTTCCTCTGTGGTACACACAGGCGTGAGAAGGGAAACGTGCCTACGGTGATGGTAAAAGGGGTAGCGAGGGGAAAGGTGTCTGGGAATCTGCGTGAACAATTAGAGAATGTCACCCTTCAGGAGGAGGAGCTCTTCAGGAAAAGGCAGAAGCTGGTTCACCATGCCCTCCAGGAGGAGGAGCTGGGAGATCTCCGGGAGAGGTACCTGGAAATCCGTGAGCAAGAGTCGGGTCTTCGCTATGAACACCTACGGCTGGAAAACCTCCTGCAACCGGGCCATTTCTACCACGACCCTACGGAGGGTATGGGGACCCTGAGCCCCAGGAAGAAGTATTGGTACCTGTTCCTGATCGTAACCTCGGCGGCGGCCTTGCTGTTACTGATGATCTGGACATAAAATAAATCAACGATTCCAAGGGAATACACTCCAACAGCCTGTTGGTAAAAAGGGGGTGTGACGACACCGTGGATTCCCACTTTCATGGGGAATGACGGAACACAAGTCCCCGTAGAGAAGAGAAACGATGAAGAAATTGAGATTACGCTTCCTGGGCGATCCTGTTTTGCGCAGGAAGGCGCGCCGCATCGAGAAAGTCACCCCGGCCACACGCGAAACGGTAGAGGCCATGTGGGAGATTATGAATGACGCGAATGGTATCGGACTGGCCGCACCACAGGTCGGGCTCTCGCAGCGGATTATTGTCATCGACACACGCGAACCGGGAGAGAAAGCCGCGCTCATCAATCCCGAGATCGTGTGGAGTGGGAATGAACTCTCCAAGGTGAAGGAAGGCTGTCTCTCCATCCCGGGCGTAGAGGGCGATGTCATGCGTCCCACCAAGGTCCGCGTCAAGGGTCTCGGTATCGATGGCAAGCCAGTGGAGATCTCCGCCTCAGGTCTCTATGCTCGGGCCTTTCAACATGAGATCGATCATCTCAATGGGATCGTGTTCATCGACCAAGTTTCACAGGCCGAGCTCGAACGCCTACAGCCACTCCTCGCGGAGTTCGATGTTTGCGCGGCGGTCTGATCCCTTCACTCCCCCATCACCTTGATGACCGCGCGTTTACGGCGCTGGCCATCGAATTCGGCGTAGTAGACCTGCTGCCAGGGCCCCAGATCGAGCTTTCCATCCGTGATGGGCAGGATCACCTGGGAGTGAACCAGCAGGTTCTTGAGATGGGAGTCCCCATTGGTCTCGCCCGTGCGGTGGTGACGGTAATCCGGCCCAGTGGGAGCGAGCTTCTCCAGCCAATCATCGATATCCTGGATCAACCCCGATTCGGCGTCATTGACATACACTCCCGCGGTGATGTGCATGGCGGAGACCAGCACCATCCCCTCGCTGACCCCGCTTTTCGCCACCGCCTCCTCAACCTTACCGGTGATGTTGACATAGTCCCGGTGCTTGCGGGTGTTGAACCAGAGGTATTCCGTGTGGAACTTCATAGCGGTGTCCTTTCGGATATATGATGGAATCTTGATTATATAAATTCGATCAGTTTTCCTCCAACAGGAGACCCTTGATGGTAGAGACCATGGCCTTGGGAGACAATGCCAGAAATCAACAAAAGTCCAGGCGGAGACTGATCTGGTTCTTCGCACTCCTTGTCATAGGCTCCCTGGCCTTATACGGGTATGCGATCCTCCTCGCGAATCTTGAATCGCTTCCTTGTCGACCAGTCGGAAGCATATCAGAGGAGTCACTTCGAGTGGGATTCATGGCCGGATTCTTCCTGTCAATCCTCTATTGTCTGATTGCTATTTCAGCCATTTTCTTTGTTCCCTACACCCTGACGAAAAAACGCTTCCGTCGGTGGCAGCTTCTCCTTGCCATGATCCTCTCAGTTGAGGCCCTTGTTTTCATACGGACTGTCGATGGTAGACGGTGGTGGGAGAACACAAGCATCGCTGTCTCGCAGGTGCCAGCACGTGCCCAACCCCTGATTGAAGCGATTGAACGATTCAAGCAGGCACGTGGTGAGTATCCCAATAACCTCAAAGAACTCCAACCTGACTTTATCCTGGAAATCCCACACACCAACATGGCTGGATATCCAACCTTCTCCTATGAACACGCCACAACTGATACTGCGTTCAAGACCTATGAACTAGCGATTGGTATGGGCCTTCCTCTTCAGTTTGATCGCTTGATCTACTAGCCCGAGGGGAACTACCCGGATTACCTGTATGGCGGATCGCCAGAAGCTTTTGGCAAATGGGTTTATATTCACGAGTAGAAGGGTAGGGATTAATTGTCTGATGCAATATTTTTGAAAAAACCTTACTCACGTCATTTAAGGATAGTATACTATACTTAAATGTTTCGAATAAGGAATATCTGAAGATGAATGTCTCATCTTGTGATCTCTATCCAATCCTGAGACGGTTTAATCCCTGGTGGGATGGTGGTCAGACCGCCGGACTACCCCCAATCCAGCGTTTGGCATTTTCTGAGGTTCTGAGCTGGGTTCGTACCCCTCCGGCCCGGCGCGCGATCCTCCTGAGCGGTGCCCGTCAGATCGGGAAAACAACTCTCCTTCTTCAAGTGATCCAATCATTGCTAAACGAAGGGGTATCTCCCGATAGGATTCTTTATGTCACTTTTGACCATCCTCTTTTGAAATCAGCGGGTCTGGACGAGACGCTCAAGGTGTGGCGGGAGTTTCAAACCAACTCGGGCAGAACAGAATATCTCTTCCTGGATGAGATACAACACTGTGAGGGCTGGCAGGTCTGGCTCAAGCACCAGGTGGATTTCGAGCCCCAGCGGAGATTCGTGGTTACGGGATCAGCCACACCCCTTGCCACTGAACACTTGGAGTCAGGGGTGGGACGTTGGTCCACGCTCACACTCCCTACGCTCTCCTTCGTGGAATTCCTGCAGATCACTCAGGCCAGTATCCCCACATTACCGGAGGTGACCTCCCTCGCCCAGCTCTTCTCCTGGTCTCCTCTTGAATTCCAGCGTACCTCGGAGAACAGCCGTTCGCTCATACCACTTTTCCACGAGTACTTGCTCAGAGGAGGGTTCCCCCAGACCGCGCTCATCAACAACATCGTTACCGCTCAGAAACTGCTCCGTGAAGACATCATCGACAAGGCTCTCAAGCGTGACATGACCAGTCTTTTCGGTGTCCGCCGTGTATATGAGATTGAACAGCTCTTCCTCTACCTCTGTCTGCACGATGGTGGAATCCTCGATATGACCTCGGTGTGTTCGAGCCTGTCCCTGCAGAAGCCGACCGTGAAGCGGTACCTCGACTTCCTCCAATCGGCGCACCTCATCTATAAGCTCCCTCCCTTCGGATATGGGAAAGAAGTCTTGCGTGGCAAGCATAAGGTTTACCTGGCCGATTCCACTCTAGCGGGAAGCATTCTCCTGAAAGGGAGGAGTCTGCTTGACGATCCTGTGCACTTAGGGGCTGCCGTGGAAACCACCTTTTTCAAGCATGTGCTTACCCGCTATTACCAGCAGAGCACCGGCTTCTCCTATTGGCAGGGAAGAGGCCGCCATGAGGTGGATGTAGTCATGGAGATCGCGGGTGAACTGATTCCCTTCGAGGTGAAGTATCAATCAGGTGGTGTAGAGGCCAGAGATCTGACTGGATTGAGATTGTTCTGTGAAAAACACCACCTCGCACGAGCCTATGTCATCACCCGTGATTTCGACGATTCCGGTCTGCTTCCAGACATGGGGGAGACCAAGGTTCTCATGATACCAGCGCCTCTCGCCTGCTATTGGCTTTCACGGTCCGAAGTGGCCTAGCCCTTCCTCCAAGCCCTGCTATCCCCCCTCCTCGCCCTTGCATTCCCCCCACATCGTCCTAACCTACTCCTTGTCAGAACGTCGAATCCCGCATAGCGGGAACGGGGGACCCATTTCCCGGGGCGTATCGCCGCAAGGCGTAGGGCAACCTCTTCGGCCCGAGCCCGTCAGCTAACCTCGTAGACGTCGAAGGGGAGACCCTCGGGAATTCCGCGAGTGGCCTCCTCGGCATGGATTTGTCAGGAGGAAACACGCATGGGCATCAAGCCTAAAGCGGAGGGGTCTGTGGACCCTTCGAGTTCGTCTTTTCATTCTTCTTTTGACTCCCTCCGGCGTTTGGTAATCGGAAAACCGCGTGATCTCTCCGATCCCTCGATTCATCATCGTCTCTCTTTGATCCCCCTGTTGGCCTGGGTGGGCCTGGGAGCGGATGGTCTGTCCTCCTCATCCTATGGTCCCGAAGAAGCTTTCCGGACATTGGGTGAGCACACCTATCTGGCCGTGGGTTTGGCCATACTCATGGCCGCGACCGTGTTGATCATCTCCGCCGCTTACAGTCGCATTATCGATGAGTTCCCGCATGGTGGTGGCGGATATGTGGTGGCCACCAAGACCCTCGGTGAAAAGGCGGGTGTCATCTCCGGGTGCGCGCTGCTGGTGGATTATGTCCTCACCATCACGGTCTCCATCGCCGCCTCGGGCGATGCCCTCTTCAGTCTTTTGCCCATGGTCTGGCATGAATGGAAGCTGCCCATCGAGATGTTTCTGATCGTGGGACTGACCACACTCAATATCCGTGGCGTAAAAGAATCCGTCATGGTTCTGGCTCCGATCTTCCTGCTCTTTCTCCTGACCCATGCTCTGCTCATCACGGGTGGGATCGGTCTCCGTCTGACAGACCTGCCGCAGACGCTGGGCGAGCTTGGTTCCGGATTCAAAACTGGCTATTCGACACTCGGCCTGGGCGGCATGTTGCTCCTGTTCGCCCATGCCTTCTCGCTGGGAGGTGGAACTTACACCGGAATCGAGGCGGTTTCGAATGGCCTGCCGATCATGCGTGAGCCGCGCGTGAAGACAGGCAAGCGGACCATGGTATATATGGCCACCTCGCTGGCTTTCACCGCCTCGGGATTGTTGCTCTGCTATCTCCTCTGGGATGTGACTCATGTGGAGGGGAAGACCCTCAATGCGGTGCTCACCCAAATGGTGGCCGAGGGTGGCTCATTCGGCACAAGGTTCATCACCGCCACCTTACTTTCGGAGGGCGCGATTTTGATCGTGGCGGCTCAGGCGGGTTTCCTGGATGGGCCGCGCGTATTGGCCAACATGGCGGTGGACTCCTGGTTCCCACGCCACTTCGCCTCACTCTCCGAACGTCTGACCACCATGAATGGGATTCTGCTCATGGGGGGCGCTTCTTTCATCGCCCTCTATTGGACCGGGGGCGAGGTGCACAGTCTGGTGGTTATGTACAGCATCAATGTGTTCCTCACTTTTTCACTTTCCACTTTCGGAATGGCCCAGAACATCTTTCGGACCCGCTCTGAGCGCCCGGTGTGGCGTGGACGTTTTACGATTTTCGTGGTGGCCTTTCTGCTGTGCGCCATAATCCTAGTGATCACCTCGATGGAGAAGTTCAACGAGGGCGGTTGGATCACTCTGGTCATCACGGGAGCGCTGGTGACTCTCTGTTTCCTGATACGAGGCCATTACCGCACAGTGGGGATCAAACTCGGTAAGCTTTACAAGGAGCTCGAGGGCATCACCTTCACCTCCTCCAAACCCGCCCGGAAGCTGAATCCTGACCTCCCGACCGCCGTGATCTTGGTGGGTGGCTACAGCGGACTGGGGATTCACACGGTCCTCAACGCCTTCAAGGCCTTCCCCCACCACTTCCAGAACCTGGTCTTCATCTCGGTGGGAGTCATTGACTCTGGCGAGTTCAAGGGCGAGGGGGCGGTCGAGTCCTTAATTAAACGTACACAGGGAGCACTCGAGAAGTATCTCGAACTAGCCAAGGGTCTGGGGGTTCCAGCCGCCTACGAATATGGGGTGGGAACCGACGCGGTGGATGAGGCAGTGAAGCTGTGCCTGAAAGTGACCGAACAGTATCCCCGTGCCACCTTCTTCGCCGGCAAACTCATCTTTCAACGGGAGAAGTGGTACCAACGGCTACTCCACAACGAGACCGCTTTTATTCTGTTGAAGCGGCTGGGCGAGGCGGGGAAGACCATGGTCGTCTTGCCTGCGGTGGTCCGGTAGAGAACAATCGAGGGCCATGGGAACCCTCTCCGTCGCTACCGTCATTGTCACCTGGAACCGGCGCACCGATCTGCTTAAGGCGATCGAGTCACTCAAGAGCCAGACCTACCCCCTCTCCCAGATCATTGTGGTGGATAATGGCAGCGCTGATGACACGGTGGCGGAGGTTCATCGTCTGCACCCCGGTGTTGTCCTGATCCCTTTAGGGGAGAACACCGGGGCCTGTCATGGGCGCAACATTGGTACACGCGCGGTGGAATGCAACTTGGCTTTCTACATCGATGATGACATCACCCTCGATCCCCATTGCATTGAGGAGCTGGTGGGTGTCTTCCGGAACCATCCCGGCGTGGGCGCGGTCCAGGCCACGGTGATCGATCCCTGGTCTGATCCCGATCCGCCTAAAGACCAGACCCTCCGCCACTGTCCACATCCACGTGAGGGAGCCTTCATGCTGTCCCTGGACGTAATGCCAACAGATCCTTGGCCGGAACACTTCAACCGTCAAGCGGAGGGCCTCTGGGTGACTCTGCACCTTTACGAGCGGGGATTTCCCCCGGTTTTGTGGCCACCCGCGCGTGTGTATCACCATTGCTCTCCCGGTGGTCAACGCGAGAAGGTTCTCTTCTTCATCACACGCAACTCGTTTCTGACCTTCTATCAAAGAATGCCGCTGCTCATCATGCCACCCTTGGTGGTCTACAAGACTCTTCGTCCCCTGCTCAATGCACGCAGCTGGAGGGATCTCAAGAATTGGGGCAAGGCCACTGGTGATGGCCTCCGGTTGATCCTTACGGGTAAAGCCCCAAGACAACCGGTCAGCTGGAGTGCGGTGCGCAGGTACTTTGACGCGCTCAAGCACAACCACGGACCGCTGGACGTTCCCCCCCCAGCCCTCCCTCGCACGAGGGGTTGATTAAGGTGGAGGGGCATCGATAGATGGGGAACATATTAGAACCTCCTGACCACTGGCCCTGATAAAACTGGCTTGGTGGGACGGTCCAAGACCCGCCGCGCCGCGATCACCGCGAACCAAAAGGCCATGGCCAAATCATCGTGTTTCTCCCAACCGAGACCATGGAACTGGTCAATCAAGTGCCCCACCAGCCGGCGGCTACGTTCATCTCCCGACGGGAGGATCACCTTATGACGCTCGAACAGGGCGGCCAGCGAGGGCACTCCCTCTGTGAAGGAACCCTTATTCCGGCTGCCCGTGGTATGACCCGCCACTGGCAGATCCGAACGGTCCCGGAACTCCTGTTCCACCCAGTGTTGAAAGGCGTTGGCCTCGATCACAATCAAACGGGGCCGGTAACGGTTGCCGAGTTGGATCAGGGAGTTGAGCAACGCCTCGGGCGTCAGACCACGTTCCATCCACAGATCCACCAGACGCAACCTGCCCTCTGGCTCGATCGCCAAGGTGACCACCGCGCTATAGTCAGTGTCCTTCTCCAGGGCATGATAAGGGTCACTCACCGAGGCCAAATCGACACCTTGCACCACGGGGAGCCTGGAACCAGGAACCTGTCCCAGAACCTGACCGGCATCCAAACACCCCTCCAGCCATTCACGGTGGAAGAGCGCGGTGGACTCATCAATCACCAGGTTCTGTTTCTCACGGTTGAAATGGACTGTGCCAATTTCCTCCCGGTCAGCCACCAACCGCTCATAGGACCAACGTTCAGGCATGAGCACACTCCGCCGACCCTCATCCAGGATGGCCCGGTCGATGTGGTGTTTATAGGCGGGGTTGTTCATCAACCGGGAATAGAGGTCATCATGATGCTTGCGGGTTCCCACCACCAGCATCCGTCCCCACGGCTCCAGGACCGGGGTCAGCTCCGAGAGAAACCAGCGGTGTACACGCTCCCGCTGTGTGCGGAAGAAACAGATTTCACTGTCGATGATGTCATCCGCAATAATAAGATCCGCACGCAGCCCAGCACAGGATCCCAGTACGGGCATGGCCAATACAGTGGGTTCCCGGACATTCCTCTCACGTTCCAGGAAAAGAGAATACCGGTTCCAGGCGCGTGGCTTGGGGGGACGAAGCTCACCATACACGGCACGGATACGGGGATTGGTCTCGATCTCCTGGCGCAGGGTGGTAATGAAGCGGCTGGCGAGGTCGAGGGTCTTGCTGACAATCAGAATACGTATCTCCGGACACCGTACCATTTCCCACAGGGGCAGCACAAAGGCATACAGGGTAGACTTGCCATGGTCACGTGGGGCGGCATGGAAGAAACGCGGTTCTGAAAAGTGATGGGTCCACTCCCGCTGTACCCGTGGCATCTGGAGCCCCAGCAGGATATCCGCAAAACGGATGGGGGATTCGCAATAGGAACGGAGCAGAGCAGAAGAAAGGGGCATATCAGGATGCGGGTGTCGATTCGGGATGACGTCGATCCAACAGTTTGAAGATCTCCTCCTGGATCTCAGTAGGGATGACCTCCGCGAAGGGATCCTCCTCTCCGGTGGTTGTATTCAAGAGCCGGGGATCCTCGACCAGCTGCCAGAGACGCACCAGGGCCGCCGCTGGAATCTCATCGATGGCTCCCGGACGGGTCCGGCTCAATAACCCTTGACGGACCTGGTGACGCAGTTGCCGGATCTGTTCTCCCTCATCAAGAGGTTCCTCCGCCGGAATGGGAACAGGCTTCCGCTTGGAGGTAGAATTTCCATTACTCTTCGACTTAACCGCAATCGATACCACCTCAGCGGGTGAGAGACGCAGGCGTTCCGCCGCCTCGGTGCTGGAGATCCCCTCCTGGAAAAGCAAACGGCAGACCTGGCCTTCGAGTTCGGTCATGAATCGAGATGCGCCTCGGAGTTGAGAGCGGAAAGATCCAGAGCGAAAGCTCCCAACCGGGCTTCAACATAGAGCCCGGTGCTGGCCTCATGGTCCAGGTAACGGGTGTACCGGGTGGCGCTCTCCAGACCCTCCGCAAGGTGGTAGCGGATGTTGAGTTCTTCCTCGGTCCAAGTGATTTCCTCCGCCGCGATGCGATAAGTCCTGCCGGATTCCAATCCGGCGGGGAGATTACCACGGAGACGGAAACGTTCTCCGAAATTGGCGGTGAGATTTGCATCCCAACGATCCACCGCGCGGTAATAGGCTGGCCAGGGGGCCTGCTTCAGCACAGCCTCACGCAGGAACTCATAAGCTTGCTCGGTCACAATCGGACGGGCATAAAGAGTCTCCTCGACCACCCCATATAGCCTCTCACTATCCTCTTCTGTGAAATACCGCTCGAACTCCCCGCCCGAGGACACCCCACCGCGCAGGCGGAAGACATTCTTGATGGATTTATCCTGCAACCAGGGATGGAGTCCCATGGTCTCTTGATCATAGAACCAGACATGCTCGGAGCTGCTCTGGGAGGGGATGAAATGTAGAATCCCCTCCCAATCAATCCACCACAACCAGTTCCCCGCCAACCGGGCCAATAGATCTACGGCATAGAAGAGCGAAAGGCCTTGAAAGTCGAGACAATCGATCCGCCTGGTTGAGGCAGGCAGTCCACTGTAAGCCGGTACCGGATCCGTGGTCTCATCGAGAAGAGTCTTCAGGATGGTGGTGGGCGTTTTGTTCTCAAAGAGGCCCCGTACCTCCATCCGGTAAATACGCCTGGGTCTGCGCATGCCACGGATCACCAAGGGAAAGTCCAGGGAGTCCCGCCGGAGCTCACTCACCACTCCAGAGAACTTAACGGTTCCATCCAAGAGGATCTTTAATCCGTCACCAATATCAGTGTTGGGCAACCGCTCCCGCAAATGGAGGGCTACCTTGGCGGTGGAATCCTCGGCGCCAAAACGCGCCAGGATCTCCACCCGCGCTGGAGAACGGGTCTCCCAGGTGAGCTCTCCCGCGGAGTTCAAGATCTGGATAGTGGGTTTGGGCATAGTGTCATCTCTCTTGGCCGTTCTTGAAAAAGCTAGGGCATGGAGCCGCTTTCGCGGGAATCCACGGCAAGGTTTCTATGTCACCGTTTGAGTAACCTCATCCGACAGGGCATCCCCCTCTTGTGGAAGCGAATTGAGCAGATCCACCAGGCCATCGATCAGGCCCGAGGCAATCCGCCGCACCACCAGCCGTTCGAGTGGGCCCGGCAGGTAGGGGATCGTGATCCCGCTTGTGCGGTACCACTTATCCACGAGATCGAGAGCATGGGCCTTTTTCTCCTTACCTCCCGCTCCATCAGCCAAAGTCTCGGTGACCTCGATCACATCAATCAGGAAACGGACTATCTTTTGCCAGAAGGAGAGCGGATTCTCAGCGGTCACTGCCATTCCCGGCCTCCTTCGCGTCGACCCAGCCTTGGACAATGATGTATCCCAGGGTGAGTGCGTTCATGGTGGTGGTGGCGAAGGTCTGCGCGGTCTCCGAGTCGACCTTGGCATAAACGAGTAGATTGGTGACGAGTGTTACCAGTAAAGCGGCGAGTTTCCGGCTATTCCAACGAGACATTTCTTTTCCTCCTGATCATCGATAGAAGTTTTCTGAACAGGCGCTTCAGCGCCTGGAGGGGAATACTCACTTTGAGAGTGATTCTTCGTTCTTTGGCAAGTTGATCCTGGGCCTCATACCACTTCATCACCCAACCCACCGGCGTGGGGGATCTGTATATGCGGTATCGACATGGCTCCCCCATGGATAGGCGCCAAATCCTCCCAAACCGGCTTCCTCCTCACAGATGCTCCAGAACTCCGGTAGCGAAATCTCCTTGGGGCAGCGTAGGTCGATGGCTTTGCCAGCGAGATGCTGGGAGTTCTCCGCACCACCCACACGCTGATTGTGCGCCGTGCAGCGGACCGCGCTGCTCACCACCAGTGGGCAGTCATGCCCCAGCTGGTCACAGCAGCGCCGCCGGATACGCTCGAACAATTCGATGGCCTCGCAACGCAACACCCCACCATCGCAGTTCTCCGGAGAAACACAGACGGCACATTTACAACGCACCTCCTCCCAGGTGAGGTGCTCCGATAGCCGGTGATTAGCGCCCATGACAAACCTCCCTGAGCTGCCCCGCGAGGGCATCGATCTTGGATTCCAAACGGCATTGTTGCCCGCGTAGTTTTTCGATCTCACCTCCCATCCGGGTAATCGCCTCGCCATTACGTGAAAGCGACTCCTGAATGGAACGGCGATCCTCCAGATAGGGGGTTTCACGCCCGATCATGTGGATCACCTCTTGGCGGGTAACCGCTTGCTGAGCAAACACCAGCCAGGCACTGATACCTGTCACCAGCATTCCAGCGAAAGTGGCCGCCACAGTCCGCCACAGACCATTCCCTTGGATATTGGTTTTCATCTGCCGCATGGTGTGTGGTTCTTCTCCTCTCCTTTCTGGCTCCCTCCCCCCCCGTTGGAGAGGGAGGTGGGGGGGGTCAGGACTAGCAGCCTGTTGAAAAAGAGCGTGACCGTGGATTCCCGCCTTCGCGGGAATGACAGAACAAACGAAATCTCTTGGAAATCGTCATTCCCGCGAAGGTGGCTCCACGGCTTCATCGCAACTTCGAGTTTTTCAACCGACTGCTAATACTGTCTCTCCTCGAAGGTCCATTCGATGCCCAACAAACGGCAGTCAGGCCCATAGGAACCGGCTTTCAGGCGAATGCACACCCAGATGTGGGAATTCGCCGCGAGGGTGTAATTGAGCGTCTGTGAGTAGCTGTAGTAATTGCTGGCAATGGAGGTGCAGTCGCTGTCTGAATAGTCAGAGGCGGCGAAGTCAATGAGTGAGTTGAAATTCTCTGGTGACAGGCTCGGACGGCTCAAGATGGCGAGGTTGAAAGACTCTCCCGATGACACCAGCCGTAGTATGAGTTTTATGTCTTTGATCCGTGTCCCCGGAGTGATGAGGGGGCATGAGAAGGAGACATGCTCACTCGTCGCGGTCTGACGTGGATAAAGGTAATTCTCTTGACCGTTGTAGAGCGTCTCCGGAACTCCGGAGCTGTTGGTGACAGGGACACCCTCACAGGCTGGCTGGAACACAGTGAGTGTGTGAGTGGAATCACCGAACTCCACCGGCCCGAGGGCATCCAGCGAGCCCTCAATTTCAACATCTCCCAGACTCGAGGCGCTTTCATGTTGATGCGCCCGGCAGGTGACCTGAGATGGACGGCGGTCGATAAGATAGGCTTGCGAGGAATCATCCGCATTGAGGATCGTGGTACTCCCCACACGGAGAAAGACATCCGCCAAGGCTACCGCGCCCTCCGGTAGAGAGGGGGCTGTTGGGTTGGATGCTTCTGTTCCGGTTACAATCACCCATTCGCCTGTTTCCTGAATTCCAATGGTATCGATCCGTGGATTCGAGGTAGGCGCGGTGAAGGTCCCGCTGGTGGGCAGACTCTCCTCGGTGGAGAGCCCAGCCAGGTATGCCGGCCCCACCAAAATCCCCGGTGTCACCCGCACCGTCATGTCCGGAGTAGCCTGTGCGCTAACCTTGAGAGGTAGGCTGCCTTCAGGTCCGATCACCTTGGGAGACTCATCCGTGCCCACCAACATTCTTAAGGCACGGTGCACCAGCCAGAATCCGGCATCGATGTTCCCATCCCACCGGTTCAGCTTGGAGGAGGTCACCGGAGCCTCGCCATATACGAAGAGACTTCCGGTAACTCCCTCATAGGATGCGTTATACCGGCCAATCCGGGTCACGAGTTTTCCTCCTGGTCTACAAAATATGGCGGAGCGGTCCGCGCGAGGAACTCCGTTTCAAAGGCCAGCAATCTATCAAGTTCTGGGATTTCCGGTTCGAAGGAGGCTTCATGCTCGCCGGTGATACCGGTCTCACGGTCAGCCCCGCGGTACACCAGGGAACCTTCGAGGACATCGGCGATCTCATCGATCCAGGTGTAACAGCGCTGGCCGTCATAAATCTGGCCGGGAACATGCCCACATGTGTGTGGGGCGTGCCCACAGATGGAACAACGTCCACCCCGGTAGGTCCAGGAGATCGAAACCTCGCGGTAGATCCCTCCATCCATGTTCAGCGCCAAGTCCCGTGCCCCCAGCGTATCCGCCAGCCAATAGAACCAGGCCCGGATCCACAGCGTCGGTTGCCCCGTGTCCACATCCGGGACTTCGGGCCGTTCCACCAGCGCCGCCTTAAAGAAACGCGCCACTGGTAATGAACGTTTGTCATGCCCGGCAAGCACACACTCCCCCACCACCTTCTCACAAATCTGACTGAGAGCTTGTTCACTGAAACGGCTCCAATCCGACTCACAGATCTGCGAAGAACAGAGATACATACTCCGGATGAGGACTTGACCGCGTGTCAGCGGGGTTTGTGCCAGCCGGTTGATTAAATTCATATGCTCCTCGTCATCCACCGCCTGGGAGGTTTCGGTGGAGGGGAGGAGCATGCTACGCATATGGATCACAGCGGTCATGGAAACCAGTGCTCCTTTCGTTTGTGGTTTTTAATTTCAGACCCAACCTCATCCTCCAACCCCCTTCTTCCGGGAAAGCAAGTCCCCTCGCCATGTGGGAGAGGGGATTTAGGGGTGAGGTTGTTCAGGCAACAAGGCATCACACCCAACGGTCTTTCCAGAAGAGGTACAGCGAGGCGGTATGGACACTACCCGCATCACTACACAGGAAACTGGTGGTTCCAGGGGACAACTCCACGAAGTCGCCCTGGATCGAATGCAGAACGCTTACCCCATTCACGACAGCAGTTCGTTTGGTTGAGTCGATAATCAACGTATCGGAGGCATCCATCTCGATGAACACCGTCATCTGCCGTATGCCATCGCTGAAGTGCGGGTAGGTGACTGCCGCCGTGGGGTTGTATTGGATCTGGGGCAGGGCATTCCAGTTTCCATTCGAGACCACGGCAAAGGTTTGGGGGCTACTGGTAATCGTTCCCGAATAAAAACACTGGACGCCATGCTCGAAGCGGTCATCGGCGGCCACCTCCAGGCTAACCACCGCCAGGCCCTTCTCCTCTTCGACCTCCACCTTGTGTTTCTTCCGCCGTCCACTCAGGAAACGTCCGGACTTGAGTGAGAGCTCCACCTCGCCCCGGTCAAATCGTTCGATCTCATACGAGAGCCCTTCGAGTGCATTCAGGAATGCCTGATGGCTCGTGTATTTACAGAGAACCGAAGTGATCTTGATCACACGGCGCACACGCCCAAGGACATATTCCACGTGTGAATCGGCGGTCGTAGTGGCCACCGGAAATTCGAAGGTTCCGATGCTGATCATGGATCTACCTCCCGGTTACCAGGCGTAGCGGGATGCGGGTGGTTCCCCGCCGCAGGAAGGGACGGACATGACGCCAGGCTGAGGTCTCCTCCAGCTCCGCCAGTTCACTCAGTTTCTCTACCCTCGAACCGGCACGAAGTGTCAGGTTGGCGGTGCGTAGATCGCGATCCTCGAAGCCAGCCTCAGTGGCCAGCGAGCGTAAAAGAAAGGCAGTAGCCAGCTCGGTTTCCGCCAAAACCAACAGAGCATCCGTGGACGACTGGTAAGCTGCATCGATCTCCAGCAACAGCGCGGCATGAGCATTCTCGATGCGCTGGGTAATGAGTGCGCTGGGAACCAGGTCAGTGTCCTGCCAGCCGGTGTGGGTACGGATCATCACTTCACTAGTGAAGGCCATGATTCCTCCTTCTCAGAAGTACAGGTGGCCCGAGGGGAGACCTCGGGCCACCTTGGTCTCCCTCCCGCCTTGTGGGGGAGGGTTGGGGAAGGGGTGAGATCGCTAACAAAAAAGCCAGGCGTATTACGCCCAATCGATATCGAGGACCCGTGAGGCTGCTTTGATGATCTTGGCGAATCCCGCGACCTCGGAGATCGCGGTCCCCTCCAGCTGTTGACGGATCAAGCGGTCGGTTTCGACCATCAGCCCGGTCTCGTAGACCTCTTCGATAGCAAAGCGCCGGTCCAATCCGATGAGGGTGTTCTCTCCCACCGCGTTGCTGGGGATCAGCTTCGCGCCAAAGGGGGTAATCAGGTCGCCACTGGCCTGGAAATTCATACCGGTCGCTGGATCCTTGAACTCCTCGAGCGTCAGGATCGTTTTGACTACCGCTGGGGGCGCGATAATCACATTCAACTCGTATGGCTGGAAGGCCAGCGCGAACTCGACCAGGTCGGCATAGGCCAGCGTGCCATCCGCCGCGGTGTTCTGCACCGTCGCGGTGTTGCTGTTCCCATCCCCGCTGACCAGAACCGTAATCGCCTCCTCGAACTTGTCCTTCTGGATCTGGTAGCCGATAGCCTTCAGGAAGACCGAGACCACCGAAGCCGTCTTGCGCCGCAGGGCCTCATAGGTGACCTCCAGGTAGCGCCCGAACTTATGTATCTTGATTGAGTGTTCCGAGGACTTGATCTCGATACGGGGCAGCTCGCCCCCCTCGGCCACACGCGCCAGGCGGCGGTCCGCCGCGGTGAGCACCGACTCGTCCATGAACAAGGTCTTGTAGGTGTCACTGTCGATGCGCGTACGGGAAGCAAGAATGCCATCCAGGCTACGGAAATCAGTCATGCCAGTACGGATCGACCGTGAGACAAACTCCGGGAAGAGAACCGAGGTCTCGGTCGAGGCGAAGAAACGGTCGATGATGTCTGAGTTGGTTCCCTGGACTCGGATTCCAGCCAGGGCTAATTGGCGCTCAAAGGCATCGAGTGCCGAGTCCCCTAGAGAGGGGTCGAGCTCCTCGAGAACATCAGTCAAAGCCATACCCCGCGACCGGGCTTGAACCAGCAGGTCCTCGCTGAGTGGAATCCCAGCGGCGCGTTGTAACTCGGCGGGTAATGCCGAACGGTCATTTTCGTTATACAACATTCGTAAGCTCCTTTCTTCATTCGTCATTCCCGCGAAAGCGGGAATCCAGGGGAGACGTACACCCTTCCTCTTTGCTTCACGGGACTGAGAGGTTTCTTAAAGCAGAACAGCGGCCGTTTCCGATGAACTGTCGAGTGCGAGGACCAATCCCCGTCCTGCCGCCGAGGTCTTCACCTTGCCGGACCCATCCAGCACCACCATCCCACCCACACTGGGAGCCAGCGAGGTGTTGTAGGGCAGGTTCATCACACCCGCGATCTGGACCACGGCGACATCCGTCTGGACCGAGACCAGTTTTCCAAGCAGCGCTCCGTTGTTGGTGCCCAAGTCCACTTCATTGTTCCCGGACAGACCAACCGCCACTCCCACCTGGGTTTCGATCAGGTCATAAACCGAGTCGGTTGTATCAATGGTGAAGCTGGCATACACACCGCCCACACCGTTGTTGTCCACACTACGAGTCATTTGACTTTCTCCTTTCGATTCACTGTCATGATTGAGGTTTCTCTACCCCATCCGGAATCCCTCCCAGTCCTCCCTGCGTTTGCCACCATCACCGCGAGGGTTTCCATAAGGACGTGAACAAGGACCTGTGGGGAGCGCCGCCGCCAACTCGCTGAAACGGTCCCGGAACTGTGTTGCCTCAGATGGCTCTCCCTTCAAGGGCACGGTCTCGCGTGAGCCGAATGTTTGGCTGGAAACCTTCCAGGAGTGGTCCCTGGCATGTGTGTAAATGCGCACCTCATGGCAGGGGAGCAGGCAGGCGATCTTCCAGGTACGGTCCTCCGCGAGAAATGAGAACAAGGGACGGACAACTATCTCGATCCCCTCCAACTCAAAGGGCAGGGATATGAATGGATCACCCCCGGAATCCCGGTTTACAACCAAACGGACCGCTGCTTGCTGGCAACCGAGCCAGGTTGTGAGTGGATGGACACTGATTTCCTCTGCTGGAAGAAACCGTCCACCCTGGGTCACTTCGAGAGTCGCCTCCAAGGTCCCCTCCATAGGAAAACTCTCCATGGGACGAACCGGAAAACGGGTCCGCCGTCCTATCCCATCTTCAACCCAGGCCATCCCCCGTTCGATATGGACCAGAAGCGGTAAACCCTCCTGAATACGCTGAAGGAAGCGCGTGGCGTGCGGATTCATGTGTGGTCCTTTCATTCGGAATTAGGAACAAGCCTCAAGACGTTTGAGCACCTGATCCTGGCTGAGCAGCCCTTGTTCCTTCATTGTGAGCAGGCTCTGGAGACGGATACTTTGCGCACGGGCGTCATCGATATCGTTCCAACTGGTGTGTTGGGCGAAACGGCAACTCGCGCGTACCGGCGAAGACTTGAGAGCCAGTTCGAGGTTCACGATCCACTCCACTAACCTCGCCGCCGCGCGTTGAACCGAGGCCGCGTTGTTGACCATCAGGTCATACTGCGAGCGTGCCCAACTCTGTGTGGTCCCGTAGTTCCGTCCAATCAGGAACGGGGCGAGGTGCAGCGCTGACACCACTTGCTCGCTGATGGTTTCCAATGTCTCGCGCCAACGCAGCATTTGACCGCTCGGACCGACATACTCAATCTCGACATTATCTTGGGTCAGGAAGTTGCTTTCGGGAGAACGGGTCCGCATGGAGAGCGCAATGGAGTCAAAATCGGCTTGGACACGATCCTGGTACTCGGCGAGGGTTTCTCCCTGTTCACGTTCCAGCGCGTGATACTTCACATGCAGTGCTGGATACCCCGCATTATGCGCCGCCTTGCCCATGTCCTCGAAAAGTTGCTGCTGGAGACGCAGGACAAAGGGCAGGCTGGCAAGAGGCGATCGCCCATAGGGGCTGGCGGGATCTGCATCGAGACCGAAGTAGAAGAAAGACACCTCCGAGAGCGGGGTAAGGGTGCCATCCGCCTGCAACTGGTACGGCTGGATCCTTCCTGAGGAGGGATAGCGTTTGAAGCGCACCGTGGCGGGATCGACTGGACAAAATCGCGACAGCCCATGCCGGTCATTCCTGGCTACCACCTCTCCGGCATAGGCTCCGACTGTAAATACCGACTGGAAAAACTGCTCCACAATCCCATCCAGACCGGGACGGTGGTCGAAAGTCGATTCCAATAGATGCGACTCCAGTTCCTCAACACTGCGTACCGCTACCTGGCGTTGCTCTTCGGTACCACCACGGAACTCCAGGGAGCGTTGCGTCGAACAGAGACGGACCCAGGCCCATACCCCTGCGGCTACATCCGGGATGTGATCCCGTAGATAACGGTAAAAGGCCTGCCAGTGTTCCGGTGAAAAGTCCGGCGCCTCGATGAAGCCCCCATACCGCGCTCCACTCAGGAGTACTGAATCCCGTGGTGGAACCGCTGCTGGATGTTGTTGGATTGTGGGAGGACGGTGCGCGGGGATGGCACGCATCAGCTCACGGCTCTTGGGAAATTCTTTCCTCCGGGACAAGAACCT
>CAYRBI010000097.1:0-4472 GCA_964422415.1 uncultured bacterium | reverse complement strand
CAGACACACGAATACATCTCTCTTGGGGGTCGCGCCCCACTCGCCTTTGGCGCGACTCCCAGTCCTCTTTATCACCCACCCATTTGAAAGAACCCCAACCCCGGAGGAGCATTTTCAATCGTTTGAGTACGCACACACGCGAATAAATTCACTACTTCAAATCAAGTACACTCTCATTTATCCTTGTAAATCGAAAGTAGTACTTTAGAATTACAAGGATGATTGCCAGAAAACTCCTGGAGACGCTTCAAATCTCGCTTTCCCGGTTCACGGTGACTGGATTACTCGGCGCCCGTCAAGTAGGCAAGACCACTTTGGCCCGGTTCTTAGCGGAGAAGTCGCCCAAATCGGTCTACCTTGACCTGGAACGTCCCTCGGATCTCTCCAAGCTCAGCGAACCCGAACTCTACCTGGAGTCTCTTGAGAAAAAGAGATAACCATCGAGCAGCGAAAGCAGCTCTCTGGTCAAGTACCTCTTCTCATCAGTTGTTTGGAATCGTTGGGGTCTGTCATCCTTACCTTTCCACAACAACCATCCCATGAAGCCCCAGTTCCGGTAGGACCACCTGTCTCTCTCCTTCGTCAGTGACCACCTCAAGGGGCATTCCATCCGGCTCCCAGGTGATCCTCTTGGGTTGGATCCCATGAAGTGTGAGCCGGTTGCCCCGGATTAGCAGAATTTCCTCACGCATTGAGGAATTACTCTCGGGTAAAGCCCTGTCCGCCGTGGTGTTGGTCTCGTTCAGAAGATGGATCACCAGCCGGTTCTTGTCCTTTTGCTCGTAGTAGGTGGTCTGGACACACATGGGAGCCTCGACCTCCACCAAGGGTTTCCGGTCATGGACAGCCCACTGCACTGTGTTGACCAAGAGTGGCCGTTGATACTGGTAGGGAATCACAAAATAGCTCTGGTCCACCGCTGCTGTGAAATAGGCCACACGCCCCTTGCCATGTTCCGACAGAAGCAGAAAAGGACGCTCACTGGGGTCTTTGGCGGAAACATAATCCACGATGTGTGTGGAACCCTCTTTCGGAACAACCCGCGCGGTCATCCCTATATAATCCACACGATCGATCTCAACTGGAATGGTCTCCTGGATAACAGGATCTTGGGTAACCGGATGGCTGGTGAATTTGAGAAGGCAAGTGTCGGGATAGTCGGGCCAACGGGCGCTGTGGTCCTCAGTGGCCTGGAAGGAACCTTCAAAAAGGTCCGCCAGGCCAAAATCCTGCCGTTTGGAACCATTCTCATCCAGCAGAGATGTCAGATGAGTCGCCACTAATCCTCCTCCACGCTCTACAAACTGACGGATATTGGACAGAGTCTGATCCGATAGACAGGCTGCATCCGGAAGGACAAGCACCGCATATTCCGCCAACCGCTCCGGTTCCTGTTCCAGGATCCGGTCCGAGACAATGTCGACCGGGATATGCGCCTCATTGAGCGCGCGGAAGAATCCAAGCGCGGCCTCGACATGTGCGGGCAAACGGCGTTCACCCGGTGGCAGCTGCGATTCGATCTTTGAATCGACTCCACTCCCGATAAAGGGCCCCGCCGAAGCCAGCACCGCGCCAGTCACTCCATAGAAAAGGCGGCTGTTCTCGGATACCAGCAATGCGGCATATTTCATGGAGGTGGCTCCCTTGGTCCAGGGTTCCAGCCTTTTGATGAGGTCTAAATAGTGCTTACTGGGAGTGGACTTATCGGTCAACCAATAGGCCACACTGGGAACCACTCCATTGGTGATCGCGGTCAGCATCCGGAACTCGCTCTCCACACGTGGGGTCACCGCTTGCTGTTGCCCTTGCGAACGGAAATAGGTGTGCATCCAGACCGGACGCTCTTCACAGAATCCACGGTAGAAGCGCTCTGTGAAGCTCGGTAGCAGGTTGCTGGCCTGATCCGGCGGGAAATCCCAGAAGAGCTCCAAGACCGGCGCATCTACCATCAGGTTCCCCAACTCCGATCCCTCCACCCTCGGACAAGCCGCCCAATGCCACCAGCGCCCCGGACCCGAACTCCAGGGAATGAAGGCAAAATTGGGATTCAACTCCTTGAGAGACTTCTGCCACTTATGAACATACTCTCCCCAGGCATTGAGACGCCAACGCAGGTATCGCCGGTAGTTGGCGTCCTTGATCTCCTCTTGCTCAGGGATCTCCGCTCCACAATCACGCCGGTAGGCTTCACGGCAGTAAGGGCAGAAACACAGCGTGTAGGTCCCGAAGCCATCGATGTTCTGCCCATCCCATCCAAAGGTCTGCGCTAGCATCCGGTTCTTCTGGATGTACCAGTCTCCGAAGGGCGAGAGATAACATCCTGTGGGCGGCGGCCAACCATGGTTGGGATCACGCGGAGCCGCGGAGGGAGAACCGAGCCTTTGCCAATCGCGGTGTTCATCGAGAACTTTAATCTCCCACATGGGCGGCATGGTGCCAATCGCCCGCATTCCAAGTTTTTGAACACGCGCCACCTTGCCTTTCAAGGTTTCGATCTCAGCGGGAGTCACCGTTGTGAGATGGTTCAAACCCGTGGCATCCGGCACGGCCTGATAGATGGCTTCCCCGTCATAAAAGGGGATGTAAAGGCCAAGGTTGAAAAGGGCCTGAGCGCCATCCTCCGCCAGCTTCACGAAGTCTTCGTCTTTTTCCATCCTCGCAAATACAGGCCGCGTACAGTCAAGAAGCCAGTCCGGGACAGGAAACGGTTTGATTCCCTCCTCGCACAGGGCTGAACCGCAATTCAACATAATCACCCACAGAACCAGAACCACGAATCGAAATAGCTGGTGCACCGTTTTCAACTCCTCTCTCTGGATAAAGCCTCTGTGTTAAAGAAACCATGAATTCTATCGCCAAGAATAGTACAAACGCATATGCGCGTATATATACATTTTGCACGAAATGAAATCAATTCCCAGCAGATAATATCGGTAAATCCAGCGAATTCACGACTCCCTTGGCATTCACCCTCTAAGGTGTACATATACACCATAGATGTTGTCGGGTCCGTCCCACCTCTTACACAGGAATCCATGCTCAAGCCGCTCCATCAACAGGCCGCTAGATGCTCTTTGTTGACACCCCCTGAGTATCCGCTCTACACTGAATCATTGGTATTTATCTTGGTTTTCTCGCTGCTGGGAGGTGTCCTGTGGGATTGTACCTTCCGTTAAGCCCTTTCTCCGGCGCAGGTAATGCGCTCATTGCCTGTGTCTTCTACATCCTTTCGAATCCTGGCTGGCCTTCATTGTCCCCGTCACATATCCCCTCATTTCAAAAAGCATCCATGAGTCTGTTAATGGACGGGAGGAATTATTCCGGAGGAGTATTCCAATGCTGAAGAGATCGCGAGCCCTGAGAACATTCCCCAAGCATGTGATGGTGGCAGGTGTGATTGCTCTTGTGTGGACTAGCCCTATGGCGGACGGAAGGTCACTCTTTGTTTCACCATCCGGAAATGGACAGGATGGCTTATCCTGGGAGACAGCCTATCAAACGATTCAGTCTGCCATTGATAACTCTCAACCCAATGATGACCTTTATATCAGTGACGATTCCTACGACGAAAGAGTACTTGTTACGCAAACGCTCAACATTCATGGGGGAATGCTATATGGAACCACCGGAGAGGCATTAAATTCACGGCAAAGGGGAAGCAGATACACAAAACTGATCTATTCAGGGGATCCACTCACCTCGTTTGTTTGTCGAGTATCGTCCAATATTAGCGGTTTTAGAATAACACCAATGCGAACCAGTTGTTTCACTGTATACCGTTGTTATGTTGTTATTGAAGATTGTATTATTGAACATGGTTCAACGGGTATTTATGTAAATGAAGGAAGTGCAGATCTCAAAAAGGTTGTTGTTGATGGAAATTCACTATCAGATTCGAAAGGTGGATTATATATTGTCAATGGATCCACAGTCAATATGGAAGATTGCACAATCAGCAATAATGTCAGTTATAATTGTGGCGGCGGTGGAATAAGCTGTAGCCTTTCGAATATTTCTATGGAGAATTGCATCGTGAAAAACAACAAAGCCTATTCCAATTCTTCAGAGGAACCAGTGAGTGAGGGAGGTGGAGTTCTGGTGGATGGAAGTGGGAATGTCGCAATCCTTAGGAATTGCTTAATCGCCAACAACTGGTCCACTGAATGGAAACAATTGGTTATTGGAGAATCTCCAGCCCCCTATGTGAGCCTGGACAACTGTACAATCATTGGCGATCAGGCTGCCGATATACACTGGAGAAATGTTCCCCCAACCATGACGAACTGCATTTTATGGGGATCAAATGGACTATTATCGGGTGAACAGGGTGAGGCCGACATCTCTTTCAGTTGCATTCAAGGCGGCTACAATGGTTTTGGTAATATCAGCGAGGATCCCCTCTTCCGCGATGCCGCCAATGGCGATTACCGTCTACAACCGCTCTCCCCCTGTATCGACACCGCTGGGACCTC
>CAYRBI010000096.1:15219-23191 GCA_964422415.1 uncultured bacterium | reverse complement strand
AAACCGGAATAAGCCTGTAGAAACCTTGGATGAGCCAGATTCGGACGGGGGTTCGAGTCCCCCCGCCTCCACCACATCAAATGGGCTTTCCTTGATTATGTCCACGCAATAGGACTTGAGGAGATCGGGATGCCTTTAACAGCGAAACTCACAGTCGAGAATGGTGAGCAAGTGATCCGCCTTCCCAAAGGTATTCAAATTCCGGGAAGAAATGCGGAGATCCGGATGGAAGGTGGCACCCTGATCCTTCATCCCCAGATTGATACGTGGGATGATTTCTTTACCGATCCACCAGTTGTACCGGATGATTTTCTGCTCAACCGGGTTGATCCTCTTCCAGGGACAAAGGATCCACTTTGATGTGGATGCTGGATACCAATACTTGCAGCTTCATCCTCCGTAAACACCCACTGACTATCAAAACACATTTTGACCAAGCTGGAAAAGAGAACATCGCTATCTCGTCCATTGTCCTGGCGGAGCTCTACTTTGGAGCAGCTCGTCACCCCAAATCCGTGGACATCCGTTCGGGTATCGATGATCTTGTACGGCGGCTCTGGGTCATTCCCTGGGACCGGGCCGCCGCGAGCCACTATGGTGAAATCCGTTCGCACCTTGAACGGATGGGAATACAGATGGATGCGATAGATATGTTGATTGCCGCACATGCGCGTAGTTTGGATGCCATTCTTGTCACCAGTGATATACACCTCAATAAACAGATCCCCGGCTTGATGACCGAAACCTGGGGTTGATCCCAGTATCCTCCAATCATTCCTCTCTCATCTCGCTCGTTCGAGTATGGTTGACATATAGAATAACAATTCGTATGATTATAATCATACTAAACGAAAGATACTATGAGGTGACTTTGGTATGAAACTGCTGTCAAAAGGTGTGGTGTCATGTCTGTTTCTGGTGGTGTGTGTCTCTGTTTCCTATGGATTTGATTCGATTTGGTCGACTCAAGTGGTGGATGTGACGGGTACAGGGATCTATTCCGCCATCTCATCCTCAACTCAAACAGTCTCCATTCGTGGTGTAGCCCTGAATGCTTCCACGGAGTACCTGCCCGCCGCAGCCGCTTGGGGTCCCGCGATCTTCCAGGTGTATGTCCAGTCATTGGAGGCTCCCAGAGGTGGGATCGCGCTCTTTGAGGGGTACTTCTCGGGGAATGTGGGGGCGGATTTCCTCGCCTTGGGGATCGAGGCGGGCGATATCGTGGAGGCCACCGGGTTGCTCGCTAACAATGCTGGCAAGGTCAACATGAACTCGCGCCACGGCGCAGTGGACACATTTACACTCAAGATTGCCCAGAAGTCCGCTGGAATACCGGATCCGATCGAGATCCCCAGTATCGCCGACTGCAACTTCTTCGATACAACAGACACGGTGGCCGGCGAGAACCAGTACCGTCGTAAGGGAGGGGAGCTGTACCAGGCGCAGTGGAGTGTTCTCAAAGGTGTCCATCTTCAGAGTGGCACCTGGGCCAATGGCGAGACTGTGGTGATCACCGACTCCTCGGGTGGCACTCTCGATATGTTGTTGTCAGCGATGGGGGATTTCACTGGAGCCACTGTCCCCACCGGTAACTTCGATGTGGTAGGGCTTTTCGACCAGGAGGACGGCAACAGCGATGGTGATTTTCATGATGGCTACCGTATATGGGTCAAGAAAATGAGTGACATCACGCCGGAGTCGGATGTCGATCACTGGAACCTGTACTGAGGTTGTGAAGTGAAACGGGGTTTCACTCTGATCGAGTTGCTGGCCGTGATTTCGATCATCATGATTCTGACCACCTTGGCCCTGGTTAACCTCCAGGAGGCTTCAATCCGGGCCAAGGTGGCTAAGGTGCGTGGGGATCTACGAACCCTCTCGCAGTCTCTGGCATCCTATCAGGCCGATTACCGTTTCTATCCGCCGGCGCGTTCCTCTTGTTCTCCAGAATGGATTTCGAAATATGACTACTGCCGGACTCCGGTTGAGTTGACCTCACCCACCGCCTATCTCCAAACACGACTGGTCGATCCTTTTAACACTGCCTCGGATCAACCTCCCTGCACCTACAAATATCTCGCCCCCGGTCCTGGCTGGGCGAATGGAACGCGGGGAACGATCCGTATCTGGGTTCCCCAATTCTTTCCGAATGAACCCATTCCCGCTGATCCCACCGAGCGGGTCCCCATGGTCTCCTACAAGGATCAAAAGACCTGTCCGGTTCCGTATGCCCTCTGGAGTGTGGGGCCCGCCGGTCCAGAGATTGAACCGAGCTGGGTCGTCTTGGAGTATTACGGAGTCCCGGTGCATCGTGGACGTTGGTACAACCCCACCAATGGGACCCGGAGCGAGGGAGTCATTGCCCGGCTTTCGGGAGGGCAAGGGTAACCCCCATGAACCGTTTGCCGCTATCGTCAAAAATGAAGCGATATCTGGTCCGGCATTCAGTTGTTAGCCGGGGGCAAGGCAACAGGGTGATTTCAATCGCACCTGGTTCAATGCCGCCGCCCCCGGAACGTACCGGATGGTGTCATCACGGGGGATCTCTCCGGGGGCGGCGGCATCAAATCTGCACGAGAGATAGAACTACGTTGCCTTGCCCCCGGCTAACAACTGACAACGGCTTTGTATTTCCATTTTTGTCATTTGTGGGTGCTGGACACGGGTATAAGGGATTGCTCATTCTGGCCCTCCTTTTCTTTGTCCTACCCGCTTGGGCGGAGCAGGTGAAGGTTCCCTCGACTGCTCCTCAAGCAATCCTCCTCGACATGGATTTCGGTAATGGCATCGATGACGCGATGACCTTGCGGTTGTTCCTGTTAGCCGCGCGACGGGGAGAGATCACCCCGCTGGCGGTGGCCCTCTCTAATCCCAGCGAATGGGCCTTTCCGGCGGCGAATCTTCTCATCGAGAAGTTGCTTCCAGGAAGAGCCGTGCCCCTAGGGAAATGCCATGAGGACATCGGTCTGGCGTTGGAGGACTACACCCGCCCTCTCGCGGAGAAGTACGGAAAGCCGCCGGCTGGAGGAGAGGACTCGGTAGTGGTGTTACGCCGTGTTCTCCAGGATGTACCCGATCATTCAGTGCATGTTGTCTGCACCGGTTTTGGCACCAATCTAGCGGCGCTTTTGGAGACAGAGGCTCACGACAAGGGTGATGCCTGCGAACTGAGTGGAACGGAGCTTGTTCAACGAAAAGTAAGTCTGTTGGTTCTCATGGCGGGACTCTCCGAGGATCCGGCGGAACGTAGTTTCAATGTCATCCACAATATCGGCGCCTTCCGTACAGTGGCCGAGGAGTGGCCCTCGCCGGTCTTTCTGGTTACACCAGATCTAGGAGATGAGGTTCTTTTGGACCTCGAACAGCTGGTGATGTTTCTCCCGGCGGAGGACCCCTACCGTGATTTGGCCGTGTTGTTCAAGGAACGAAAAAGTTTCCGTCATGACCCCCATGCGATTCCCTCCTGGGATCAGATCGCTTTCCTCTTTGCCGCTTATCCCAATGAATCTTTATACACAGCGGGGTCCAATGCGCGATTGACTGTGACTCCTAACGGAATTTTGAAGGCCTTGCCGGGAGAAGACGCGGATCCACCGCGTTACCCCTTGATTCATGCCCATGAGATCACCGCGGAGCAGGTCTCAACCTTGTTGATGGAACGGTATCAGAGTAAGCCGGAATAACTCCTGGTTGCTGGAGTGTCTATGATGTCTTTGCCCACACTACCAGATCCTCTCCATTCGGGAAGAATCCGGTGATCTTGCCCAAACTACGGAATCCGAGTCTCTCCAGGAGTGGATTTTTGGGATCAACGGGTGTGGAGTAGGAGATGGTTCCTCTAGGGATCTCCCGGTTGAGTAACTCCGGCTCGATCCTATCTCCATATGCGGGATGAAAGAACAGGTCGAACACCAGCCGCCGGTGATTACGGGACCAGTTCAGATCCCATTGTAGACTCGCCCAGGCGGTGGTGGTTCCGGTTGAGGTTTCGAGAACCATCGCTTTCCAATGGGGTTCCTCCTCCTGGCTCCAGATATGCTCCCGGTGGTGGATCACCGCTCCCTCCAGATACGATATTCCATACACACCGATCCCAGCCGCGCGTACAAAGGAGGGATTCTCTGTCAGGAACAACAGGTTCGCGCTAGGCCAATGCCGCCATTGGAAGTCCACTAGCTGTGTTTCATCCGTGGTGTAAAGATCAGCCCATTCATTCGCATGGACCGCCTTGATCATGGAACCGGGTGCGCCAGGTACATCCTGGTAGTCATGCTTCTGGTACAAACGGTAGGGCATTGATTGGTACCCGGTATTGAGTTCCATGATGCGTCCGCCCCGTGCCTGGAAATCCTCATCCTGGAAGCGGAGCAGGGCATCGGCGATTCCCAAGCCACGCCATTCGGGGCGGGTGAACACATGCCCCAGGATGCCAATCCCCTCATGCTCCCAAGTACAGATGTTCGCCACAAAGGCACCTTCGGCACGTGCCAGATGGAAGCGCCACTCCAGACCCTCGATGACCCCATCCACACCAGTGCCATGAAAATCCTCGATGTGATCCAAGTAGGGGCTGGGTTTGTGATGGAGGAGCTGACTGATTTCCCGGTACTCCTCGGGGGAAGGAGTGGTTACGATTTGTAGGTCTACTTGGCGTCCATCCTTCAAGAGGGTTGTTGACGATTGCATTGGTGTTGTGCCTTCCTTACCACCATACAGATTAATAAAATCCTAGCACCCCACTCCCCTTCGAGGCCTCACTCTTCATCGCATTGAGCGCCGCCGACAAACGTTGAACCTCATCCGGTTTCTCTTCGGCCCAGTTCTCCATCTCGTTTTCGTCTTCAACTCTGTCAAAGAGATAAGGAACCTCATCAGGAGAGTATTGGGGGAGATACTTGTAACGCCCATCGAAGACTAAGCGCCAGTTGATGGCCACCTCCCCATCATCCGAGGAGGTGGTCAGCCCCGAGAAGGCATAACGGCGGTGGGCTGACCAGCGTCCCTCCAGGACCTTGCGGAAGGAGATACTGTCCATATCCGCCGGGACAGTAAGGCCAGTATAGTCCAGGAAGGTGGCCGCGAGGTCGATCAGACTCACCACCGCGCTGCTAGTCTTCCCCTTCCGTATCCCTGGCCCCGCCAGAACCAGGGGCATCCCCACCGAGGGCTGATAAGGCTGGCTCTTTCTCCAGAAGTTATGGTCTCCCAGCATCTCCCCATGGTCACTGGTATAGACAATCAACGTGTTCTCCAACTCACCACGTTCCTCAATGGCATTCATATATAGTCCCAGCCAACGGTCGATGTTCTCGATCATGGCCGAGTAGTTTTGACGAATGGCGTTGTGTTTCAGCTGGGTGTATTGGGTACTGTCGATGGGCTGTGGGTAGGTCTGGTCCGCCACCGAGTCCTTCATGCTCTGTGTGATGTCCATTGGATAATGTGGCCCCGCGAAGTTCACTTGGAGGAACCAGGGCTTGTCATGAGAAAAGGCGCTCATGAGATCCAGTCCGCTCTGACCGAGCCAGTTGTCACAGTAAGCATTGTCTGATAGCGGGGTTGGATCGGTGTTGCGGAAAACCTCAGTGCCATCGCGTTGGGCCATGTCATCCACATGGACCTGATCGAGCGAATGCCCTTTCAGGAAGGCCATATAGGGTTCGACGGGAGTTCCGGTGTAGGTTTTGGTGGCCTCGGGTTTGCCCGCGCTATTAAAACCATCTGAGAAGCCCCACTCCTCCAGGTGGTTCTTGCCATCCAGCCCCCAATCCTCAGAGCCCTTGTTGAGATCGAACTTACCAATTCCCACCACATGGTATCCGGCCTGATCCCGCAGGTGCTGGTAGAAGGTGGTCTGAGAGACGGGATAGTCCACACTGTTGTCATTGACCCCGCAACGGTCATATTCCCGTCCCGAAGCCAGACAGGCCCGCGAGGGGGCACACAAGGGCGAGGGGCAGATACAGCGGTCAAACCGGACTCCGCGATCACCCAGGGCATCGATGTTAGGAGTCCGGATTGGGAGGTTGGGATTGGTTCCCAGCCAATCGTAACGGTGTTCATCGGGCAGGAACAATAGAATATTGGGATGTGTTCCACCCCCCGCCCAACTCTTGCGAGGGGTGGAAACCCAGGGAAAGGCCACCAGTGCGGCGGAGGATTTAAGGAAAGTGCGCCGTGAGGACCGCATCAATCTGATTTTCCTCCCGTCTCAAAAGGGAAACACGCTAAAGCGCGAACAACGTACAAGACAACCTGAAGGTTGAACTCCAAACGGGTCACACCTCTTCAGGTACCGCATAGGGTTCACGCGGCTCGCGTGTCAGCAGTTTGTCCGCCTCCGGATCATTGATGAACTTTTCGATCTTGGGATCGAACTGCAGGGTCCGGCCTGTCCGGTAGGAGATATTGGCCAAGTGGCAGAGCGAGGCGGAGAGGTGCCCCTCCTCAATTTCAGCATTCAGGTCCGTGTTCTTCCGGCTGCGCACGGCCTGGAAGAAGTTGACGAAATGCGGGCAGTCCTTCATCGGCTCACCCTCTTCCCGTTTGCTGGGGCCGGGCTTACGGTCATCACCCAGGAAGGTGTGGTAACTGGAAAAGTCCGGAATCACCATGAACCCTTCGCTGCCCAGGAAGATCACCCCCACCACGTTATAATGATCCACGAAAGGAAAAATGTCGCGCATCCCGGCTTCCTCATTGGTGATGCCATGACGCACCTCGAAGGTGACCATGACATTACGGTCCGGGAACTGGAAGGCGGCGGTTTGGGTGTTGGGAATTTCCTCGGCGTCATCCTTGGGCAGGATATAGACGCCGCCCATTGACTGGACACGGTTGGGATGGGTGGTGAGTTTCATCCCCCAACGAATAATGTCGAGCTGGTGAACCCCCTGATTGCCGATCTCACCATTGCCATAATCCCAGAGATTATTGTAGCCATTGCGAATTTGATCGGCATAAGGCTTTACCGGCCCAGGACCGAGCCAGGCATCCCAGTCCATCCCCTCGGGGGCCGGGCCCGGTGTCATCACTCCGATACCATGACGGCGCTTGTAGGCCAGGCCACGCGCCATGTAGATCTCGCCGATGAGGCCCTCATGGAGCTTCTGAATCCCCTCGCGGATATTCTCACTACTCCGGCACTGGGTGCCATGCTGCACGATGCGGTTGTATTTACGGGCGGCTTCGACCAGTTTACGGCCCTCATGGATATGATGGGAACCGGGTTTCTCGACATAGACATCCTTCCCGGCCTGACAGGCCCAGATCGCCCCCAGAGAGTGCCAGTGATTGGGAGTGGCCAGGGTGACGACATCGATGGATTTATCCTCCAGCACCTCACGGTAATCTTTGTAGCCCTTGACCTTCTTCCCTGATTTTTTTTCATATTCCGCAAGGCGTGAGTTGAGTGTGAACTGGTCGCAATCACACAAACCTGCAATCTCAATATTCTCCGACTCAAGATCACGCAGGCAGTTAATATGGCAGGGGCCACGTCCTCGTACCCCCACCACCACCACACGGATACGGTCATTGGCGCTCGCGCTGCTCTGCGCGAAGGCCGGCGCACCCAACATCGAAAAACCCGAGGCCATGGTGGCGGTAGTTTTAATAAAGTCACGACGATTCAGATCCGGCATGAAAAAACCTCCTTCGTGATTTCTAGGGTACGTTAAGAACGCACCTCGGTTCCGGTTCCTACCAGTTCAATCTGAATGCCCCCCAACCGTTTCGTGAGAAGGTTGTAGAGGAGGCAGAAGCATGCGGTGATGAGGAATGTGCCAACAAAGCAGAGGAGAATGTAGCAGACCGATAAGAGAGAATTTTTTAAAAGGCTCTCCACTTCATCGAAGAAACTGGACGGCCCCTCAAGCAGGAAAAAGAAAATCTCGATTACCACCCTAAAAAGGACAGAAAACAGAGCCACTATCACCGCCATGATAAAGGCTGTATCGAAAACACGAAATGA
>CAYRBI010000096.1:8364-15119 GCA_964422415.1 uncultured bacterium | reverse complement strand
CCTACTCCATGAATGCCGCTGGCTCCATCAACCCATAATCGAGCGTGTCATAGGCTGTCCCCGCTGGAGGTCCGGTTTCTGGACCGGCCTGGAAGGCTCCTGGCCAGGCCGCGCCGAGACCGGGTGTCCCATGATGCGGTCCGAGGAGATTCTTCAGGCTGCCGATGACCTCCACCGAGATGGTGTTCATTCCATTCTTGAGGCCTTTGACCTCGAGTTGGTTGGGCTTCCAGGCGATTAGGCCAGATTCCTTGCCATTGACTTTCACACAGGCCACGGTCCCCTGCCATTTGGGCAGGCTGACCACTACCGAGGCGCCTTTCTTGACGGAGGGGACGGTGTAATCGTATTTCACTGTACCGTGATAGAAGGGCAGTCCCTGCGCCTTCCAGGAACCATACTCAAGAGCCTTGGGGGGGGTGATCTTCCAACCCTTTTCAGCGGAGACCAGCGTGAAGTCACCGAGCACATACACCGGCTCGATCTCTTGGTGTACCGAGAAGCGGGAGGAGGTCAAGGTTAGATCATTCTTGCCAATCACTACCGCCCCACCACCTTCGAGAACCTCGAACTCACGGTCCAACCACTTTTTGCCGGTGGGCTTCAAGGGCTTGCCATTAAGGGTGATGTTGTAACGGTGGGCCTGCTCCACTACCAACTTGAGCGCAGGTGGGTTGGTGAAACCCTCCACCTCGAAGTGGTAGGTCACCGTGAAACCAGAGCCATCCTTGAACTCATCATCCTTGCGCAGGGTGTTGTCCTTGAACTGGACCGCATTATCCCAGGGGTCGCGTTCGAAACCGCGTGCCTGATAGATCGCGGTCTGAGCCTTGAAGCAGTAAAGGTCCTTGCCCTCCTTGCCATCGATGGTGTAGTCGCAGAAATCGACCGTCAGGACATTCGGCTCCACACGGGTAATGGAGTCTAGTTTGGCTATTACCGGTTGGGTGGCCGCCAATTCCTTCTTGGCTTCATGAGAGGACTTTCCGCCGATGTAATAAAGCACACTTCCGCAGGGAGGAAGATCAAAGGAAACCTGTTTGGTTCCCCCGGACTCAACCTGGGAGTCGCTTCCATCGAAGAGGTCCAACTGTATCACACGATCCCCCTCGGTCTGCCAGCTGCCCTTGGCGTTCTCATCCTTGCTGGTGTTGCACAGTAGGAGCACGCCACCCTTGTCCATCTTGCGGAACTGGTGGAACAACTTGCCACCCGACCGGTCAATGAACTTGACCGTGTTGTAGCCATCCGCGAGATGTATCGAAACCGCGGCCTGATCGCCGACATTTAAACGAATCCCCAGCGCGAGGGGATAAAGGATCGCGGTCCCCTTCTCCTGGGGGGTGTCGAAGACCTTGGCGATCTCCTCCGATTCCTTGCCATCCACCAGGGTGGGATGGCCATCCACACACAGGACTCGTCCACCCGCCTGCATGAAGTCCTTGAACAGTTTGAGGGTCGGGCTGGCCAGATTCTTACAGGTGGAGTGCAGCACTACGATGTCATAAGTGCGCTGACCCACCACCAATTTGTTTTTCTCAATTTTGCCATGGTCACGCAGAATCTGCTCGCAGCCGAGGTCGTAATCGACTTGATCCAACGAGAGGGCGGTGATGAACTTCTGGAACTCCTCGCCCATGGCGTTGAGAGCCTCGTTGTTGCCTCCGGCTTGAGAAAGCAGCCAGCCCGAGGTGGTTGGCTCTAGCACCAGGATGCGGTTCTGCTCTTCCCCGGAGGAAAGGGCATAAGAGAGACGTCCGATGTAATCACCCAGGACATGGTAGTGATTCCACCAGGGTTCATGGTCGGTAAAGCTGAGCGGATGATCGCGCTTCCTGGGCCCGCGCAGGGTCATGTAGGAGAGGTGTTGGTCAAAGAAGTTGACACCCAGCACACCCAGCCAATCGGCGATGCGTTTCTGATCCTCGAAGGACATCTCCCAGCCGCCCGCGCCATAAATCTCGCACAGACGCCGTTTCATCCCCAGCTGGTTGGCCACGCTGGCCAGTTCCTTGACCATGCGGACATTGCCGAACTGGGCATGAGTGCTCTCATTGTACTGGTTCATCAGGCAGTCGATGGAAGGCATCTGGTGATAGGCATACATGGCCATGTTATCTGGGCCATGGCTGGTCTCGGGCCAGCCATGCTCCCAGTAATGTCCAGTGAAATCGAGGTGGTGCTTCGCACACCAATCGTGATAAGGCTTGCTCCAGCGCTCAATGAATTCATCCAGGAGGAGTTGGGAAACCTCGAAACGGACCTTTTTGAAATCACCCGTGTCAGCGAAGAGGCTGGGAAGGGCATCTACGAATTCATAGCCATACTTCTTCTTGAACAGGTCAGGCAATCCGGGGGTCCAATGGTATTGTCCGACGGGGCAGAGATGGGGTTCATCGGTGAAGACGGAACGCACTGTCTTGCCGAACTCATCCCCGAAACGCATCTGATAGGGATCGAGGGTGATACGCAGGAATTCCTCGGTGAGCCCTGGTTGGAGCAGATCCACATAAGGGAAACCGGCAGTCCAGGTACTGGGAGGCATGAATACAATCCGTGCAATGGCATGAGGTCCGGAGCGGTCGGAGGGAGTTCCCTCGACACGCTTGTAGGCTTCGCCCTCAATCTTGTAAGCGGCCAGGGTGTTTTCTGGGAGTGGCTCCGGTAATCCGTCTACCTTCTCCCAGACAATCCCCTTGCCACGCCAATCGGGATGCTGATCGGGAACATGCCCGCCTGCAAAACCGGAGGGGTAGGAGTCCTCATCATAAATGTGCAGCTGCATGCCACGCTCTTTCGCGGCCTTCACCGCATAGGTGTAGAGATCGAGCCACTTTTCTGAAAGGTAGGGGGTAATCAGTCCCGGACGCGGGTGAACAAAGGGCTGGAGGATACGCTGATCGTGGAACATATCGAGCTGTTGGGCGATCTCCTCCTCGGTGATGTCATCATTCCACACCCACAACGGGGCGGAGTAATACTCTACGGGGGGTTCTTTAAATTCCTTCTGGAAATCGCCGGCCGGGTGGCCGGTCATGGGGGTTACTCCAACCAACAAGGTAATACCAAGGAAATACACGAACTGATGAACTCTCATCCGGAAAGACCTCCAAGACTTGAAATCACAGCAATGACAGGAGGATAGGGGACAGAGAGTTCTTATCAAGACGGAAGGCAGGGGTGGCCTTTAGTGTGCCCCCCATGCTGAAGCATGAACAACATACGGGACGCTTGTAAGTTGTTCACGCTTTAGCGTGTGGGGTAGCCCGAAGATAAGACTCTATACATACCCGCGATGCTGAAGCATGAACAACATACGGGACGCTGTTAGGGTGTTGTTTTGGGGTGTGCTGTAGCGCTGGCGGTCTGGTGGTTGAGCCAGGTGAGCATGTCTTTGACGATTTGGCGCATGTTGGCTTCGAATTCGAGGGTGTGACGGGCTCTGGGGTATCGAGCCAGGGTCAGGGTGCCATTTTCGTATTCGGGGAGTTTGTTTTCGGCAAAGCGGAGTGTGCGGTCATTATCGATAATCTCATCGCGGTCAGCGAGCATGAGCAGGATCGGTGCTTGGGCATCCTTGGCCCATTTATTTATCTGTTTGTCCATCTTGCGGTTTTCCCAGAAGAAGCGTGCGGTGCATTTACGCAGGGTCAGGGGGTCCTGTTCGATCCAGTTTTGCCACTTGGGGTCATCGGTGAATAGGTCCGAACGCTTGATGGGGATGGTGATCTCGGGTTGAACATCCCGGTTGCGCCAATGGTAATAGAAGACCTTGAGTTTGTTCCAGGGGCTCAGATCAACCTTGGACTTGAGCCCGGGTGTGCTCAAGATGAGGCCATCCACTTGGCCGGGACGCATGATCTCATACAGCATGGCGAGCTTTCCGCCCCAGGAAACCCCGACGATGAAAACTGGGAGACCGGGGTAGTCGGCATGGATCCGTGCCATAAAGGCATCCATATCAGCGATCAGGTCTTCGTAGTTCTGAACATGTCCACGGTCCAATCCATTCAATCCGCTACCACGCCGGTCTGGGGCATAGACCGTATATCCATTCTCCGCCAACAGCTGACAAGACTGGATATACCACCCACTATGGCTCTGGATGCCATGCAGGTAGAGGATCACTCCGCGGGGATGGGGACTCACATAACGACGGTAAGCCAAGCTCGTCTGGTTGTTGATCTCAAGTTTACCGAGCTGATATGGGATCGTGGCCTTTGGCGTGGCAGCCTGAACCGGTAGAACCAGGAGCCAGCAAAAAAACAGCAGATAGCCCTTCCCCGGCCCAAATCCAGCATACCAGCTTCGAGATTTATGATCGTCCATCACTCGGTATATTTCTTCAACAGGATACACCCCACAATCCTAGGGAGAAAACAGACTGAAATCAACGAAACCCCTACGATCTATCACCCATGGTTCGAACTTCTGGGCAAGACTCACTCCTTCGGCCAGCCGCCCGGCATCAGAAGGTGGATGGTCAGCCCGGCTCCAGGCTCATTCTGTACCTTCACGCCAGCCTGATGTTCCTCGGCGATTCGTTTGACCACTGACAGACCCAAACCAAATCCACCCGGGGTGTGGCTCTGAAAGGGCTCGAAGATACCACGCACCTCCTCATCGCGGAGTCCACCACCCGTGTCTGAAAGGGAAAGCAGAGCATAAATCCGTTTCCCTGGCTGGTCTTGCCCTGGTGCTTCCGGTGACAGAATCACCTGCCCTGGAAGCCAGTAGAAACCATCGGCCCCCCAACGTTCGGCATGAACTGAAATCTTTCCCCCACTCGGCATGACATTGAGGGCATTCAACAGCAGGTTCATGACCATCTGACGGAAACGTGAGGGATCGGCCTGGACCGGGGGGGTTCCCGCCTTGATGTCAAGAGAGGTATCCACATCCTGGTCGTGCAAACGGACACGCAAGAGTTGCAAAATGGCCGGAAGCTCCCGTTCCAGATATACCCAGCCGATCTCGGGGGGACGTGGACGCGCGATTTCCAGGAGTTGCGTGACACAGCGGTTGATTCCCTTGAGTTGGGTGGAGATGACCTGGATATCCTCGCGTTCGGTGTCATTGTGGGATTCCCAGGAGTCGATCAACATTTTCACTACCGCGAGAGGGTTACGGATTTCATGCGCGACTCCCGCCGCGAGTTCTCCCACCAGCGAGCGCTTGTCGAGGTCATGGACCTGTTCCTCGAGGCGTTTGGCCTGGCTGAGAGTGCGGGCATTCTGGATGGCGATGGCGCTCTGCGAGGCCAGCATGGAAAGGAGGTAGACGTTGTCCTCGGTGTAGCGGTAACGACGAGCTGAGTAGACATTGAGCGCCCCCATGCAGGTGTCACGCCATTTAAGCGGAACCGAGAGGAGCGATACCAGCCCCTCACTGTTCGCGAGTTCACGGTGCTGGTAGGCCTGGCAAGCGCGGACATCCCGCACCATGACCGGCCGGCCTGAACGGACCACTCTCCCGATCAAGGAGTTGTCGATATCCAGGTTGGGCTTGCGAATGTAGTCGGGGCTGGAGCCATACACGCTTTCAAGGACGAGCTCCTTGTTATCTGGCGCCACTAGCATCAGGCTGGAGGTTTTGGCCTTCATCAGGATAGTCGCTTGCTCGACCACCGATTGGAGGATGTCATGAATCTCCAACTGAGAGGTGATGGTGTTGCCCACCGCCTGGATCGCCTCCAGGGTCTGGGTGCGGCGGGCGAGTGTAGCCTCGAGTTGAAGGCGCTCCCATTGGGGGATCTGAGAGTGCCACACACTCTCAAAGAGTGGTGGGAAATCAGCGCCGTTCTGGGCTGACCGCACCACCCCAATCAAACCCAGACACCGGTCACGGTTCATCAGACGGCACAGCCAACGCTCTTCTCCGGGTTCCAGGGGAAGAGGGGGCAAGTCATCCGGCCAATCTCCGGCCTGCGAGCAGTCCGGCAGGGTGTTTTCAAGAAAGCTGTAGAGAGATGAGCCGGGCGGCGTGGCGCGTGGATATCCCAAGGGTGGGCGGATGAATTCGGGATAAAGTGACTCCAGAACCAGCGCGGTGTGTGGAGGTCCCTCCGGATCCACGATTTCGACTTGATCGAAGGCGGTGTAAGGATTGCTATCAGTATCCTGAGAGGATCGGTGGGACCTCTCATTCATCCCAGAAGAATTTAACAGCCGCGTGACTGGGGGGTACTCCAGGAAATGCCGTCCATCCTGACGGAGGATCCAGACCCCCATCGCACGCGCCGAGAGACATGCCGCTAGACCAGCTATGAGGGGTTCCAGGACCGGGCCGAGCTCATCATACCACACCTGAACTGGCCGCCTTTACCCAGACCCTTCGGTGTCTCGGACCATCGAATTCGCAGAAGTAGATCCCCTGCCAAGTGCCGAAGAGGAGCTCTCCGCCCTCCACCAGGACCTGGATCGAGGAGCCCATCAGGGAGCTCTTGATATGCGCCGTTGAGTTCCCCTCGGAATGTTGGTAACCATCCTCGAAAGGAACCATCCGCTCCAGCTCCATGAGCAGGTCGCGGACCACATCGGGATCGGCATTCTCTTGGATGGTGATCCCCGCCGTGGTGTGTGGCACGAAGACGGTCAAGATCCCATCCTTCAGCCCCAGATCCCTCACGGCGCGGCGCACCGGTGAAGTGATATCCACCAACTGGCAACGGGAACGGGTCTGAACCGGAATTTCGTAGGGCATGATACCAGTTATCGTGGAACGCGGAGGGTAACGGCGTCAAGGCGGGAGGGGGG
>CAYRBI010000096.1:0-8264 GCA_964422415.1 uncultured bacterium | reverse complement strand
TCAAGCCGCATAAAGCACCTCGCGGGTTCTCAGAATCTCGTATCTCCGCCAGGGATTCCGCAAGGCCTCCTTCTCTACCAGATCGACTGTCCGGCCAAAATGCGCTTCTAGTTCCTCCTTCATATCCAGTAATTGGTCGATGTCCAATGGTGTACCGGGTTCAAAGCTCACAAGAAAATCCAGATCGCTTTCCGGATTGAAATCATCTCTCAACGCTGAACCAAAGAGAGATAACTCACGTATCCGCCACTTCTGGCAGAATGCCTCCAAGGAGGCACGATCCAGATTCACTTTTGGGTTCATGTTATCACCTTTTAGCCTCTGTTTCGTGGAGATTGATCTTGTTTATCGTGGAACGCACAGGGGAACCACGTCAAGACGGGATGAAAAGTACCATTTCTCCAAACCTAATGAATCGCGGAAGAATTGGAAGGCCTGGAGAAATGTTGAAAACGAATGGGGTCTCCCCATACCATGGCTCTCGCTCTCACCCGCGAGTCTCGGACGACACGAAACCAACCGAAGGTTTTTCTTCCGATTGCTCCGTTTTTTCCTGGATTTCCACGATTCAACAGGGAGCGGATCAGATCGAAGCCCATTTAACTTCAGCGGTTTGGCTCCAGTTCGATCCAGGCGTACTTACCCGTCGGGATATGTTGCCCTTGGGGACCAAACCTAAATTCCCGGAGAACTATATCCAAGTCTCCATCTCCGTCGAAATCGAAAAACCCCCTTTCGAACTCGCCGAATCCATCAATGGATTGAGCAACAGAAAATCCTCCATTTGCATCACCATAAACGATCCGGACCACAGCATCCGCCGGATCACAACACCAGGCATCAGTGATTCCATCCCCATCCAAATCATCAAAACCGGCTGAGGTGTCTCCTGAAGGTTGAACAGATGGGTCACGAACAAAAAACGGTTCAGATCCTGAGATATGGAGATGAAAGCCACTCTGGATTTCATCGAGGATCGAATCCCCATTGATGTCCTTCCGGTAGACCAAATCAAGGATTTCCTGACCGTCAGGATACTTTTCCCCGGTCTTCTCCCATTGGGAATGGGCATCTATAAGTGATTTAATCTGAGATAGGTCAACAGAGGTTGGAAGAGGTGCATTCTTGTGTTTGACCACAACACGGTCCTCGCGGGGAAGATGGGGCGGCCCGAAGAGGATCGCCGCACAGACCACAAGGGCGAGACCCATGACAACAAGTAAAAACGCGCACAAGCAGCTCAGGAGACAACGCCGGAATTCTTTCGATGTCATTTACTCGCCCCCCCCGTTCCTTGCTCATGTCATGAAACCCTTGTGAAAACCAAACGGTGTGCTCGTTCAAGAAGCCACAGTCAGGTATTCCTCGGGTTCAATCCCAAACCGGGGAGCCTCATCGGGGCGCAGGCCGAGGGCCATACCAACTTCAAGAACCTGTTCTACCCCTTCGACTTCCTCATAGGCCGAAAGGATGATGCTGGCACGTTCCTCGAAGGATAATTCACCCCACTTCTCCCAGATGACATAGAGATTGATAGGGCGTCCGGGGCCTTTTTCCTGGATGATGATATATGGTTCACGGCCGGGGCCATCCGAACGAAGTTCCTCGATCAGATGGCTTTTGAGTTCTTCCACGGTAGGATCGAAGGCTGGTTTCTTTCTGATCACTGTCATCGTTGCCTCCAAAGTTGAGCCCGGTTGCACATAAACCACCCCACTGAATCCACCAGAATCCTCGCTTCCTCTCGAGTCCCCTGGTAGGGCCGGTATCTCATCCCAATCCACCAGTAATCGTACAGCAGATCGGTCTGGATATGGAGTTCGGACTTAAGCGATGCCGGTAAAGAACGCCCTTTATGTTCACATTCGGCAAGGAGCAGATCTGTCCAGAACAGAACGCTGTGGAATCCTTCGGGGGAGTGTTGGATACCCAATAATCGCGCGGCCACACGGGTCGCATCGAGTTCAGGTTTCACATGATCGGTGAAGATTGCACCCTTGGCGAGGAAGTAAGCGATTTTCAGGATCATCTCCACCGCATACCCGGCGATATAGATCCCGGTCCATCGCTTCCCTTGGGCAATGAGGGAGAGCCCCTCCTCATACCTCGCGCGGGAAGCCCGCGCGAGGTCGAGGATTGTTTCTGGATGGGTTTCAAGTCTGAGGCGCAGGCTCACGAGGAACCTTTACGCCTTCTTGTAGTCTCCCACTTCCGGGGCCTGCGGATTCACGCCGGGGCCGAACAGACGGAGCATCACGAGCGGGCATTCCTTGGCCTGGTTCTCCACCGTGTATCCCTGGGTGGCGCGGTCATGCGAAATGAAGACCTCATCCTCGGTCATTTCGCCAAAGCGGATGAGGGTAGGGGATTCGACTGGCATGTTGCAGATACGGCCACGTCCCTGCAGCACGATCACGCCGGAGGCGCCATTGTCCTTCATGTTAGCCTTCACGCCGGGCATGACGGTCAGTTCCTTGGCGGAGAAGAGCTGCTTGCCATTAAAGGTGCCATAGACAATCCACTTGTCGGTATAGCCATCACCCGAGGTAGCCTTGTCGACGATCGGGAAGAGGAAGTGGTGATCCTTGAAGTTCGGGTCGGTGTTAGCTTCCCAATCCAGGGCATCCACCAGGAAGTCGAGGTCATTGTGCTTCTCGGGTGGGAAGTCCTTGACCAGGAGCGAGCGTGGGACCGGACGGCCCTCGACGATGGACTGGTACATACCGAAGACATCGCTGCCCCACTGGGGTTCATAGGTGCACAGCGAACCGGGAGCATGCAGGATGTTGGGACCGACTTGCCAGCCGGTTCCGGGCTGCAGGCGGTAGGCCTTGGAAAGATCGAGAATACCATTATCGCCTTCATTCCAACGCTCCAGGCAACGGCGCACATCGGCCTTGGTGGTGCCGGGTTCAAAGCCGAAGAAGGTGTAGGGGAAGTTGTTCCCGACATTGTTCACCTGGGGCGGGAAGTAATAGCACTCCGGTTTCCCTTCCTGTCCCACTAATGCGGCCAGCTCATCGCTTTGGTGCATGTGGTGCGGGATGGGCCCCATGTTATCGAAGAACTTAGAGTAGCACGGCCAGCGTTTGTACTTATCCCAGATCGCCTTGCCGATGATGCCGGCGCCAACGCCGGCGACGGCATCCCGCAGGGTGAACCGCTTCCCATCATGGACGATATAGGAGAGACCCTCATCATCCGGAGCACCCTCATTGGCGGCGGCGGTGGTGGAGGAGAACCAGCGCTCATCGATACCTCCGCGGTGGGTTCCGAGGGCGTAGTAATCATTGGGGTGCAAGCGGATCCGCTTGCCGGGCTGGAGGAATGAGCGCGGTACCCAATTGGGTGCAAGGCGCAATATGCCTTCTCCCGCATCGAGGGCCTGCTTGGCAGGCTTGGCAACCTGGTCACCTTGAATGGTTTGCATTGACAACTCCTTCTTCTTTTCTCACCGGTAACGCGGTGACATTTAGGGGGACAATTTTGATGGACCAGCCTCCCGGGCGGTCCGTACAAGGGATAATGCACCGTGGGAAGGAGTGGATCAAGGCGGGGGGGAGGTTATGAAGAACGTTTACGGCTGCGCGGCGCATTGACATGGTAGAAGACATGTTCAAGGAACTCTGTCCGATCAAGCGGATCGTAAAGGATCGAAGTTAAGTTAAACCACTTCCGAACCTGTTCATCCATTTTGATCTGCTCAATGACTGCATTCGTAAAGCAACTGGCGAGATAGATGGTATGACATCTCGGATTTTTCGCCAGCACCTTAGCAAAGGACTTCTTGGTCTCGCCATATCGGGTCTGTGCACCAGCAAGATCGAGGCTTCCTTTAATTTCGATCGCAATCCATGTTTCACCTTGTGGATCCAGGAAAGCGGCATCCGGTTCTGCTGCGAAGCGCAGTGTCCATCCATTATTGAGGTGGTAGAGCCCAACCTTCTCACGCTGTCCAAGTCCTTTGTGTTCAATGTACTTGGCAAAAAGCTCCTCAACCTTTTTCGCGGCTCCCTGCCCCACTGTATTGGCCCATGTTCCTTGGAGCTCAGTTCCGATCTCGGCCAGGATGGCCTGCCGACTCAGTTGAGGTGTATAGTCCGAAAGAGAGTCAATAACACCACAGATGATTCTATTGAAGGTAACCGACATCTGAAGCGCTTCTTGTTCAGTCATCTCGATGGCTCGGTGTGCTTCAAACCGTTCAGAAGGGAAAAGGATCTGAGCAATTCCTTTGCGAGAGATGGTCACCATATTGCGGTAATAGGCCACCAAATGTGGCCGTGTACGGATTACTTTTGGATGAGTGAAGACTTGGTGGGGTAAACCCTCGGCGGCCTGAACTTTGGTAAATGCCTTTAGGGTGATTCCGAGCTTCTTCAGATCCCAATCGAGACTTCGAGGATCTATGTGGTCGATTTCTGTGATTAAGAGGTCAATTCCGTTAGTACGTACCCCGTCATGAAACAACAAGGCACGCGCTGTACAAGCTTGTGTAAGGGCCTCCAGCAGTTGCTTGTCTTTCTTGCCAGGCAAGACCGTTAACGGGGGATTTGATACCTCCCTCTACTCCTTCCGCCACACATAAACACATTTCCGCAGCTCACTGCGCCCATGTGTGCCCATCTGTTGGCTGCTGTTTCCTTTCCCGCGCCCCAACACCCAAATGTTCTCGGTGCGTAGGCCAAACTGGTCGGCAAAGTCGGACAGGATAAGGTCAACTGGAACCTCTTCACCGGCATATCTGACATTGTCATTAACCATGATAATCCGGCCGCCGGTACGAAGGATACGGGCCAATTCAAAAACAACCACACACATCTCAAAAAAGTAGTTCCGTACCATCCTTGGGATACTATTGTTGTTGAGTTTGTCTTCGGCGGCTAGATGGTCCAAGAGATCAAGAATCTCATGTAGCGCCTCCTGTTTGTCGAAGGCGCGCCGAATCGCACGGAAGCTCTCCGCTGAGTTTCTATTTCTATATTCGGTTTCAATTAAGGCCGTTTTAGCCTTGTTCTCTACTGTACAGGAAAGCATCGCCTGGCGAAGGTCTTTGACGGCTTGTGCATCCCAACCAAGGAAGGCGAGCTCGAGTGCATAAGTTCGGGTATAATCATACCGGTTACAGTAGGGGGGAGAGGTAAAAACAAGATCCACCGAACTCGTGTCTAGGAGCGGTAGTAAACTGAGACAAGAAGCGCGTTTGATGGCGATGTTTCCTCGAACCGGGTTCGAGCCATCATCATCCAATTGGAGGGACTCCTGCCTCGGACAGTTCACCAGATCGCCGTATATATTCTCGAGCTTCTGAGTAATAGCACTTCCGAAATCCGGTATCTCTCCTTTGTCAAACCGGCAGCTGGTGCGTTCTTTCCGAGCACGGTGGTCCCATCGCAAGTACTGACCATCCTTGCGCGTGTAACTCACTGATTCCAAGACACTGAAACAAGCAAAGGTCATGAGCCGCCTGAGACCGGCATCCTTAACGGACTCTTGGGTAAAGGCTCGGAAGCCACCGATGGCACGTTCAGTCTTTACCGGAAAAGCACCCTCTGTAATCGGGATGTGCTGGAAGGAATACCCCTCTGTGAAATAGTCCTCCCAATCGATTCCGACAATCTTGTCCAGGAGAGTACGCAGGGCGCCAGGACGAACACGGCTGGCAGTCAAGCGGGAGGAGACAATAAATTCCCCAACCGGACTGATTTCAATCCCTGTAGAATCGAAGGATCGGGCACTACCAACAAACAGAGCCGTCCCAGCCCCAGCAAATGGATCTAACAGTTGGCCACCAGATTGGCCTGTCTCGGCAATCAAGGAATCTACCAGCCCAGCGGAAAATCCCTCTTTGTACTTGTACCAGCTGTAAAAGGGGAGATTCCGGTTCGCCTGAAAACTCACCAAGGAGCGGTTCAACCGGGTGTTGAGAGTGATTCTCGCCTTGAACCGGCCGAGTAGGCGAGTTCTTTGGCCATCCTGGACAATCGGTATTGATAGAGTTGTCATTGGATTGAAAGCATACTGCACATATCGTCACTTTTTGTCAAGAGCGGATTCTAGAGAATAGACCAGTTAGTGTCATATTGGAGCTCTTCCTCGAGGACGAGTGGTGGATTCCCCCATATATCATTGGGACAGAGAGAATAAGCATACAAGAGAGGTGACACTCCCCCGGGTTTTCGGCAAGATGCTACCAGGAGTGCCGGGGAGGCTTTCATTTCGTGGGTGATTATACCTGTATCGAGTTGTGTGCGGGGGCCGGCGGACAGGCTCTGGGGCTTGAGCAGGCCGGGTTCCATCATGTAGCACTTGTGGAAATCGACCAGACCTGCTGCATGACCTTACGCGCGAATCGTCCCCACTGGAATGTTCTTCAGGCGGATATCCGGGAGTTCCGCGAGAATGCGAGTCCACTCGGTCAAGCTTCTTTGCTCGCTGCAGGACTTCCATGTCCCCCCTTTTCCGTAGCCGGAAAACAACTGGGGCGGGATGATGAACGAGACTTGTTTCCTCCAGCTGTAGACATCATCGACCAACTGCGTCCACGAGCGGTCCTTATCGAGAATGTCCGGGGATTCCTGGATCCCAGGTTCGACGAATACCGGCAACACATTATCGAGCGGTTTGGATCGATGGGCTACACAGTTGATTGGATGTTGCTGAATGCGCGTGACTTTGAAGTTCCACAGTCACGTCCAAGAGTGGCAATTGTTGCTCTCCCCCGCGAGGACTGGCGCTTCTTCTCGTGGCCCTCAATACATTTTGAAGATCCCCCTCCGGTGGGAGAAGTTCTGTATGACCTTATGGCTGCGGGAGGTTGGAAGGGCGTATCCAGGTGGAGGCAACAAGCCCGTGGTATTGCCCCCACCATTGTGGGCGGTTCGAAGAAGCATGGGGGTCCTGACCTTGGACCAACACGAGCCAAACAGGCTTGGATGTCCCTCGGGGTGGATGGTCTCAGTATTGCTGAAGACCCCCCATCTCCAGACTTCGTTGGAAATCCCCGGCTTACCGTGAGAATGGTAGCCCGGATTCAAGGATTTCCAGATGAATGGACCTTTAGCGGCCGGAAGACTCAGGCCTACCGCCAAGTAGGAAATGCCTTTCCGCCACCAGTGGCGGGCGCTATCGCCAAGCAAATCCTGCAGTGCTTGAAACACTCTGAGAGGATACAGGTGGCAGTATGAGTAAAGTAGCGAAGTTCTCAACGGCCAGGCGTGAATTCCACAGAGCATTGCTGGCGGGAATACTCCGGACCGATGCCATGCAGGATCGCATCGCTCGCTATGGGAACTGGTGACATTGATTGTGTTTATCACTTTGCCTTGACGGAGCTGATGATGGTGGCCGCTGGCCTTGAGATGGATGATTCCATCGATCTCCTCAACACGATGGTTAACGGTAAACGGCTCAAAGACATCTCCGATCTACCTCTCGATCTCGCGGTCTAGTAGAAGTATGGACACTATCCCACCCGAACGTAGAAGCCGGAATATGCAGAACATCCGGAGCGAGGGGATGGAACCGGAGATGTGTGTCCGCAGGCTGGTTCACTCTCTTGGATACCGTTACCGCCTTCATGCGAAAGACCTTCCGGGAAAACCGGATCTTGTGTTCCGCTCAAGGCGGAAAGTAATCTTTGTCCATGGTTGCTTTTGGCATCAGCACGATGCCCCCGATTGCCCTTGCCGGCATACTCCCGCTTCCAACCTCTCCTACTGGAAGCCAAAACTGGAAGGGAATGTGGGACGAGACCAGCGGCAACAGACTGAGCTAACCGCCAAGGGCTGGAAGGTCCTGGTCATCTGGGAGTGTGAAACCACTAACTCAAAATGGCTGCAATCGAGGATCCGCCAATTTCTGGGGCCTCCCGGAAACTTGAGCCGGGAGAGGACCATCTGAAATCATTGTACCGCCCCTCACCTAACAACAAGTATCGGATTCACGATATGCTCATCTTATCTTCCTTGTATGAGGTGTTGTTGATGCCGCGTCTGTTTTGTTCCGTTCTACTAATAATCTCCTCCCCTCTCTGGGCATCCGAGGTTTCCTTCCAAACCGCTCAACCAGTCTGGCCCGAGGGCCGCGAGACCGAGATGAACCTCCAGGTCGGCTTCCGTGCCACCTTCGAGAGCAAGGCGGGAGAACAGGCAATTGTGCGGGTGGCGGCCTCCACGGTCTACAGGCTGTTTCTGGATGGCCAGTTTATGGGGTACGGCCCCGCGCGGGGACCGCATGGATTCTACCGGGTGGATGAGTGGGAT
>CAYRBI010000095.1:7208-23313 GCA_964422415.1 uncultured bacterium | reverse complement strand
ATGGGCGCCTACGAGTTCCAGCTCAACGAACTCCCCACCCCCTCTCAGGTCGATCCGGAGCACACGGAGTTGTATCAATGAGTTTTTTAACCGCCAGAGAGGGTGTCTGAATCAATGAAATGAGGGAGGGTCAGAGATATCAAGATGGCTGAGTCATTGGCTTGCGGCTCTGGAGAGCCAAGGCCAGTGTCTCGGCATCGGCATGGACCAGCTCTCCCCCAATAGGCAATCCACGTGCGAAACGGGTGAGGGAGATTTGCAGGCCCAATCCACCAATCACACCTGAGAGATAGGCGGCGGTGGCTTCTCCCTCTACCGAGGGATTGGTGGCGAGAATGATTTCCTGGAAGGTGTTTTCCCGCAACCGTTCCAGCAGTTCCCGCACCCGTAGCTCGGCGGGACCAATTCCATCCAACGGAGAGAGGACTCCTCCTAACACATGGTACCGGCCAACAAAAACACCCGTCTTTTCGATGGACTGAACATCCAGGGGACGCTCTACGACACATAGTACCCCCGGATCCCGGCTGGGATCTTGGCAGATACCACAGGGATCTTCCTCGGTCAGATTCCCACAGACCGAGCAGTTCCGGATCTTTCCGGGGATGGCCGCGATCGAATCCGCCAGGCGTCTGACTCGCTCTTCTGGAAGTGACACCAGATGGTAAGCAAGCGCGGTCGCGGACCTGGGGCCGATTCCGGGAAGACGGTTCAGCTCGGAGATGACCGATTCAATGGTGGGGAGGTTGAATTGTCCTCTCATAGGCCAAGATCGAGCCCAGGTGGCAGCCCCATGCCACCGGTCAGGCCGGTCAGCTTCTCCTTGCGTAGATCCGCCAGCTTCAGATTGAAGCTGTTGATAGCAGCGAGAACCAGGTCCTCCAGTAGATCCACATCGCCACCCTGAACGGTGGCGGGATCAATGGCAACGGAAAGGACGGTTCCATCGCCGCGCCCTTGGATGCGAACCAGTCCGCCCCCCGATACGCCCTCGGCGGTTGTGGCGGCCAGTGATTGCTTCATGGAATCGATCTTCTGCTGAATGTCTCTCGCATTCTTTACCAGACTGGCGAGATCTCCTAAACCTTTAAACATATGAATTAGTTCCCCTAAATAGACTTATTTTTTTAGGCCACAACGGAGCGGCCAGTAGAACAAAACTCACGCCGGATGAAATCGGCGGCATTGCGGAATAAGGCCACTCCTTGCCCCTCTTCCGGCAGTTCTAGGCGCGTCCAACACGGGTGGTTGGTTCTATGAAGGAAGGCTTCGGGATGAGGCATTAACCCGAATATGCGCCCATTCGCGCTACACAATCCGGCGAGGTTACCCTCTGAACCGTTAGGATTCTCCGGATATTGGGCAGTGAGCTCGCCTTGTTCATTGCAATACCTCAAGACATCCTGCCCATTGGCGCGTACCTCGGCCAGAACCCCCTCCGCGAAGACCAGCTTTCCTTCCCCATGCCGGACTGGAAAGTAGAGCTGGGACAGTCCTGTCAGAAACGGGCAGGGGTTCCCTTCCCTGACTTTGAGATGGACCCAACGGTCCTCGAAGCGGCCAGAGTCGTTACGGATCAGGGTGGCCCGCTGATTCCAAGGATTGTCTAAATCCGCCAGATTACCCGGCAAGAGCCCCATCTTCACCAGCACCTGAAAGCCATTGCAGATACCGAGGATGAGTTTGCCCTCCGCCGCGAAGCGGAGAATGGCCTCGCCCACACGGGCCTTGAGGCGGTTACCCAGCACACGCCCTGAACTGATGTGGTCGCCATAGGAAAAGCCCCCCGGAAGCACAAACAAGTGGGCCTTCTCAAGCCGGGAGGGATCGGCCACCAGGTCATTCAGATGGCAGGCATCCACCTCTATCTCCACGCCGGCCATCGACAGGGCATAGCCGGTCTCGTAATTGCAGTTGATGCCAAACCCGGTCAGCATCAGCGCTTTGGGTTTCATTATGATCCTTTCCTCAAGAGGGTGACCCTCTCCCCAGCCTTAAGCTGGATCAAGATATTTCCGCCCTCGACCATGGGGGGATTCTCCAGTTTTTCCTCAACATTGAAACCCGTAGAGCCAAACGGGTTCTCGAGAGTGCAAGTTCCTGCTTTCTCCGCCAGGATACTGACACGCAGGTTCTTCCCACCCTTCCGTTCAGCGGAGACCAGGAAAGCTCCCTCGGCGCGCAGACTCTCGAACTGGGTATCTTGCCAACTGGCGGGCACTGCGGGGAAGAGGCGCAGGATCCCACTGTAACTCTGGAGCAGCATCTCCTGCAACCCGGCGGCGGAGGCGAAGTTTCCCTCCAGAGTGAAAGGACGATAGGTAAAGTTGGAATAACCCTTTCCGGATTGATCGCCATTGGCATGGAAGCTATTTCTGAGACAGAAGGCGGAGGCAAAGGTCTCGAGTGCCTTCTCCGCCCGTTCGCCATCGCGCGCCCGGGCCGCCATGCCCGCCTCCCAGGCAAAGCTGTAGCCACACCATTGCGAGGTCCCCACACGGTCCATTTCAGCCAAGGCGGCCTGGATGGTTTGACGGTCCTGGTCACCATTCTCCCAACGGATCAAGCCCAGGGGATGGATAGCCATCAGATGCGAGAAGTGCCGGTGAGAACCCGGGAGAGGGTAATCCTTGGCCACCAACAGGCGGTGGTCATCGGAAGCATAGGAAAACTCAGGCATCTCCTTGAGAACCCCGGTCCAATGATCAGCCTCTTCTTGAAGACCCAACTCCTTTGCAAGTCCGGATGCGGTCTGGAAGGTCCACCGGATCAGAGCCAGGTCATAATTCGTAATCGAGGGGAACCAGGCCTCCAAGCGGTCATCATTGATTTCGGGGGACGAACTCAACGGGAGAGTCCGTTTGCCATCCGGTCCCTTCCCGGTGACTGCTTCCAGGAAAGCGGCTGTATCACGGATGAAGGGATAGGCGCGGTCCTTGAGAAACTCCCGGTCCATGCTGTAGCGCCAATGCTGATATAAGTGGTGCGAGAGCCAGGCGGAGGTGGTGGAGGAATGGGTATACTGATGCCACCCACCGATCTGGTTGTTCTCGATATCCCCAGTCATGGGAACATTCAATCCCGGTAATCCGAAGAAGCGCTTGGTCCAGGCCTCACAGTTGGGTTTTGTTTTCCAGAGCCAATCTAGATAACACAGCCCCTCCTCCAGGCGGTTCGAGGAATAGCAGGGCCAGTAACTCAGCTGGGTATTGAGATCGTGGTGGTAATCTCCCTTCCAAGGCGGGATACGTCCATCATCCGCGGTCCAGGGACCTTGGAGCGAGATGGGGGGAGCGCCTCTGCGCGAAGCAGCGCCGAATTTGTAAGTGTCGAGATACCACTGCTTCTCGACCACCTTGTTGGGGATTTCCACCCAAGATTGATTCCAGTAGGTCATCCACCAAAGTTGGTGGGAGGTCTGAAGGCCATCCCAACCACCACCCAATGACTCTTCAACTCTCTTCCGGGCCAATTGTAGAGGGTCCTGTCCCTCTTTGCTGGTTGCGGCTGACCAGGCTGCCCGCCACATTGTTGGGGGATCCCCGGGATGGTGTGGTGTGACCTCCACGGTGGTCCATTTGAGGAACACAGCGAAACGGAATCCTCCCCATCCCTCCTGAGTATAGGATTTCCAATCCGGGCCAGACTCCTCAACCGGCGCTGGGTAGCCTAAAGAGGCCAGATCTCCGGCGGAGATCTTCCCCGGTCCAGCAGGGTCAGTCACGGTTCCTGAAAAGGGGGGAGCCACTAGCGCCACCTCCACGGGGGTTTTGGTGGTGATCTCAATCAAGCCGACTGGTTCAGTGGCATGGACAAGAACCCGTGCCTTCAGTCCTCCATCAAACTCGACATTGGCCGAGGGACTGACCAAAGGCAGAACCGAATGCTTGAAGGGGAGATCCTTGCCCAGGGTGATCTCGATCCGTCCAGCGGGAATCTTGGTCGGCCCAGCGTTTCCATAGGGTTTATCATAGAGGGTGTGCAGATCCTCGATCCGTCCCTCAGCCACCCACTGGCGCATGGTCTGGTAGGAGTAGTCCTTGCTCTCAAACTCCGGCACCGGACGCAGGTCCCACAAGTCGGTCCGGTCCAATGAGATTTTAAGCGTAGTTCCATCGCCCCAGACCAACGCCCCCAGGAGACCATTCCCCAAGGGAAGCGCCTCATCCCAGGTCAGCGAGGGTTTGTCGAGGATGAGGGAGTGTTGTTCCAAGGGTATTTCACCAAAAGAAAGACCTGCATTTACCATCATGATAATAATCAACGCAACAAATGGCCGCATTTTTCTCCCCTTAGATAATCACGAGGTTTAGCGTTATGGTGTTAACCCCTTTGATTGATACAAACGCAGATCCGTCAAGACCTGCTGGGCAAGACTAAAATGTGTATCTGTCGTCCAGACCGCAAGATTCTGTTGGCGTGCCACTGCCATAATAATGGCATCGGGGAACGGGATGGTGATGCCAGACCGCCTAAGTTCTCGAAGTAACAATCCCGTTTCGCTCCAGACGTCCTCTTCAATTGGAATGTGATGAAAACGTGAGAGCATCTCAGAGACAAAGAATGCCTCTCTGTCCGACCGGATCCCTTGAAGCATCTCCGCCGTAGTCACGCCACAGATGCAAACATCATCCTGCGGGAGAGCAATTGGTGTAGATCCCAATGGCCTTCTGCAGAGTTGGATCACAATGCTCGTATCAAGCAGAATCATACCTTGCTGATCTCGCGCATCCGCCAGAAGGCTTCTTCATCAATATCCACCTTCCCAACGTACTGGAAAAATGTCTCCCACGCTGGATCAATCCCCTCCGGCAGTTTCTCGGTGATAACAATCTCCACTTCCTTGCCCACCCAGGAGGCCAGCTCAGGGATTTTCAGCGTATCATTCTCGATACGTGCTGTCAGACGGATGGCAGCCATGGGTGATACCCCCTTTGCTTGAGACAGGTCTTGTTCCGCTTACATCATCCTGAAACCCTTCCCGGGAGGCAAGGGCAGATTTCCAATCCCTTTTCATCCCATGGGAAGGTCATTGCCCAGGATATGGTTGTCGATGAGACGTGTGGTTCCAAAGAAAACCGCCAGGGCCGCCACCATCTTTTGAGTTTCCGGGATAACTGGCGCCAGGGTATCCGCATCCAGAACCTCGGCATAATCGATCCGGGCCTGGGGGATGGTTTTGAATGGCTCTCCTAGAGCAACAGACAGACACTCCGGAGAGCGTTCCCCCGCCATGTAAAGACGATTCGCCGCTGCCAAGGCCTTGACCAAGGCTACCGCCTGGGCACGGTCCCCGGGAGAGAGATATTTGTTACGCGATGACATCGCTAAACCATCTTTCTCACGAACGGTCGGCACCATATGGATATCGATCCCGAAATCGAGATCGCGGACCATCCTTTGGATGACCAGGAACTGCTGGTAGTCCTTCTGGCCAAAGAAGGCGGCATGGGGTTTCACGAGGTGAAAGAGTTTGCACACAATCAAGGCCACTCCTGGAAAGTGCCAGGGACGGCTCGCGCCACACAGGCGGTCAGTCACCTTTCCCACCCGCACCTCGGTGGAGAAACCCTCAGGATAAAGATGGTCTTTAACCGGAGCGAAGAGGACATCCACCCCTTCCCTCTCGAGCAGATCACGGTCTCGTTCAAAGTCACGCGGATAGCGGTCTAGGTCCTCGGCGGGCCCGAACTGAGAAGGATTCACAAAGATCGACACCACAGTGGCATCACAGTGGGCCTTGGAGGTCCTAACTAGGGTGAGATGGCCCTCATGGAGGTAGCCCATGGTGGGGACCAAGCCGATTCGTTTTCTCTCCATACGGAGGCTCTCAGACAAAGCTTGCATTCCGGCTGGATCACTGATGATTCTCATGATTGTTCTCCCAAAGCTATCTTCCAGAACTTAGTGAAGATGGCACGGCTGTGAGGCTCAAGCGCGGGTCCGAAATGGGAGGACTGCGCGGCGATCAGGGATGGATTGGGAATACCGGGGTGTTTGAGCAGGTCTTCCAGATAAGCTTCAGCCCATATCGGAGGAGTCTCTGAACTCACCTCGATGTGAAACTGCAGGCCATAAATCTTTTCACCAAGCCGGAAGGCCTGGTGATCACATTTCTGTGAGGAAGCTAGAAGCTCCGCACCTTGTGGTAGATCCCAACGATCTCCATGCCAGTGGAAGACCTCAATAGGTGAGGGCAGTCCACCGAGTAGTGGATCAGATTTGCCCGCTTCAGTCAGACTGATAGGTGCCCATCCAATCTCCTGGAAGCCCATGGAACCGACCTGTGCACCAGCTGCTGCTGCGATGGCTTGTGAACCCAGACAAACCCCCAAAGTGGGTACCTGCTCATCGATGGCCTGCTGGAGCAACCTAAACAGGTCATTCAACCAGGAGTGCTGTTCCGCCTCATAGACACTCATCAGCCCTCCCAAGACGACAATGGCGGTGTAATCCGTGGCTCGAGAGGGGATGGGCTGCCCGATCACCGGACGGATTATCTCGGCCTGAGTGTGTTTGGGACGGACCTCTTCGATGATCCCCGGTCCCTCGCAACTGATTGGTTGGATATAGAGAACCTTGGAAACGCTCATGTGGATTATCTCCCTTTCCCTAATCCATACCGTGCCAGGACTTCAGTGAGAATAGGGGCTATCAAGGCTTGCAGAGAGGAATTGGCATATCCCACCCAATCCACATCGGTGGTGGTATCAAGAGGGCTGGCAAGCCTGTTTCCAGTAGCATCGGTGATAAAAACACCCGCCTCTCGTGCGATCAGCTCCACACAGATGTCATAGGGGTGGCAAGCCATGCCCGGTGGTGGGCTGGAGGGATCCTCTAGGCTCCGTAGAGTAGCCCGGAGATCGGCCTGAAAACGGTCATGACCCGCGATGAGCTCATAGATCTGTCCGCCAGTCGAAAGGTACTGGTCATCAAACACCACACATCGATTAACACGCTCAAAGGCTCCCAGTTTCCTCAAAACCTCCTCCTCAATAGAAGCCGCCAAGGCCTTCCGTCCGGGGAAGAACTTTGTCAACTGAGCGAAACCATGATCTAGACTCACTGCCCGGCTGGGAGTGGGGGTCCATTTCCTCCGGGAACCATCCAGGAGGTTTTCTCTCCAGGCCTGGGTTCCTGAACCCGCAAAGGCCCACAATGTATCCGCCAGACTCTGCTTAGTGGTGGGAATCTCAGTCATGACCGCGAGTTGGATATCGGCAAGGTTAGTGGCCTCCCCCCGGTTGGGGCTGACACCCGTCAAAATCCAGGCGCTCCGCTTGTCATACATCAACATGCGTGTGCCATCGATCGGATCGATGATGATCCGGTATTTGCAGTCATCGGGATGAATCCCGCATGGAAGCGGCAGAGGCCCCTCCTCGGAGATCCCTTCAGCGATGAGTAGAAAGGGAATCTTCCTTGCGAGCACCTCCAGGGCGGGAAGCAGGAGGTCATCACAGGTCTTGTCGATTGAGTAGATGGTGTCCGAGGCTTCCTCGGCCGCGATACCCCAGAGTTGACCTCCACATGCGGACCGTGTCTGTTCACGGATGTGGTCCCGCATCCGCGCGTGGATGGTAATCAGCTGGTCAAGTAAGGTTTCGAACTCTGCCTTCTGGCTGTTGGTCATGTCCTGCTGGATTCCCTTGTTCATGAGATTACTATCGTCCAGATGGTCTGCTTGGTGTAGGGGCCCCCTTCCCCACCACATTCTCCTCATGAACAATGAAGCTCATGGATTCCATTGAACTCTCCCTCATCATTCCCGCCTATAACGAGAGCAGGTGTATTGCCGGCACGCTACAAGCCGCGCGGAAGGCGCTTGAAACCAGCGATTGCAGCTCATATGAAATTGTGGTGGCTGATGATGCCTCCACAGATGACACCGCCATGATTGCTGAAGGCTTAGGGGCCCGGGTGGTTTTCTCCGGCAAGCGGAATATTGGTGCTACCCGGAATGTGGGAGCTGGGGCCGCCCATGGAGAGATCTTGCTCTTCTTGGATGCGGATACCCTTATCACCACGGCGAACATTGATGAGGTCTTGGAAGCCATCCACCAAGGCGCCATCGGTGGTGGTGCGCCTGTGGAATGGATTAGCCCGGTTTCATCTTTTTTCAAGTGCTGCGCCAAGGTTTGGAATTTTTACTCTAGGCTCACCAAGTCTCCAGCGGGTTCCTTTTTCTTCGCACTGCGGGAAGCCTTTGAGAAGGTGGAAGGCTTCGATGAAGAGTTTTTCGTATCAGAGGAGATTCATCTGGGAAGAAAACTCAAACGGGAAGGGAGACTGGTGATAACATCCACCCCTATCCGGACCTCTCCCCGGAAGGGGAAGGACTTTTCTAAACGGGAGCACTTCCATCTCTTTCTACATTTACTCGTCTCTCCCCGCAAGACGCGCATGGAACGGACTCATCTGGACATCTGGTACACCCGCAAAGGAGAAAAATCCGGGCCAACCGCTAAGCCGGACGAGGAACCACATAAAACATAATCGCCAGGTAATGACAGGCACTCCCCGCCATTACGAACAGATGCCAGACCGCATGATTGAAAGGAAACCGTTCCATGGCAAAGAAGACAACGCCTCCGGTGTAAGCCAATCCTCCCGCCAGTAACCACAACACCCCCGGAACCGGGACTACCTTAAGCGTGGGACCGATCGCAAGCACCACCAGCCAGCCCATGACCAGGTACATGAGAACCGAGATGAATCCATACCGGTATTCAGTGAAAACCTTGATGATGATCCCTGTCAGAGCAATCGCCCACACAACCCCGAAGAGAGTCCAGCCAATCCCCCCACGCATAACTGTCAGGGTAAAGGGGGTATAACTCCCGGCGATGAGCAGATAGATGCAGGAATGATCCGCGATCCGTAATCCATGCTTGAGGCGTGGATTCTGGACTGAGTGGTATAGGGTCGAGATACCATATAAAAGGCATAAGCTGGCTACGAAAATCGAACAACTGGCGACATGCCAGTTATCTCCCCGGAGAACCGCGAAAACAATTAGGAAAGCTCCCCCCACCAGACTGAGGATCAGGCCAAGTCCATGGGTCAGGCTGTTCGCCAATTCATCCGCCTTCGAATAGGGGTGCAGAACGGCGCGGTGTGTCAGTCCTTCGATAGTCATTCAAATCTCTTCGTTTAAGCTAACAAAAAAGGAAATTGTCCCCTCCATGGGATCCATCCAACACACTCAGGGTACACGAGGTGGGCGGATTTGGACATGGGACGGGAATGTCCAACTCCGTATATCCAACATCGCTGGTGGCCGTGAGATGAAAAAACACAAGAAATCATCCCTGCCCCCCTTTCCCCTCATGCCCTTAACCGTTTAAATACGCCTACCACCAAGGAGGCCGCATGTCATGTCTCGATCTGTCGCCGAACTGAAGAGCCTATCCCTGTTTGAGCAACAGACCTTTCACCGGACTGTCTCCACAGAAGTCTATCTGACTCAAGAGGGAGCGCTCTCGATCTGCAAGCTCCACGATAATTATCATGACATGGAACTGGCGGTTCTGGTCGATCAAGAGACCTATGTCATCAAGGACATCGCGGTCACCATGAACCGTCACCCCTTCGAGACTTGCCCCGAGTCACATGAGAGTTACAAGCGTCTCATTGGATTACGGGTCATGGGGGGAGGGGTGTTACACATGATCCACCAATTGATTCCACGTGTGGATGGATGTACCCATCTCTACACCGCACTGGAGGCCTCTCTCCGCGCCCTCTTCATTGGCGCGGGATATGAGGAAATCCGTGGCCGCGCTAATCTGGTCACCCGCGCGGAACACCAGGAGATCCTGCGGCAGATGATTTATACAAGGGACACCTGTGTAAGTTTCCGGAATGATGGTAGACTTCCCGAGTCGACGGATGTTTTCCTTGCCAAGCATAAGGGATTGACCTAGGCCTAAAGCACAGGTATTGTTCCCCGTTTGTGTCTAATCATGGAGATTGATGGATGAGCAACAAGACTCACTATACGAAGCCGGGAGAAGTCGATTCCCAATGGTTTGTGGTGGATGCCACGGATAAAGTCCTTGGCCGTCTCGCCAGCGAGGTTGCCAAGATCCTGCGTGGTAAGCATAAGCCCACTTTTTCAACAAGCGTGGATGCGGGTGACCATGTCATCATCCTCAACGCGGATAAGGTGGCGGTAACCGGAAACAAGGGATCGGACAAGATGTACCGCCATTACAGCGGGTATCCGGGTGGGTTGAAGGAGACCTCTTTCAACCTGCTGATGAAGAAACACCCTGAGCGGATCATCGAGAAAGCAGTGTGGGGGATGCTTCCAAAGGGTCGCTTGGGACGTGCCCAGATCAAGAAACTCCGGGTTTATACCGGGAACACCCACGAGCACGAGGCGCAGAAGCCTCAGGTGCTTGAGTTCTAATCGAGGAGATCGAGGACAATGCCTGTTGGAGAGTACAACTATGGAACCGGGCGGCGGAAGACCGCTACCGCACGGGTTTTTCTGAAACCGGGCAGTGGAAAGATCATGGTGAATGGGATGGAGGCCGATCAGTACTTCGGACGGTCCGTTCTCTCCATGATTATCCGTCAGCCATTCGACATCACCGAGACGAACGGCCGTTACGATATCAAGGCCACCATCCGGGGAGGTGGCAAGTCTGGTCAGGCGGGAGCTCTGCGCCATGGTCTTGCCCGTGCGCTGTGTGACCTTAACCTGACAAACCGTGGCCCGCTCAAGAAAGCGGGACTACTCACCCGCGATCCACGCATGGTCGAGCGCAAGAAGTTCGGACAGCGTGGCGCCCGTGCCCGCTTCCAGTTCTCCAAGCGCTAAACACGAACCTTTCGAAGGATTCTTACCAGGGCGGCAGCTCTCGCTGGGGAGCTGCCGCCTTTTCTATATGGTGGCCATTGGTTGGGATCTCATTACACCGCGTGGTGGTGCTCAGGAAAGATGAGACCGTGAGGCTTGAGTTCCGTTCACTTATATAAAAGCTCAGCCTTCAGGTTGCTCCACACACTAAAGTGTGAACAACTTACGGGTATGTTGTTCAACCTTCAGGTTGGGTACCTGAAAACTGGTCTGAAGACTCTCTTTTTTTTCTCAATGTCCCACGATACTGCCAAGCTGGAACATGGGGAGGAACATTGAGATCACAATGCCACCGACCACTACTCCAAGGAAGCAGATAATGAGGGGTTCCATCAGCGAGGTCAGGCCCGCCACCGCGATATCCACCTGTTCCTCATAATAATCAGCAATCTTCACGAGCATGTCATCGAGTGCGCCAGTTCGTTCACCGATGTCAATCATACGAACCACCATCGGGGGGAAAACCGCGCAGGTCTTGAGCGGGCCAGAGATGGATTCGCCCTCTTTGATGCTGTTGCGGACCTTAAGGACCGCCTCCTCAACCACACTGTTACCAGAACTCTTGGCCACGATCTCAAGGGACAGGATGATGTTGACACCTGAGCGCAAGAGAGTGCTGAAGGTGCGTGTAAACTTGGCTATAGCCACTTTTTGGAAGAGCTCGCCCAAGACGGGTGCTTTCAACAGACAAGCATCAAACTGGTACCGTCCCCCCTTGGTGTTAATGTACTTCTTGAAAAGAAAACCCCCAATTACCGCCCCCGCAATCACCACCAGAAAATACCTTTGGCAGAAAAAACTGAGGTTGATCATGAACTGGGTAGGCGCCGGTAGCTCGGCGTCAAATTGCTTGAAGATGTCAGCGAACACCGGGATGACCTTTATCATGAGCATCCCCACCACCGCCACTGCCACGCTGGCGATTACGGCGGGGTAGATCATCGCCGATTTGACCTTGCGCTGGAGAGAGGAAGCTTTCTCAAGATAGCTCGAGAGCTGTAAGAGGATCTGATCGAGCATACCAGCGGCTTCACCCGCGCGGATCAAACTGACATAAAGGGTGTCAAACACCTTGGGATGTTTGGCCATGGCATCGGTGAGGGTATCTCCCGATTCAACATCTCTTTCGATCTGTTTGACCACGGCGGCAAAGGAGCCATTCTCAAGGTTCTCTCCTAGGATCGAAAGACCTTCGATAAGGGGCAAACCGGCATTGACCATGGTGGCCATCTGACGGCTGAAGACCACACGGTCATCAATCGTGATCTTCTTTTTCTTCTTACGTTGCTTCTGAACCGATGTGGATGCTTTGGACTGGCCTTCACGCAAAGAGGTAACCACAAGTCCCTTCCCACGTAGTATCCCCATTCCCTCAGTGGGATTGGCCGCCTCGATCGATCCCTCGACCATCTGACCAACACGGTCACGCGCTGAATAGACATAGGCAGGCATAGCAATGTTCTCCTCCCACTCTCCGCTCAGTTCTCATAGGTTGTACTCAAGACCTCTTCGATTGTCGTCATGCCATCGATAATCTTGGCGATACCGCTATCACGCAGAGTGTGCATTCCATTCTTACGGGCGATGGCTTTGATTTCCTTGTTGGGCAAGCCCTTGATGGCGGCATCGGAAAGCTCTTCATCCATCTCCATGACTTCATACAACGCCATTCGTCCCCGGTACCCGGTATCACTACAGTTGGAGCACCCTTTCCCTTCATAGAAGACGAGTGAATCTGCCTGGCTGGTATCCATCCCCAACTGTTGAAGGACTTCGGGGGTGGGTTGATAAGAGCGTTTGCATTCCGGGCAAATCTTTCGCACTAGCCGCTGAGCCACTACGAGAAGGAGACTAGCTCCAACCAAGAATGGCTCCACTCCCATATCAACCAAACGGTTCAAGCTGCTGGGGGCATCGTTGGTGTGCAATGTGGAAAGCACAAAGTGACCGGTGAGAGCTGCTTTCACGGCGATGGAGGCGGTATCCAAGTCACGGATCTCACCAATCATGATGATGTCTGGATCTTGCCGCAGAAAAGATCGTAAAACCTCCGGGAATCCCATTCCAAAATCAGTACGGACCTGGACCTGGTTGATGCCCTTGATCTGGTACTCCACCGGGTCCTCGGCGGTCATGATGTTCTTACCGGGATCATTGATACGCGAAAGGGCTGAATAGAGGGTGGTTGATTTTCCAGAACCAGTCGGGCCAGTCACCACCATCATCCCATACGGGCGTTTGATGGCCCGCTCGAACTTCGCCAGCGAGTCGGGCTCGAAGCCGAGTTTGGTGAGATCCAATTGTAGATTACGCTTATCCAGAAGGCGCATGACCACCTTCTCGCCATGAACCGTGGGAACCGTAGAAACACGGAAATCGACCACACGGTTCTCGAGCTTCATCTTGAAACGGCCATCCTGCGGCTTACGTCTTTCAGCGATGTCCAATTCCGAGATGATCTTGATGCGGCTGGTCACAGCATTCTGCATCTTCTTGGGAATGCCCGGCATCTCTTTCAAGACACCATCAATACGATAACGAATCCGGACCGCCTTCTCCTCGGGTTCGATATGAATATCGCTACACCGTCCGCGGATCGCTTCGGAAATGAGCATATTAACCAGCCGGATGATGGGAGCGGATTCCACACCCCCTTCCCCATCCATATCATCGTCCTGGTCGTGTACTACCTCGAGATCCTCTTGCTGCATTCCATCCAGCAGGCTGGCATAGGACTCCTCGGCATGAACTTCCTTACCACCACCATAGTACTTGTTGATGGCGGCCTCGATCTCCTTGGGCAGTGAGATGACCGGCATAACATCCATCCGGGTCTTAATTTTGATTTCATCGAGATGGTGGATGTTATCTGGATCGACGAGGGCGACTGTGAGGAGTTTGTCGGTGCGGTCCAGGGGGATGATTTTATACCGCCTGGCCATATCCTCGCTGACCGAATCAAGGATTTCACGGTCAATCTCGTATTCGGAAATGGAGATATACGGGATCTGATAGTGGTCCGAGAGGGCCGTGGCAAGGTCTTCTTCAGTAAGGTAACCGTTCTCCACTAAATACGCCGCCAGCGAGATGGAACCATCGCTGGCGTTCAAGGCCTTCTCGATGTCGACCACCTGGTCCACACTGAGAATATTCCTCGAAATCAGATATCTCTGAAAAGAGCGTGAAAAAACGGGCCTCGCCAGAGGTACTGTGCGAGCTGCTTGGCGGACCATGGCGATTGATCTGTCCTTTGGCTCCTCAAATCCTTATGCCGATAGCTTAATGCCTTACCCACTGAGATTAACGTCCAATCAATGAAAAGTCAATAATGTAATTTAGATTTCATCTAGTAGCCATCTAAGGAAACCTAGGCTGGCCCCACTCTTCCTCAGAGTGATTCAACCTGTTGCTTGTGTGTATCGCCATGCCTGGGTGGAAGTGATATATGTTGTTTGGCGTGCACACCTGTGCTGTTATCAGTTCTATGGTGTATGCTTGGGGCTACACAAATCCTCCACATGCGAGAATCCGCGATGACACTTGATGCCTATACCCAGGTTCTGGCCGTCCTGGGGAAACCGGTACGCCACTCTCTTTCTCCAGCCATCCACAATGCCGCCTTGCAGACGACGGGACTCAACTATGTGTACGTGGCCTGTGAGGTGGATGACATCCAAGCTGCTGTCATGGGGATGCGTGGATTGGGGATCCGTGGTTTCAGTATCACGATACCCCACAAAGTGGCGGCGTTGTCCTTGGCGGATGAAGTGGATCCGGTGGCGGCCAGCATTGGCTCGATCAACACGCTGGTCAACAACGATGGGGTGCTTCGGGGCTACAACACGGATGGCTATGGAGCTTTACGTGCCATCGAGACAGCGGGAGTTAACCTAGCGGGAGCTGAGGTCACCATCCTAGGGAGTGGAGGCGGTTCGCGTGCGATTGCCTGCACTCTGGCCGCAAAGGCGGATCTATCCAAACTCAACATTCTTGGCGTCATCGAGGATGAGATGAAAGATCTCACCCGGCATGTGGCGCAGTTCTCCTCGGCGCGTGTGGAGGGAGAGGTCCTCTCCCACGATTCGCTCAAGAAGGCCCTAGCGGGAACTTTACTCCTGGTGAACTGTACCCCTATCGGGATGCATCCCAAGACCGATGAATCGTTGGTGCCCGCGCATCTACTCGGTTCGCCCCTGGTGGTTTTCGATATCGTGTATAATCCCATGGAAACCCGTCTCCTGCGCGAGGCACGTGAGAACAAGTGCCGTGTCATCTCGGGAGTCGAGATGTTCATCCATCAGGCTGTAGCTCAATTCGAACTCTTCACTGGACAAAACGCACCCGAGGCCGTCATGCGCAAGGTGGTCATGGAAAGCTTGCGAGGTTAAAGGTTACCAGTCTCGAGCAGATGACCATGTGGACCACGTCTACCATCCCGTGGCTGAGGATTATTCACCGCTGGAATGAGAAAGGATTCTCTTTCCAGCGAGGGCGGAGAGCCCTCCTCCTTCTTGTGCTCTTGTGTGGAATCACCCCCAGTGTCATCTCCCAACCAACGGAATCCAAACCCATCAAAGTCTTTGTCAGTATCCTTCCACAGGCCTATTTCGTGGAGCGGATCGGTGGCCCACGGGTCGCGGTCGAGGTGTTGGTTGGCCCTGGTAAGTCACATCACACTTACGAACCCACTCCACATCAACTGGCACTCCTCTCGGAGGCCGATGTCTATTTCCGCATTGGGGTTCCCTTCGAGAATTCTCTCGCCACCAAGATCGCTTTCTCCATGAACCAGATCAAGATGGTGGAGACCCAGCAAGGTATCCCACTGCGTTTCCTTCCTGAGTCGGGAGGAAAGGGAACCCCAGATCCACATATCTGGCTGGATCCAAAGCTGGTCAAACTCCAAGCCCAGATCATCGCGAAGACACTCTCCCAAATAGATTCAACCCATACGGATGAATATGCCAACCGCCTCAAGGATTTCCAGGAGGATCTGGACCGGGTCGACCAGGAAATCAGCGCGATGCTTGCGCCATTGAAAGGAAAAGAGGTGTATGTGTTTCACCCCGCCTATGGATACTTCCTGGAATCGTATGGATTGAAACAAGTTGCCATCGAGGTGGAGGGCAAGGAACCAGGGCCACGCCATTTGGCCGAACTGGCCGATCGAATGAAACGGGACGAGGTGAAAGCGCTTTTCGTACAGCCGCAATTCTCCGCCAAGACCGCCCAGGCGAT
>CAYRBI010000095.1:0-7108 GCA_964422415.1 uncultured bacterium | reverse complement strand
AGGATCTTCATCCTTCATGTGACCGCGAAGTTCAGCCTCGATGTGGGTGATTTCCTCTTCCGCCAAGGGGTCATCGACTTTACTGAGGGTGATCAAGCGTGGACGCTCCAACAGATCTGGATTGTATGAGGCAATCTCTTCTAGAAGGGCTTGGTAGGCTTCCAGGGGTTCACGGTCACGTTCGACCGAAATATCCAGCACGAACAGGAGGGCTTTGGTCCGCTCGATGTGGCGCAAGAACTCCAAGCCCAATCCCACTCCCGTATGCGCACCCTCTAAGATACCAGGGATGTCCGCCACCACGATGCGTGGACGGATCGAACCCGGGACAGGAGTCTTCCCCGAACGGTGCATTAATTCGGCTTCTTCATCGGGTTTGATGTCGAGAGTGCCCAAGACGGGATGAAGAGTTGTAAAGGGGTATTCGCCGACTTTGGCCCGGGCACGGGTAATGGCATTAAGCAGTGTGGACTTGCCAGCATTTGGAAATCCCACTAAGCCAATATCAGCCACCACCTTGAGTTCAACCAGCAGGTCTCTTTCCACGCCGGGTTGTCCCGGCTCCGCTTTGCGAGGTGTCTGATGAGTGGGAGTGGCATAATGGGCATTCCCCTTCCCGCCCCTTCCTCCCGCGGCGATAACCTCCTCTTGGTCGTCCTCCACCAAGTCGAACAACACCTCGCCGGATACCTGATCCTTGACCACGGTTCCAGGAGGAACCGCGATGCGGATACTCTCGCCATCCCGTCCGGTTTTGTTGTTGTTCTCGCCCTTCCCGCCATCTTCAGCGGCATACCAGGGACGCGAGTGGAGGACAGCTAAGGTGTTCTCGCCTGGAGCCACGTAGAAAATGACATCGCCCCCACGGCCCCCATTGCCGCCATCTGGCCCCCCCAGTGGAACAAACTTCTCCCGATGGAGACTGACACATCCATCGCCACCTTTGCCAGCACGTACATTCACTCTAACTCGATCAATAAACATTAAGATCTTTCAAGGATACCTTCGCTAGTGGGGCTGGACTGTCTTGCTGGGTGGCGGGATCATGTAGAGAGGCCGAGAAGTAATCAAATGCCACCTTGCCCGTCTTGCTGGCCAGGCCAATAGTTCCGGATGGTTTTTCCTTACATGTATAACGGAAGAGCTCCTCGCCATTGAGAAACGCGATGATCTCATCTCCACGGTCATCCAAACGCAGGGTGTACCACTCGCCTGGTTTGATGGACAAGTCCTTGCGGGCCAAATCCTCGCGCCGGCCACCTTTGACGAATTGTGTCAGGTCCACAAAGTTCTGCCAACGGGGATAATGCCGCATACGAAGCAAGTAGAAGCTGTTCTGGTCTTGGAAGCGGAATAGAATCCCCGCCGCTTGCTCACCCTCATGCAACAGTGACAAGCGAGTCTCCACACGATAAGGTCCCGAGGCCAAACCATCCACATAGATCATCTGGTATTCGCCCGGTAGTGAACTCTTCCAGGACAAAGTCTGGAAGAGCATCCCCTCATCAATTCGCCACCAACCCGCAACTCGCTGCCAACGGCTCCCCAATCTGACTGGATTGTCAAAGCCATCACTGAACTCCCGCATCGATTCGAATGGAGCCCGGTAGGGTTCCTGAAGCAATTGCGGAGTCAGCTGCGCGAAACAACCAGCTAATAATAAGATGAGACCCGTAGCGAGCGCGAAACGAAAACGGTTCAACATGATCCCCCCCTCACAACAGCGCCAAACCAATGCCCGTTTCTATCCGATAGGGCGGAGAGTATCCTGTTTTATCTTATATATCAAGTACAATCATCTAACCTTTGTATTCAAAGCCTGTTGAGATTGGAAGACCATACCCAGACCAAAGCGGGGATACTACCTCACCGGCACTCCACATACAAAAAAAGGCGCCTGAAAATTCAGGCGCCCACGTTCTGTACATGTTTTAGCCTGTCACTCGACGCGTCGTGAAGCGACGGGCCGGTTACTGGTGTATCGCAGGCATCATGACTACGGCTCCATTTACTTGGCAGCCTTCTTCGCTGCAACTTTCTTCGCTGGAGCGGCCTTCTTCGCTGGAGCGGCCTTCGCGGCTGCCTTCTTCGCTGGAGCGGCCTTCGCGGGCGCCTTCTTTGCCGGCGCGGCCTTCTTGGCGACTGCCTTCTTTGCTGCGGCCATTGTCAATTCACCTCCCCCGTCTGGATATGGTCACGGCCGGTAACTGGTGTACCGTTTCCGTTGATCCCTTGGATCGGCCGGTCGCCCGGTCAGTGGGTCCTCCAAGGTCCATCTTGGTCCCCTCCAAGACGTGTGACAAACGTTAGAATTCCACACACGCGTTGTCAAGAAAGTTTTAGCTTCAATGTGTAAAAAACTTCCTTCAAGAGGCCCCGTTGAGTGAGTACGTAATATCTTGCGGCACTCAACACAAACGCTAATATCGGCAACTACCACAACAAGGTTTAAGAACAACCCCAATGACATCCTCAATTCATGTCACATCTCTCTCTCTTCCATCCTTCCGCTCATACTGAGAACACAGTCTCCAACAATGCAAGCACGTGGGCATGGATATGAGCAAAGCGGGCTTCACTGGGGCCCCTTCACCACGCGCATACCGTTCTATCATACACGTGTCGAATGGCCCGAACTTCTGCAAGGACTGTTGGTGGGTTCGGTTACTGGCACGGCGTGCATCCCTATACTGACAGGCTATTTCGGGCTCACCTTCGATATGGCAGTCGCTTTTCTCATCCTCCAGAGCATGCTCATCATGAGCGCCACGATCCTGTTTGGTGAGTCTCTCATGCCCGGGTGGATTACGCCGGCCTTTCCGCTGGTGCTGGTCTTGTTGGAATCATCGAGTGAAGACTATCTGGAACGATTCCATACCATGACCGCATTGGGAATCTCTTTCGCGGTTCTTCTGGGACTTCTTGGAGTGAGTGGTTTGGGCGAGTTTTTTGTGGAACGGCTTCCACAGGCACTCAAAGCGGGGATTCTCTTGGGCGCGGGACTGGCGGCCTATAAGCGTGTCTTCATCGATGACTTTTCACGCTTCTTCGGAGAGATTCCTTGGTCCACCACAGCCGCCATCACCATTTCATTAATGGTGACTTTCTCACTTCAGATCAGATCTTGGGCCCGGGCGAAGTGGTGGCTGGCACCTCTCATCCGCCTTGGTCTTCTGCCGGGATTCATCGGCGCGGGGATTGTGGGACCACTTGTGGGAGAATTCTCTTTTCATTTCGATACCAACTCCACGTTCAGCTTTCCGCCCTTTGCCGCCATGCTTCGTTCGGTCTCGCCATTCACAATCGGTTGGCCCTCTTGGGCGCAGTATGTAGCTGTGTTCCCGTTCGCGTTGATAGCTTATACGCTGCTGTTCAGCGACATGGTAACTGGGAATGAGATTCTGCGATCCGCACAATCTTTCAGACCCGATGAGAAAGTCTCCATAAATGTCACCCGGACCCATCTCTCCGTGGCGGTGAGGAATCTGCTCAGTGCGATGGTGTGTCCACTCTTCAGCACCCAGGGATGCTTGTGGACCGGTGCGCATATCATCGTGGTGGAACGTTGGAAACAGGGACGGCAGGAGATGGACTCGCTTTTGGGAGGCTTGAGCTCCTATTGTGTCTTGGGAATTCCCATCCTGTACTTCGTGGCTCCGTTGGTACTGGTTATGAAACCACTCATGCTTCCCGCCTTGGCGATAACCTTGATTTTAACAGGTTATGCCTGCACCTCTCTGGCCTTATCGATACCAAGGTCTCCCTCCGAGCGGGGGGCAACAGTATTGATTGCTGTCCTGATAGCCGCTTTTCCTGCTTGGATTGCGCTTCCACTGGGGGGCCTTGTAGTCGTCATACTGGGGGGATGGGAACGAGACAGCAATGAAAAATCTGTGTCAGTGCCACCTCAAGGCCATAATTAACTGAGTGACTCTCGCTCAGAGAACTGCCTCGGTCACTTCTTCCGTGGATAACAGTGTAGATTCAGGCTGACGGGCAAAACGGCTTCTCAATTTCTCCATATAGATGAAGAACACGGGCGTGATATAGAGTGTCAACGCTTGCGAGACCACCAGCCCTCCCACCACAGCTAGACCCAAGGGACGGCGCGCCTCGGCGCCCGCTCCATGCCCCAGTGCAATCGGCAGAGTTCCCATGAGCGCCGCCATGGTGGTCATCATAATCGGGCGGAAGCGCACCAGACAGGCTTGATAGATGGCCTCGTTGGGGGCCATGCCACGGGTTCGATGCGCTTCGAGCGCGAAGTCGATCATCATGATGGCATTCTTCTTCACAATCCCGATCAACATGATGATGCCTACGATCGAATAGATATTCAGATCCATCTTGAACAGCATCAGGGTTAACAGAGCCCCCACCCCGGCGGAGGGAAGTCCCGAGAGAATCGTGATGGGGTGGATGAAACTCTCATAGAGAATTCCCAACACAATATAGATGACCAGGATCGCGGCGATGAGCAGGAGGCCCGATCCACGCATGGAGGATTCAAAAGCCTGCGCGGTTCCTTGCATGGAGGTGGTGATGGTTCCCGGCAGGACTGTTTGTGATACCTCCTTGATTCTGTCCACCGCATCTCCCAAAGCCATACCCTGTTCGAGGTTGAACGAGAGGGTTACCGCTGGAAGTTGTCCCAGATGAGTGACAGTCAACGGGCCCACCGATTTCGTGACCTTGGCCATTGTGTTCAAGGGGATGAGATCGCCATTCTCCGCCCGGACATACAAGAGCGAGAGGACCGAAGGATCGGCTTGATACTCTGGTTTGAGCTCAAGAACGACGTTGTATTCATCATTAGCAGCATAGATTGAAGAAATCTGACGGGTTCCGAAGGCATAATAAAGCGCATCCTCGACACGGCGCGCGGAAATTCCCAGGCTGGAGGCTTTGTCACGGTCCACATCGATACGCACCTCGGGATTGGTGACTAACAAGTCCGTGGTGACATCGCGGAATCCGGGTAATTCACGAACCCTCGCCTCCAAAAGGGGGGCATATTGATAGAGCTCCTTGGTGTCAGGAGACTGAAGTGTCATCTGATACTGACTCTTCGAGATCATGCCACCGATCCGGATGGTGGGAGGAATCTGAAAGAACACCCGGATACCCGGGATGTTAGCGACTGATGCGCGCAGCTCCTCAATGACCTTGTCGATGCTTTCGCGCTGCTCACGTTCTTTGAGATGGATGAATAACCGCCCCGCGTTGGACTGCGCGGAACCACCCGATCCCACGGAAGACATGAAACCTTCAATGGCGGGATTCTTGGCCACTACCTCGGCAACCTGCATCTGATGATTCTTCATATCGTTGAAGGAGATTCCCTGCGCGGCCTCGGTGCTGCCACTGAGCTGGCAGGTGTCCTCATCAGGCAAGAACCCCTTCGGGATTTTCAGGAAAAGATGGCCGGTCAGGTACAGCAAGGGGATGATGCTCAGGAGAGTAATGAGGCGGAATCGCAGAACCAACCGGAGCGTGAGGTCATACACCTTGAGCATTCCATTGAACACACCCTCCAGTAGGTTATAAAAAAAAGTATGACGGTTTGTCGTGGGGCGCAGGAAACGGCTACACAGAGCCGGGGTTTGCGTCAGAGACACAAACCCAGAGATCAGGATAGCCACACTGATGGTAACCGCGAACTCACGCAGCAGCCGGCCCATCAGCCCGCCCATGAAGAGGACCGGAATGAACACCGCCGCCAGAGAAATCGTCATGGAGACAATCGTGAAGCCAATCTCCCGCGAGCCAGTAAAGGCTGCTTGGCGGGGTGATTCCCCATGTTCCATATGCCGTACGATGTTCTCGATCATCACGATGGCATCATCCACCACAAACCCCACTGACAGGGTCAGGGCCATCAGCGAGAGATTGTCCAGGCTATAATCGAGCAAGTACATCGCCGCGAATGTACCGACTACCGACAGGATCAACGCCAAACTCGGAATAATTGTCGCGGTGATGTTTCTCAAGAAGAGGAAGATCACCAGAACCACTAGGGCGATAGTGAGAACTAACGTAAATTTCACATCGTTGACTGAGGCGCGGATGGTCTCGGAACGGTCATAAAGGATGTCCAACTTCATCGCGGCCGGCATCTGTTCGCGGAAAACCGGTAAAAGTTTCTTGATCTGTTCGACTACTTCCACTGTGTTGGTGCCGGGCTGACGTTGAACCGCAAGGACCACCGCGCGCACCTGGTTGAACCAGCCAGCGATGCGATTGTTCTCAACACTGTCGAAGGCTCTTCCGATATCCGAGATCCGGACCGGTGAACCATTATGAGAAGAAATGATGACCGGCTCGTACAGCGCGGCTTTCAATAACTGGCCATTGGTCTGAAGAACAAAAGCCTTGTGGGTTCCTTGAAGGTCTCCCGAGGGGAGATTAACATTGGCTCCCCGGATGGCCTCGGCAACTTCATCCAAGCCAATCTGCTTAGAGGCCAAAGCCTGCGGATCGACTTGTATCCGGACAGCATACTTCTGCGAACCGTAAACCATAACCTGCGCGACTCCATTGATCATGGAGATACGCTGAGAGATGAAGGTATCCGCGAAATCATTCACATCCGAGAGGGGCAACACGGGTGAGCTCAAAGCCAGGAAAAGAATCGGTTGATCAGCGGGATTCACTTTACGGAAGGTGGGCGGATTCGGCATATCCTGCGGAAGACGTCCCAATGTGCGGGTAATCGCGGATTGGACATCTAGTGCGGCGTCATCGATGTTGCGCTTGAGCGTGAATTGTAGGGTGATTTGGCTCGATCCAAGAGCATTGACCGAGGTCATGGAGTCGAGTCCCCCGATGGTCGAGAACTGGCGTTCGAGAGGCAATGCTACGGAGGAGGCCATTGTTTCGGGGTTTGCCCCGGGCAAGCTGGCGGACACCAGTAAGGTGGGAAAGTCGACATTGGGCAAGTCACTCACCGGGAGTAGGTGGTATCCCCCTACCCCACACAGGAAGATGCTCAGCATGACCAAGGTGGTCATGACCGGGCGCCGAATGAAGGGATCCGAGATGCCCATCGAAATTAGCCCTTCACGGCTCCTGGTTTGGTGTCCATAACTTGGGCCTTGGCGTTGGGGGC
>CAYRBI010000094.1:16872-23512 GCA_964422415.1 uncultured bacterium | reverse complement strand
ACCAGCGCCACAGGGTGGGCAGCAGGGAGCACAGCAGGGTTGCGGACAAACCGGAACCTCGTAAGGCTCCATCTCACAGTACCGTTGAGTGCAAGTGAAATCCTCGGTATCCCAATACGGGACCTGGACGGTGTACTCACGTTCTTGCCAGTTACAGACACACACGGTGTAGGGCTGCTCAACTTCATAGGGCACCCGCTTGGTCACTTGATAGGGAACCTCGCAGGTCACCATTTGTGGGCAGCAACGTCCGCACTCATCGACCACATTCTGACATGTGGTGACCGTGTGCATTTCGGTGACACACTCGGTCTTCCAACAGATAACCGTACGCGAACGCTGTTCCTGAGTATAAACCGGTACCTTGCAGGTGCGGACTTCATCGCGGTATTTGCACACACGCCGGGTGCAATTGACATCACGGGTCTTCCACACTGGGCGGTAGCAGGTCACAGTACACTTGCCACCCTCAGCGGGTTGTTCCTCGTTGACCATCGGAACCGGTGACTCCGCTTCCGGAGCCGGTTCTGGAGCGGTGGCAGGGGCCGGAGCCGGAGCCTCGACAGTCTTCTCGACAATATTTGGTCTTTCTTCAGTCCCTGGCTCTCCCGCTTGGACTCCTCCCGCCAGCAGAATAGCGAATACCCATAACCAGCCTACTAATGCTTTTACTCGCATGGAATTTCCCTCCTGAAAAACGTCGAACCTGTTCAAACCAACAGTTCCACACTGTGGTTATCGGCCAATTCATTACACGGATTAGGCCAAATAATCACAATCCTCTCTCAAATACTCTACACCCATATCCGATGGAGGCGGAAGCAGGTTTTTAAATGGTACCACTTATACAGCCTGTTTTCTTTGGCTTCCACCACCCGCCAAGGTCGCTTTCATCACCTCCAGAAGGAGAATGAGGACAGCCAAGACACCCATGGTCAAAACCGCCGAAGCCATCACGAAAAGGGGTCTTGGCAATCCCGCTGGTTTCAAGGGCGGTGTGGCCCGGATCCAGGATACTAAATCTTGACGATCCGCGGCGATGGACATCACCGCCACCTCACGCCGTTCATTGACCTCCTGAAATCCTAAAAGCGCAGCCTCTAGGCGTCCTTCCCAGAACTTCACTTCGGCCTCACTGGCTCCGAGGATCCTCCCAGCCTCTTGGATTTGACGCGAGAAATCGTGGATATATTCAGGTAAAACACTCAAAGCCGCTGAAGCTCCCGCCGCATCCGAAGCGGTTCCATCCAACAACTTCCGGATCTCGACATACGCCAAGTTGATGTCATTAATCGTTGAGGTCACGCTATACAACTCAGCGGTGGCCTTGCCAGTCCGTTGCGCATACAAGCCAAGCACCGAGGGTTCTTCCTCCAGGGCGCGAATCAACGGGATGGTCGGTTTTTCATGCTCGATCCGGCGCAGCAGATCATCGCGTTTCCCTGATTTAACGATATAGTCGGATTGAGCGGTGGCGAGCGCCATAGCCATGGTGCTTTGCCCAGTTCCCAAGGAATCGATGAGTTTCTTTTTTTCATCAATGGGGGCTTTCAGACGGACTTCCCGGTATTTATCACGGACAGCATTGAGGTCTCTTTCAGCGCGGGCAAACTCACGATTGAAGATGTCCATCGAGCGGCGGACATCCTCATCCATCAATTTGGTGGCGATCCGGTCAGCCTCTTGGCTCATGAAATTGGCAATATCAGCGGCCAATTGGGGGGTATTTTCCACTTTATTGCTCAGCCTCACCTGGATTTGCACGGAGTTTTGATTCCGGATCGCCCACACACCAATGGCATGTCTCACATCCTCAACATCAAACTCATAAGGCGGTTGATCGAGTTGGAAGTGCTTGAGAACCTTCTCCATCAGCTCCCCACTCATCAAGACGGCCGCGAAGGAATCGGTATCAACCAATGTCTTTTCGACATAGGATGGCTCCGCCTTACTTCGCGAATGGGACACCAGGATGGTGGCTGTACACTCATAAGTGTAAGGGGTAAAAGAAAAAAGGAAGGTGTTCAACAAGGCGGCGATAAAGCCAACCAAGAGAACCAATTTCCAACGGCCCTGGAGGACCTCCAGTAGGGCCAACAGAGAGATCTCCCGCTCCACTGCGCTTGTTGGCATGATCTGCGGTTCATCCTCCGGCGGTAGTTTCTATTCCCTGGAACAGCCGATCCTCCCAGATCTCGACTTTGTACTCGTTTCGAAGCCGTTCGAGAAGGGCTTTACGTAAGGAATCTTTCTTTTCTTTGATTAAGTCAGCCTGGATAATATTCTTGGCCCGGTCGAAAGAGGTATAAACCCCAGGTTTCTTTTCAAAGGCAAGGAAAAAGCAGACTCCGACCTTTTTGTCATCACCGGCCAGTTCAAAAACTGGGCTGAGTTCACCGGGCGTAGAAGTCTTCACCCGCTTCACAAACTCTGGATCAAACTTCACATCAAGGGTGTCATAGATGTAGGCATAACCAGTTTTCGCATCTGGGGCTTGGCTATGGTCTTGAACCAGAGGAGAAAACAGGTCGGCTTTATCCTGCAAGTCAGTAGCGGATTGTATCAAATTCGCGGCTTGTGAACGGATTCCTTCAAGTTTTTCACGTAGAGCTGGTAATCCAGCCGCCTGTTCACGAGGCAGGTAGAGATCAATATGGTAAACACCCCAGCTGTCAGGCCGGTGGTAAATCTTCTCCAGATCCCGGTCAAAACGCTGATGGATCTCCTCAATCGTAACAGTGCCCTGCTCCTCCACTTCACGCCGGAGGATTTCCCTTTTCATCATCTCTTCACGGATAAACCGGCGGAATTGGTCCAGAAAATCATCCTTGGCGACTCCAGCCAGTTTCCGCCGCCGTTCAATTTCATCTGGTCCCAAGACAGTGAGCTGCCTCTGGACTTCCCGCTCACAAGAGGCATCCGCAATCCATTCCGGGTGTTTGAGGGCACCAAGAATCAAAAGCCTACGCGTTACCATCTCATCCAGATAAGCCTTACGGATGTTCTTCCGGACTGTCGTGACAGGTGTGGCTTCACTGACTTGATGAGCCGCCTTTTCCTTTTCGGAAGTCAAACGCAGAACATCATTGAGAGAAATAAGATATGGGCCAACTTTCGCAACAGGGGGTGCAGAGGAGACCGGGGTTTCCACCACTGTCGGAGAGATGGCTCGAGTTGGCTCCAAAGTCTGGGAAGTCCCGGAGGGCTCCGAAGAACATCCTCCCAGGAGCACCACCAAGATCGTTGCCACGCAGACTCCGAATAACGAAGATGAGTTCCGGGAAAACCTCATTTCTCGGAAGTACCACCAGCGGGGGTGGTGGTGGAAGATGCTTCACCCTCCGTAGAGACTTCAACCTGACCTGGCCAATTGGTCTCAAAATAACGTTTTATGGCTTCATCGAAGTTCAGATCTGAATTGGGGACATCCCGAAAATCGATGGTGGGATCTCCCTTGCTCATCCGTTCGAAAAGTAATCCATAGGTTTCCCGGTACTTCTGCTGAGCTTTCTGTTGCTCCGCATCAGAGGGTAAACGTAAAGTTCTTTCCTTGCCTTCCGGGTCGGCTTCCTTAGCGGCTATGCGGAAACGATTCCCAAAGAGCTCTTGATACCGGAGCATCCGCGCCTTTTTGTCCGCTTCCGACAGGGTCTCATTGGGATCGTTCTTAACATCAAAATCAACCCTTGGCTTACGGATTGAACCAGATTTCCCATAGGAAAGCATGACATGATCCTCAGCAACTGTGTCCAGCTGGAGACCATGGATTACGCCACCCTCGAGAACCTTCTCCTTTTCACCATTCAAGTTGTTGTGGAAGGTGGCCATTTTCTTGGTAGAGAATAGGCCTGAGTATTCGATGTAGGCGAACTCAGCGTAATGTTTATCAAGTTTTTCTTTGTCCTGCACCACCTGGGGATCTTCTACAACCGCTTCACTCGTTGAGGCTGATGGTGTATCTGATGCGGCCACATCAGACATGTCTTGAGTGACAGACGGGATGGCAGCTTCGGACACGGCAATTGTGGGGGTGGGAGCGGATAACTCTTTGTTTTCGTTATCGACCAAACTGGCAACCTGTGTTTCAACGGTCTTCGGAAGAGGGATTTCAACCGAAACTGAAAGCGGTTGCTTCTGGATAGGTTGAATTCCCCGGTTCGGATCCAACCACCAGAATGCGCCACCCACCACAATCAATCCACCCACAAGAGAAATGAAAAAGAGAGATTTATTTGACATAGGGCAGTCAACCGTGGGCGATTAGTTCGAACCGCTTGATTCAGCGGCTTGACGTTTACGCAACTGTTCACGCTGAGCCTCGATAGCGGCCCGAATCTCCTCCGGACTACGCAGCACTGTGCTCCTGTAAGTTTCGTAAAGCTCCCGTTGTTTGGGAGTGAGGGATTCAGGATCGACCATGGCTTCCTCAGGCGCCTCAACAGGCGCCGAGTTTTCAATCCGTTGTTCCACTAGGTCGAGGTAGTTGTTGGCTTGTTGGAATTGTTCTTCACGCGAGGGAATCTTCATCTCCGCTGGACGCCCAGCGAGCTGGTTATACCTCTTGCCCATGACCGTCATGGGTTTATAGACCGTCTCGTAATAGAGACGCTGGGCTTGGGCGATCTGTTCCGGAGTTCTGGGAACAGAAGGATCGATGGGGGGGGGATTCAATGGGATATAGAAAAGATCCTGGGTAGCGTTGCCCAGACTCACAGTGGCACGGTCAGAATCGAGTTTAACAATCTTGGCGCTATCGAGAGTCCCACCGACCTTGATATAGGGGGTGACCTTACGAGTCATCAGGTTACGGAATTGGGCTTCTTCAAGTTGGTTAGCCTTGCGGTATTTGACATAGTTCCAATTGGCCATGAGCTCGAAGAGGATGTCCTTGTCACTGCGTGGAGGCTCGGTAGCTGCCGCAACCTCCGTGGTAGCGGAAACTGGAATAACTCCTGTCAGAGCCGATTGAATCGACGGATCCTCAGCTATGAAACGCGCCACGAGACGTTCGTTGATGTCGGCATCCATGGGCGCGGGCTCTGGAGTGATGGAGATCTCGGTGACACTCTCGATGGTGGTTTCAGGGCGGAGGAACTGGTAAGCCACAATCGCTACCACGGCGATCATCAGCCCAATACCTACCGCAAGAATTTTATGGATCATATCAGTTGGGTCTCCTCCCCCTTTGAGGTGACCTCGTGGAGCGCGTAAACGAGGTCAGGGGGAGGGTGTTCCCTCCCCCTGATAGAACGGTTATCAACATGAGCGTGTAACGTACGCAAGAAGCAATATCAGAGGTCTCTCATCACTTCTTCTTGTATGCATTGAAGTCGGTGATGTAATCAGTGGCTGGCTCATACCGCCATGTGAACGACATATTGGTGTAAGTGTTGTTGTTCCCAGTGCCATTCACACCCAAAACATGGATGACTGCGTAATACAAGCGGTCAGTCACTCCACCTTGTTCATCAGCGCGGAAGGTTACGACTACATCATCACCCGGCTGGACTGTAGTGGTGCGAGTCCACTGACTGATGTCAGGAAGGATCAGATTTCCTTCGATATCATGGATGTCAAGATCATCCGGTAATGGCAAGGAGCCAAAAGGAATCGTCTCTTCATCCGACGCCTCTCTCAGATTAATGAGATAGGCAGAACTACTGACATCAGGGATATTGAGCACCACCTCGTCGGTAGCGCTACCGCCAGCAGTCGCATACATATGACTGTCATAGACCAAATCACGGCCCGCTTCAACTGTAATACCAAGATCGTTAAAGAAACGCCAACCCACTGGATTGGCTACCACTGCGTCGACCGTTCCGAGTTGATCGATAGCTCCAAGACTACCCGAGAGAGTAGACAATAACGACCACACTGCCCTGTCACCACCAGAAATCGAGGAAGCCTGCGTCACTGGATCAACATAAACCGTGAACTCAGCCATAACACTAAAGAGAGAAGTGGGCATGGTGCCGCCCACAGTGGCCTCATCATCACCAGTGGTTGGAGTAAACCAGAGGAGATACAGGACTGGATGGAACCAGCCTCCCATACTACTGGTTGTAGAGGTAAATGATCCCTCCACTTGCTCAAGGAACTGGAAGAAATAGGTGCTATTCTGGCTACTGCCTTTAGCTGCCTGATCTTCCTCCGTCAAATAAACAGTACCTTCACCTTCCCGCTTGCTCTTGGCGCGGGTCTTAGAGAAATACCGTTCATCGAGGACCTTATCGGCATAATCAATGGTGCCCTCTGTAAAATCGTCTTCGATAATTCTCAGGCGCCAACCACGGCCATCATCGGTTTCCCAATAACGTGCTACCTGATCTACCTGAATTGGGCCGAGAGTGAAGATTTCACCTGTATTCAGGTTAGCCGCCTTGGCGGTTGTCTCCGTACCCTCAAGGGCGGTGGGATCATCCGAAGGGGCATAAACTTGTAGTACCGGGTCCATGGTGTATACGGTAATACTGGCGGAAACGATGTAAGTGTTCTCCTCGGTATTACTCTCGGAGATTCTAACCGAATCTTCATCCATGTAGCACGAAATGACCCGGTAATGATTGAAGAAGGCCTGCCAAACCGCTGCGAAGTCAGAACTGTCATGACCCTGTTCATCGAGGAAATCATCGGACAG
>CAYRBI010000094.1:0-16772 GCA_964422415.1 uncultured bacterium | reverse complement strand
ACACTTGACCTTGACGGTCCATCACGAGAAGTCCGATTCCACCTGTGATATATTCAATGGCACGGTAAACATCGGAACCCGGATACATGATGACTGATGTTGAACTATCCACTTCCTCAGCCATGCCCACATTATAAATCCCACCATATGCATCCAAGATGTAGGCGCCTGTCGGAGTGAGAGCCATATCCCGTGCGATATCCAAACCAAACGAAGGAACATTCGTATAACGGTTTGCATCTCCCAACGGATACATGCTACCCAACCCACTCAAGACCTGAAGGCCTTTACTGGTGGCAGTCAGTTCCATATCACGATAAATATCATCAACAGAAGTGGGCAGCCCTGTAAGCGTAAAGGGGGCTTCCGCACCGACGTTATGCACGCCACCAAACCCATCCAGAAGATAATAACGATCTCCATCCCAATCGGGTTCGATATCACGCGCGATATCCATACCAAAGTTGATCGAACCGCCCTCCGGGAATCTGACTGATTCGGAGGTCTTGACGAAATCCCCCCAGACACCAGGATCACCACGGAGAACCACATCGCCATATCCGTGAAGGTACAAAATACCCTGCTCAGTGGGTTCCAGTTCCACATCACGGATTGAGTTCGAGCGCTGACGGTATTCGGGAATATTAATGTTGGCGCTACCAGTGCCAAATATCTGACCGAGATTATCCGCAATCAGGAAGTCCACTACCTCAGCGGCATCTGCCCGGCTGGTGGCATCCAAAATAATCGCCGCCGGGGCATACACAGTTTGGGTTGGATTGACACCATCTGTCATGACCCCGTAAATATAAGCTTTCCCTATGTTCTGACTGGCTAATTCCTCTGGGAAACGGAACGTAAAGGAGTAAGCACGCACACCATCATTATCAATAATGTTGGTGGTCGATTCTCCTTCAACAACCGGGATGGTCTTCCCATCCAATCCAATCCTGTCGGTATCCCAGTAGAAATCAACAGACGCCGCATTGTCAGGATCATTAAATACAAACTTGACCTCGAAGTCATACTCCACCCGTCCCTCAACAACGTTAGCTTCAGCACGGACATCATTCCCTGAGGGGCGTTCATAATTCAGAGTGGGGGGGACATTATCTCCACCGACAACCACATTACTTGACGAAAAATCACTGATCGGAGTGCTCGCTTCCCGGATGTCTTCAGTGTATGGATTGGCACTCCGGTAGAATGAATATCCCACACCATTCGTTGGAATCCTTAAACGGAAGGAATCGCCTACATTCGCTCCTGGTCCCATACGTGCAGTGATAAAGAAATCGGGCCCTTGGAGAAATGTCGAGGAGTTATTATTCGGGATCTCGGTCAAGTAATAATAGTCCAACGTAACCCCTGCGGGGGAGGCCCAGAGTGGGGTACGATCATCTCCGAAATCGATATAAACACCAATCGGGAGGTAATAGTTCCAAATCGCGCCCTTGCTGGGGACCGGTGCCGCAGGAGAAATCGTCAAGGCTGCGTGGTCTATCCTGAAGAAGATACTATCAATCCACATACCCGAAAGCGGTTCGGCTTCTGCATCCCAGGGGTTGATGTACTCATCTACGACATAACACCGCAGGTCGGGGAATTCTACCTGCAGACTCCCATTACCCATTGGGGTGACCGTCGGAGCCACGGCAAAGCTTGAGTGAGGGACTACTGATATCTCATGGACAATGTCATTGAGTTGGAGATAAGGGAGGGTGTCGTCGTATTGATCGAACTGCCCATTGAGTCCCACTGCATCTTGATCTCCGAAGTCGTTTTCGTCCGTGATACCATCGAGGTCATCATCTTGACCGTTACGGAGTTCCTCATCAGCCAATGTCCCGCTCTCGCTATAGATCGTCGGACCATCCGCGTCATCATCCGCATCCATCCTGGGAATATCATTCGGACTCCCATTGCCAGCGGGCGTATCATCCTCAGTGATAATATCGATTCCACGGATTGAAAGATCAATTAGGTCTGGATCCGTATAACTCCAGGTCGTTACTGGAAGAAGAAAATTACTGGGGATCTGAGCCGGAGAACCCGCTGGATCCACATAGAGGGTTAGTGTGTTCAAGACCGCACCCGTGTTGATGATGTGCCCACCTGTTGGAATATCACCATCATGGGCGCTATTAATAACAACGGTTGTGCTGGCATTGTAATCATATGCATCAATGCCAATGACAGCGATCGGGGCTGAGCCATTATCGGCGGTGGTGGCCACATTCCCAACGCTCAAGTTGTCAGCTGGATTCACCATATCCCTGAACTTGATATAAGGTGTGGGACGAATTTCCACAATGTTCATGGAAGGATTGGTGTAATTATCAATCGATCTCAAAGAACCACCATTCACCAAAGTGGACCGGCTGGTATCCTGATAGTGGATCACTTCCGAAAGATTATTAGAGATTCGAATTCCATCCACCTGTACGTATGGAAGGAAGACATCCAATGCATCGACCGTATTGCTCGTACGTAGAGTGACAAACATATCCGCGCCAAGAGTTCCATCTGCCAAATCATCGCTGTCTGGAACCAGACAATTTGACTGCGGTAAAACTGGCAACACTACCTTGAAGGAGAAAATGTTCAGGTCATCCCTGGACAGCATGAAATCGTCAACCCTGATATGGGACTGCATGGAGTGTGGCAGGAGAGCCAGGACCAGATCATCTGTCACATTTTCGAAGTCAGTGACTTCATAATGTTGGGTTCCATCCAAAGCAACAAGGAAGTCTCCATTCAGGCCAAAGTTGGGAACACCATCAGTCGTGCTCCCCAAATCATCATTGTCCTGGTAGAGATTGAATCCACCGCTGGCCGTAATACCACTCGTCAACTCAATGAAATCGGTAAAGTCCAGCCAACGGACGATTGGGTTCGGACGTTGGAACCAGTCATTGAGCGGATCCCATCCCAACGATGAAAGTCCAAGATCACGGAGATTATGAAAACTATAACCGATCACTGAGAGCTCCACCTGAGAGACCCAGTATTGTTCGTCAGGATCACCGATCAGGTTGAGACCAACCACGGGAAAATCAATGGAATTGGCATCCACTGTTCCACCACCAGTGGGGACGAAAGACTTCAACTCAACAATGTCACCGGTGTATTTATTCCTGTAAGGAAGAGTCGGATAGGCTTGGGAGAAAAGAGTAGCCTGCTGTAAAGTGCCTGAGATGTTGTTGCGGACTTTAATTCCATCTTTGGGAATAACAACTTGGAAATCATCCCCATGATGGAGTTTTAAAGAGGGTTGAACCACAATAAAGAAGTCGGGTGAGGCATCCGAGACTGTCAACCTCTCAGCGGGAAGAATCAATGGTTCCGCCGGAGTAAATGTCACCTCAAACCCAAACGCAAACTGCGTGAGGGTGGGAGTAGTCGCCATCGTTATAGGAATATCCTGAGTGGGATCGGGTGCAATCGCATCATAATCAAAGATGCCATAACTTGGCCCATTATCGTTAAAGAGAGCGATACCACCCACAAAACTACCGGCGCTGGCATTGGGCTCACGGGATAACGCCAAGAAATCAGAGCCATCCGTATTCAAGCCACCATCGCCATCAACATCCAGGAATTGAACCTTAAATTCAGTAATCTCGATGGAACCATAGGTCGGATTCGTGAATCCAACCGCCTCAAGGGTAGCATCGGTAATCGGAACTCCAAGGACCGCGGTGGGGCCACCAAGAGGTGTCACCGGAACACGGCCAGAGATCTTCTTAATGACAAGATTATAAAAATGGTCTGCCCCAGCAGTCGGAGAAGCGTTATAGACCTCGACATAATAGGTGTCAGTTTGTGGAACAGTAAAAATCACTCGCGGATCAAGCCCAAATCCAGCAGTATTATCAGCGATTGCAAAGGGTAGTGCCTGAATGCCAGGACCATAAACCTGGAGAACAGGATCCAAGGCAGACCCCAGCATATAGGCCTGAACATCAATTCGGTATACATCATCACGTTGTGCACGGAATGAATAGAAATCATGATCACCCACAGTGGCGATCACACCATCCACCACAATCTTTCCATCCCGGTCATCATCACTCAGGCGCTCAGCCATATCGATCGTGTTATCTGGTTCGTTCTTGACAACAATTGCATTACCTTTGTCATCGGTGATGCCACCAAGAGCATAGGTAACCTCGCTGTTGGCCACACTCTTCACCACTTCGACATCAATCCCGCTGGTAACCACTCCCGCCGCCACAGACACAAGACTCGCCTTGGAGATCTGCGAGAAGTAGGCGTTGTTATAGAACTCCGGGATGAAGTCCAACGCAGATTCATCCAGATTCTCATAGGAGGATTGGTAATCCAACGATGAGGATGGCTCGACATACACGAGATAACTTCCCGCCGGAAGCCCATTAATGGAGTAAGAACCATCTCCCTTGGTGAGAGTACTGGCGACTGGCTCAGTGGCACCGGGTTTGGTGGCGATTACATGCGCGCCACAGAGTACACTTGTGGTGCCGGTGGTGATGTCTTTGAGGGTGATCGTTCCACTCAGACTGCCATTTTGTGCGGCAGCTTCACTCGTGGGATAAAGCGCTGAACAAGCCATGACCTCATCCTGGGTTAGGAAACCATATCCCACGCCACCATTCTGTACAGGTGAGCCATTCAAAGCATAGGGGTACATCAACGCTGTCGAGGAAAACGCATCAAAACGATGATCAAGAATGATGACACCGTCCTGAAGGGTAAAAAGTGGTGTGCTGAAGGGAGTCCTTACAAATGAAGCATCCAACCCGATGAAATGACCGATCTCACGGGATGCAACCTCTTGAAGGTTGACCTGGATGGGGGAGCCAGGTGTGGAGGGGATACTATTCCGTCCAGAGGTTTTCCAAACCACTAGATCCGTGTCATAAATGACAATGTCGGCCTCAGCAATTTCGCCAGGTGTCACTCCCTCTCCCGAGGAACGGTAGGTGGGAATGGTGAGTGCGAGAACACCCGCACGGGCCATAAGGCTGTTGGAGGTGTCAAAAGATACCACATTGATCCCATCCAACGTACCCGATTTTACTTTGGTAGAGGTTCCCACTTCTTGAAAAGCGATCTTTGAGGTGGGGACATCCTGCCATCCCTTGAAACCGAGGCGAACCGCATCGTATTCCGCCGAACCAGAGATATCCTGAGTCCCATCCCCCAAAGTTGAGGTCTGGAACACGAATGGCACTCCAGAGGGGTATCGCTCGAGATTCCAGAAAAGGGACAAGTTCTCGGTTGAGGATCCGGGACCACCCGTGATAGGGACAAAGGCATCTCCGGTGAGAGGAAACGCCATCGCCACAGCAAGGCCCGCCACGAGAGCCAGCCGACTCCGCGAGAAAGACCTCCTAAGTTGCGTGACCTGCATGAATACCAGGACCCCCCATCTCTACATTATCAAATGAGAAGGGCCAGGAGTCTGTCTCGATCCCCTGACCGGTTATGTTCTCAGCCCTTAATACCCCCGAACGTGACTTTTCACCGCCGGGGGACAAGCATATAAACCAGAACTACTTTTCTTTGACCTGAATTGCCAGCTGACGCAGTTGGATGGTGAAGTCAGCCAGTGGAACCTTGGTCTTGTTCTCACTTTTTTCCGCGACCGGGTTATTGGTAATATCGATCACAGACAGGTCACGGGATTGGTTGTGGACATAGTATGACTCTGTTTCGGAGTCATACTTGATCCGGTACACACCTTGTTCGGCTCCCACCGGGAAGGACACACCGCGATCAGCATCCTTCACCAAGAACAGAACGGCTCTCTCATCCACCTTAAAAACCGGCATACCCGGAACAATAGTCACTAGCCCATTGCCCACTGGTCCTCCGGGCACAGCCACTACCACTTCAGCCGCCTTTTCATCACCATAAACCGGATTCTGGACCGTAAAGGTGGTCCGGGTTTCTGGATAGCCTGTCGCCGCATTCTTTGTATAGGCCACGCTCGTGACCTTACCCACCACGATGGAGTCACTGCGTCTCGTCAATTCCTCCAGCGACATGGGCAGGATGGTGGTTGCTTGAACAGCCCATACCGCCATCAGTCCCGTCAGAGCAATAAGCTGTACTTTTTTCATTCTCTTGATGACCTCCCCGCTACTCTTAGCGGTGCATGTCTTCGATGACCCGCAACAGATAGCGTGGCGGTGCCACCTTGGTTCCATAATCGGCCTGCGAATTCGTGGCTAAAGCTCCGCTTCTCAGAACAAAGGCATCAGCTTCTCCCCAGAATCTGGAGACACTGAAAAGGTCATTCTCATCCACAACGCCGTCACGGTTAATATCACCCGGCAAGAAGGGGGCAAAGGGAGCCGCCACACCGGAGGAAGAACTTGTACGCGACACATCATGTCTGTAGTTGGGCCATGGGAAATCGGCGGGTAGGAAATTACCGCTGAATCCATGCTTCGGTTCGAATCGATTGATATAGCCGCGCTCATTGGTGTAGATGATGTCTATGATACCATTGCCATCCAGATCGCCCATTTCTGGCGACCCTAGGATGCTTGAGGCAAAGAACTCACCCTCCAGCACCGGTTCCACATGTACATCAAATCCTTCGGCATCGACAAGAGAACCGGTCTTTGAATCCGTATTCACGAAAGACCAACCCTGAAGATTCCCATGACTGTCACGCCCGCCGCCGAGAATAATCTCATAGGAATCGTAGGAGGGATCCACCTGCCCGATGATGGGCGAGGAAGATCCGAAGTAGTAATCCACATCGCTCGGTGTAAAGCTAAAGATCTGCAGGCCACCACCGGTACTCGTATCAACCGTGTTCAGGCTGATTCCGGAGAAGGTATTCCGTGTGGCAAAGAAAGCCACCAGACCATTATTAAAACCAGCCGGGGCTTTATCAGCGGGGAATAGACGCGAGACCACCGGCATGGACAATGAGTCATATGAGAGAGAGGGCTTGAAAATCCGGGTCTTGGTGAAGGGATAGACAGGTGTTCCATCCGGTTCGAAGAAGTGTACTTCGGTCCGGAACGAACTGGCACGATCACGTTCTGAGATGGCCATGAGGATTTCTTCGATTCCATCGGAATCGGAATCAACCAGCGCCGCTGAACGGATTGTTGGACCAGAAAGAGTGAGTACCGCCGTACCAATGTCACCCACATAAGGGTTGAAGACATAGATGGCTCCAGAATCACTCCCTAAAACTACCTCGTAATTGGAATCGGTATCAAAAAGGTTACCCACTGCTGGCTCGCCAAGATTCCCAGTACCGGTGGGTGGGTTGATGGCAACCTCTACCACAGGAGCAACAGCGGTGCTGGAGCTAAAGGACAAGATGCGGATCACTGAATCGCCACCCGTGACAAGTGGACGTGTGACCGTGAAAACCTCTTTCTTACCATCTCCATCCATATCACGAATGGCGGGAGTGGCAAAAACACCCTGACCTTCGGGCACGAAATAGATGGAATTGGTCAGGTTATTCGCCGCAATCAGACTTTCGATCAGTGATTGTGAGGGTTCCTCTGTTCCCGATAATGCCGCATTCAAATCCTCATAACGGGATTTGAATTGGGCATCCACCACAATGACGGCATTCTGATGGAGGAAAACCAGGTTCTGATCGGAACTGAGATTATTGGTTCCGAGGACTATTTCCACTTCACCATCGTTATCGATATCCGCGCAGGCTGGGGCAGTATCGACAGTGACATTGAGATCGAAGGAATAAGACCCCCATGTCCTGCCAAGGTAATCGTAAACCCTGAAGATACCGGACTGAGCCACCGCGACCACATCGAGTTCCGAGGCGGATTGAACGATATCGTGGATGGCCACTCCATGCACGAAACGGTCATCAACCGCAGTACCAATGAAGGCAGGCCAACGTTGTTCGGTCGCCTGAGAATAACCGGGGGCATAGTCAATCACACGGGTACCATCGCCACTCTTGAGAACGCCATACACATAAAGTTTCCCGGCGGGGAAATCGCCATAATCCCAACGGAAGGTGGCGCTGGGATATTCAGCGGGATTAATCGAGCCTGTCGACGGGGGAGGTGGAAAGCGGACATCACCCGACAGGTCGATGAGGCCATAGTCAAGTCCCTCGACTCCATTGTTGGAAATGATCTCTCCGCCAGAGAGGATCATGCTGGCATTGTCGATTTCATCAGCGGCGATGGAGGTAATGTAAGTTCCATCGGAGGCGAGGATATCGAGCGTGTTATCCCGGTCAAAGTAAAGGGCGATTGACGAATCACCCGCAAAGGCGGCGGCTGTCCAGGATATGTCTAGATTTTCAGTGGAGGGCTCGCCGACACCGGCGGCCACTTCGGCTGTGTCCACCTCCAAGCTGATCTCCACATCCTCTTCGGAGAACATAAAAGTACCCGGAGATGCGGCCGCGAAAAGCCGTCCATCGGTCGAGTCTTGGCTGTCGGGAACACTATCCGTATAAACCCCCAGAATGACATAGGGGGTATTCACTTGAACCGCGCTCGGATCGGGGATGGTATTGCACGGGATGAGGATTGTTTGGACACCCTCCGGCGCGAGTAAAACAATGCTTGTCTTCAGAACCAGTGTCCGGACCGCAGCTGGATCTGAGGTGTTCGCGGCATCTGTCCGGATACGGATCGGATCCGTGGCGCTTTCCGGTGGAAGAGCCAAGAATTTACTCAGGGGCTCCATGTACAACTCGAGAACGATGTTGTTCTCGGAGTCCATGTAGTCAACAGTTACATTGACCACACATTCCTCGGCATATCCCATCCGGCAGAAAGCCAAACAGAGTCCGAGGAGTGTAATCCCCTGGAGGCGGTGGAGTCGGTTATGTGCATCTCTTGTCATGGGTAGGCTCGGCCTCTCTTAGGGTTCCGTGATCACAAGAATGGGTCGATCATTGGATATGACGACCTTGCCACCAACCGCGATAATACGCGGGTTTTCAAAATCATTCAAAATGGCCCCGACACGGTAAGTTCCATCAGGCACCAAACGGGCATCCCACGTCAGGATATCAGTGCCGTAACCCGTGTCCTCGACCACATTCTCGTTATCATAAGAAATCAAGCGATTCTCATAAGCTTCGATATCGTAATTATCGATATCATCTCCGGCTCCCAGAGCCACCTCCGCCCCATGGATGATCGTGAAGGTGAAACGTGAATCCGTGGGTGTCACGGGGAGGATCTCACCCAGGACCGAGTCTACCACGATGGGGAAGTAAACCAGAGACACAGTCGCGTTACCGCTGTCTTCGTCGATGTCACTCCAGCGCAAGAACACAGTTCCAGGATCCAGGTCGGCTTGCGCGGTAACCGTGGAGTTCAGAGTGGGCACCAGGAAGGTCAACGATGGGGCATCGCTCTTAGTCTCGGAATTGGAGATCACAGAGGAAGTTGAGCGCTTGTAGGATTCATAGCGTGTAAAGGGAGTTCCGATCTGGAACAAATCGGTGCTGGAAACAACTCCCGGTATGGTAAAGCCAGGAATCAACAGACTTCCAGGAGATAATGGTTCTTCTGCCAGCCGATCCATGGAGGGTACCAACGTAGCATTCACAAGCGCGTCAAAGGTATAGGGCTGGACATTGGGGAACGCAGGAGATCCTGAGACCGAACCAGGCATAAACCCGAAGGAGGTTCCCACCATCTCGGAGACATAGCCGCCCTCATAATGCACTGTGTTCCAATGGGTGGCGGTACGGACTCTGAAATCATCACCGGCGGAGATCGTCTTGGAGGTACGAATCACGACAAAATAGTCAGTACCCAGGTTATCTCCCATTTCATCGACCGGGATGGTCTCGAATGGGTCGGGATCGACGGGATCACCCTTGCCAGGAGCACTAGGCGAAACCGGGTCATGGTCCAACGCAACCGAAACATAGGGACTCGTACCAACCGGGAAAATGAATTCCTCCTCACCCGACAGAAAGACGGGCACGTCAGGTACCGTGACATCTGGATCCAGAGGATCATCAAACTTGCCATTCTGGTCACTATTGGGCATATCGCGGAAGATCGCAACTCCGGAGAGGGTGGTATAACGTGAAAGGTCAAAGTCCATCGTGTTACCCACACCTTCGTCCGTCAGACCATCGGAATCATTGTCGATCCCATCGGGGATGGGGAAGGTACGGTCATCGCCATCGTTGTCTTCACCCGGATCCAAGGGGATGTTACGGAGAATATCATTCGAAAGTGGCCGCAGATCCGACGGTGTAAACGAGGTATCGGTGACCGGGTTGTTATCAAAGAGAAGATTCACTAAGGACCAACGCGCCGGAGTACCATCAAAGGTTTTGTTGACATCCAACATGTTGAATCCCAGAACCGGAATGGAATCCGAAAGGGGAATCACTAAACGCGAGCTGCCCAGATCGGTGGAGACGAAGATCGGGACATTGTGGGTATAAGTGTGACTGATCACATCTGAACCGATTACATTCACTCCATTGGTGAAGCTGATGTCGCCGGGACGTATAAAAGCTCTAAAGGTGTCACGGGCCCGGGCGAATTCATGGGTTCGGACACAGACAAAGAAATCATAGCCCCGGTTGGGATCCAGATGGGAAATATCCAAGTCATTGGGGATCTCCCAATTATCTGTTCCTGGGATCCCGGTACCCGTTTGCGGAGTCAGAACGACATAGTGACCACCGGCGAGTACGACCGGATCACTCTTGTCTTCATCCCAGGAGAGTGATTCAAGGTTGAGTATAATGGGGGTGTCGTTGAAGTCGAACGCGCCCTGTTCTCCATCCGTCTTGTTGTCGAGGTAGAGAGCCACACCAGAATCAACAAAAGTCTGACCGGTTTCGCTGTCGGTAAAGGTATTGTTCCCCAAGGGACGGAGATCCACCGAGGGATCAAATAAACCGCCATCCAATTGAACAGGATCGAAATTGACACGAATTGAGTTGACAACGGTATTTGCCTCGGAAACCATCTCTCCCGTCGAGGATGCCTGATAGGCATCAGCAAGGTTCAAGGCCAGGATGGGGAACGGCCGTGAGAGAGAGTCCATGTAAGGCATCCCGCGATAACCACCACGCACCTCAAGAGAACTCTGGAATCCCATGGCATCCGCCATCTGGGCATGAGCAAACTGGCGTTTAGTAACCTGGTAGGCTTGTGATTGCGCCGGTGTGGTAATCGTGTTTGAAGCCAACGCCTCAAGATCAGGAAAACGCTCGGATAAAGACTCTACCGCCGTGACCGGGTAGCTGAATTGGCCTGGCGAGAAATTCCCATCACGGGTATCAAAAGTGAGTTGAATGCTTCCCGGCACAATGGAGACCTGGAAATCAGCGCCAATGGGCATGTTCTCGGGGATCTGGAAGCCGACAAAGAAGTCATAGTCCCCCTCATCCGAATACAGAGGGATATCGGTTCCTGGATCATCATCGGATGGATCAAGACCCGAAATTTGGACAAAATACCGGTCAGTGGTACCCGCGATCCGGCTATCATATGTGTATGGAAGAAACTCTCCAGCGCCATCGTGAGGCGGCAAAGGTTGATCGCCACCCGAGGTCATGTCACTCAGGATGCCAGGCTCGAGACGTATGTTGTCATTGAGATCCTCGTAAATCCAAGCATTCTGGATAAAACTATAATAGGCACCATAGGTTTCTAGAACCAAATCACGGATGTCTTCATTCCCACCTTCATCGGTGAGTCCATCCCCATCATCATCCAACCCATTGTAGGTCGCCACACCTGGAGTAAGCGGATTGCCATCCTCCAGTTCCGCATCGAGATCATCATCGATGGGATAGACAACCGGGGGTGAATAGGGATCCCCATCCGTCAACGGAGAGGTTTTTCCCGGTCCCTTAAACTCATCCAGATTGGGAGTATCTTGATCATCCCGGCCATTGTCATAGACACCATTGTTGTTGTAATCGATGAAGACATAGTCGCCCTCCCCCACCGTATCATTGGGGTTGGGATCGGGATCGTAAACATTGGCGATTCCACCTACGCGGTCCACAAAGAAGTTATTGATCTCTTCATCGTTGTTCACGAAGACCGGGATGAAATTCACATCCTCATCGGTCAGCCCATCGCCATCATCATCCAGCCCGTTATCAACCTCTTCGTCGATCCCTTCATCAGTGAGGCCATTTTCGTCGTTATCCACACCATCCGCGATCTTGTAACCAAGAACCGTGGGGGAGCCTTCCTCACCATCCCCATCCTCATCAATGCCACGGCTCTGCAACACTGCAATCTTGAAGAGAGATGCAAAGTATTGAGCACGGGCGGGATTCTCTTGAAGTAACGCATCGAGACGGATACAGAGTTCAGGTTGCAGGCGGCCAATCGGAGAACCATAAAAAGGCATATAAAAATCGCGGAAGTACTTGGGGGGAAGAGAAAACATATCTTCAAACCCAGAACCACCCAGAGAGTCATCATACATGTGCCGGATCGAAAAAACGGGATCCCAGCCTTTATCATAGGAACCCTTAACGACTTCGGAATTTTCAAAAAGGTCGGCAATTGTTGAGGTCAGAGTGATTTCCGTAGCGCTGAGAGGAATCCCATTGATCCCCGTCACGGAATTGATGCCGGGGTAGCGGAGATCGGTCCAATAGTCGACATCATCGTTACGTCCCGCAACCTGACGGTCCTGAGGAACGTCCTCTGTACCCACCTCATCGATGAGACCATCCAGGTCGTTGTCAACATTGTCACGCGGAACTTCACCTAACCCACCCAAACCCTGAACTTCGAGAGTTAGGCCAGATAAACGCCAGTCATAACCTCCCGCCCAACCTCCCGCTAGGTCAAAACCAAACCATGCATAGGTCGTTCCACCACTGGCCAGAACCTCAGGCGAGGGATAAGTTCGTGTAGAAAACTCAGCATCTGGGTGAAAACGTCCGATCACAGCATCATAGCTGACAACATGATCAGCATCTTCCGTTCGATTCTCAATGCTGACGGGGGGATAATCAGAGGGGAAGGATTGAAGAACAGGTCCGGGTTTGAGATTTGTAGCTCTTTCTGGAACTTGATCACCCACCGCATCCGTACAAATAATCTGCCCGTCGATGCCTCCGATCAGCGTGGGAACCGTGTTGTAGGCATCCACGAGATCATAGGTCGGCTGGCCACCTTCTTCCTCCGGTTCAACTTCCGTGAGCGCGGGTTTTCCGACACCCACCACCAAACCACCCCTATTCCAGTTGTAAAAGACATAGGCGTCATCGGCTTTGCTCAGGCCCCCTCCGCTCGTGTTGACCGAAGCATCACCTGAAGCATCCAGAGCGAGGCTAATCGACCTACCATTTTCCAGAGAAAGACTGGGGGCCACCAGCACATAGAAGGTGGCGAAACGGGTGTCACCCACCTTGAGAACATTACCGCCGTTCGTCGCGATATCGACCTGGGAGAGGGTCTTGTTGTTAGCACCTTTAAAAGTATCCTCGCTGTTGTTCACCAGGAAGGGATCGACGGCGGTCTTATCATTATCAACGAAGTTAATCGTCACGGTGAAGGAGGAGGCAAAGGGGTCCAACCCCCCGAACTTGCCATCAGCTCCCGGAGCCAAGGCGAGAAGCTTAGCGATGGGGACATAGGCAATGATGGCATCTACATCGGGAGTGTATTGACCGGTGGAGTCCCCATCTCCAGAACGTTCGCCGATGGTATCGGGATCCTCGACCAGGTTGGAAAGCTTCGTGTCGGCATCGACGGCGACTGAAAACGCCTCGGAACCCGTGGTGTTGCCCGAATCGCCCCCTTCACGAGCGACTGCAATAGCGGCGATATCCTTGGGCCGCCCCGTGACCCGGACACGAAGGGACATGAGCACCGTGCTATCATCCCGCCGGTCGGAGACAGTGTCGCCTTCACTGTCTTGAGGCTCACAGTTCAGGTCGAGACGCACCATCGGCGTCAAGATAGCGCCAGGCATGGTGCCTTGCGGAAAGAGATAACCCGCTGACACAGAAGTAGCGGGACCCGAATTTCCCGTACTGGTCAACGCAGCCTGAACAGGTCCGTTAACAAAAACGAACCCTGTCAGCAGCGATACCACGAACAGCAGTTGAGCGGATCGGGTGCTACGGCGGGAGGTCCTGAGGAGATCCCGCAAAGCGGCTGGTTTGTAAGAACTCACAGGCAATTCACACTCCCTGGGCGCAGTCTCAGAAGAACAAACCATCGAAGGGCCACGGCAGCCGTACTGATTGCCCTGCCGGTTCCGTGGACAGAGAACCCTTCCCTATAATGTTCAAAGGGAAAAGTATCAATGCACCCCGTAAGGTGTCAAGATCATCTCAAGGAATTCCCAAAGGTAAAAAACACCTAGGCGTCAGCAAATTATTCACAGGTAACCTGCACTCATTCACAAAGCCAGTCCCCCGCGGGAAAAATCCCCTTGAGATTCATTCGAAAACAACCTGTAGGTCCGGCACAGACTTTCACTACCTGGGATGGGATGGAACGGGTGGGAGAGTGTGGTTCTTCCCGGACTAACGGATTTCGCGCCAGACCGCCTCCTCGAAGCGCTCCCCGGTCCCCCGTGTAGAGGATAAAGGCCGTGAGGCTCGATAGACTCTCCAAGCCCCGCCCAGAAGAGCGGAAGCCGCCAGAAAGCACACCGCCGCCACGGCAGAGGCCACCAACATGGGAAACGCCAGAACAAGGAGTCCCAACACAACAAACACCACACCCCCCAACAATAGGCGGGCGGCAAGGAGCCGGGTTAAACCATTTTGCGCTGTGAAAAATGTAAAAAACACTTGGAATCCCCTTTATCTCGTGTGGCCTTGTTTGGTGGCCCATGGAAGGAGCCGAGGTTATATTGCCGCCCAGGATTCCCTCCTTCACGGGAATCCTGAGCGGTATTCATAAATCATCGGGCCACTCAAGTACTAACGCATGACAGAGGGCCACCGTCACTTACTCCAGGATACTCTCGCGGTATTCGGACGCATCTTGAAGCCCCTCCAGCTCGGAGACATCGCTCGGCGCCACTATGTAAAGCCATCCCTTCTCATAGGGGGACTCGTTAACCCATTCGGGATGACTGATCAGATCTGGGTTGATTTCGGTGACTTCACCCGAAACCGGAGCATAGACATCCGCCGCCACCTTGGTGGACTCAATCACACAGCAAGCCTCCTGGGCCGCCAACACACGGCCAACCTCGGGCAGCTCGACAAACACAATGTCAGTCAATTCATGTTGCGCGAAGTCCGTCACGCCCACACGGACAAGCCCATTCTCCAGGCGTACCCACTCATGCGAGTCGGTGTACTTCAAGTCCTCTGGAACATTCATGGTCTTATCTCCTGGTCTATAGCAGTCACTACCAGCCGTTGAAAAACAACGCAGTTGTGGTGACAGAGTGGATTCCCACTTTCGCGGGAATGAAAAATCATGTGGACTTCGCTTGTGCCCTCATTCCCACGCAAGCGGGAATCCACTGCTACGTCCTTTTCCAACTGAGTGCTATTGTGGCGAGTCACGCTCTAGCGTCAAGAGCAAGTTTTCTACCCCCTGGAAAGAGGGAACCCGGCTCGAGGAGCGAAGGGGAACTAACGCCGGAAGGCCTTTGAAATGAAGGTGTTCGCGTCCACGGGCTTGGCATCGGAGTGGTAGGAGAGATTCATATTCGAGAGCGAGAACTGGATCTTCATCTTACGGAAATCCTCGATGGAAAAGGTGTTTGGATCGCCCGATGTGGCGTGTTCATAGATCGGGAGATCACGGAGATGGGGTAGTTTGGCGCGTAAGTCGGTTTCGCTGATAAAGGTTCCTGTGTTGGGGTCTACACCCGCTTTACAGGTTCCTTGCAGAGTTCTTCCCGAGGGTTCGAAGCGGATGGTGAAACGGATACCCCGCTCGGTGGAGTCCCAATCCGCCTGGATGACGCTCCCCACCTGTTTCTTCTGAAAGCCGGGAATCAAGTCACGGAAACGCATTGTATTTCAAGGCCCCGGTTGCTTCATCTCATCCAGGCCACCGGCGGCAATGGTCGCGGTGACCTCGACGGTCAGGTTTTCCACATCGGGAGCGAGATCATCACCACTCTCGACTCCGTCTGGCCCCAGGGAACGGAGTTTGAAGCCAGGTAATCCATTGGGGAAACTGACGGGTTGGTATTGGACCTTGCGTTGCCAGCCATCCAGGAGCAAGACATCACGCGCGAAGGGCTCATAGGTCTTGCCATTCGGGGCGGGTGGGGGTGTCAAGAGAATATCCAGTCCCTCCTCGGCGGAGGGGTAGTGGTTATACACGCTGTAGTAAAAGAGCAATGTAAAGGAAAGAAACCGGAGAACCACCTCGGACCGCTCCTGGGGTGGCATTCCCGACAAGGTCTCATTGACTTCCTCGGGGCCCATCCCACGCAAGTCACGCTCAATCCGTGCTCCCTTGGCTAAGGGGGATGAGCCAGTGGGTGCTTGGGCTGGGGCCGGGGATTGAGGCTCTTGGAACACCACCTGAGTATCCGGCGAAGCGACATCAGGTGAGCAACCGGTCTGAAAGATCAGTCCCAAGACAGCCATCAGGGCAACGATTCTCCGCATGAGAAAGAGTCTCCTCCATTTGAGGTTGGGCATCGCGAAAAGTCCTCGATCAGCTAACCATACTATTACAGGAAAAAGATGTCTGCATGGACTGTTTTTTGGGGATGAAGGGCCGGGCCAACCTGTTGTTACTGGAGCCAAGGATTGCTATACTTCCAGTAGAAAAAATAAGGGATCATGAATCGACCCCTGCCCGTCTCGTGTCGGCGGTCTTGTTAGGCTA
>CAYRBI010000093.1:0-23796 GCA_964422415.1 uncultured bacterium | reverse complement strand
CCACCACCTACACCAAGAACAACATCCTGCTCCAGGCCGGGACCTCGATTCTGGCTCAGGCGAACTCGGCTCCGCAGCAGATACTGTCGCTGCTGAACAACTTATAGGCCTTTTAACAGGCTTACAGGAATGTCTCCTCTTCCTCGATTCCCCCCACTCCGTCAGTTTTCCGGAAGAAACTCCATGTCCATGTCCGCCTCTACTGGCGTGATTTCGCGCAAGTTCCACTCCCAGCCTGTCGAGAATGAGAGATAAGACGAAATATTTTTTCTTGGTCGTAAGTTGAGAGTGGTGAGGTGATTATGAGCATGTTTTCTTGGGTAAAGCCGCCTTCTTGAAGTTTATTTCTCTTGACACATTTCCCTGATATGCTACATTGCCATTGTAAGTGATCGAAAGGGCCAAGCCCTATCGGTTGCCGAAGAAGAAAAAGACTCCTCACTCAATCGTGAGTGGAGAGTTTTTCAAAGCCGGGATCCCTGGAGAGCAGTTTTTCTCCGGGGGGGTAGGTGGTGAACCCAGTGGCAACACAACCCTGACAGGAGGTCAGGGTCTCTGAAGGGTTCTCAGACACGGTTCGCCACCACAGGTCAGACGCTGGGGAGCTCTGACGAAACCATCGGCCGCTGTGCGGCCACAATAGTTTTCCATCAGCAGTCAAGGAGGATTGATGATGGCGCTCACACGCATAAACAACAACATAACCGCGCTACGAGCGATCCAGAACCTCAATCAAACCTCCGAGGATATGGCCGGTTCGCTAGAGCGACTCTCCTCCGGAGTGCGCATTAGCTCCGCCGCTGATGATGCGGCAGGTCTGTCTATCTCCGAGAACCTCCGTACACAGATCACTGGGGTCAACCAAGCGATCGACAACGCCTCGACCGCCATAAACCTTACCAACACCGCCGAGGGCGCTCTGACAGAGACCACGGCGTGTCTCCAAAGAATCCGCACCTTAGCCATCAGCGCCGCCAGCACGGGGACCAACGATAAGGAAGCGATCCAATCCATCCAGGACGAGATCAATTCCATGATCGAGGAAATCACCCGTATCGGTAATGATACCCAGTTCGCCGACCAGAACCTCCTGAGTGGTGATTACGCCAACAGTGCCTCCTTTATGGGGGGAACTGACTTGGGTGTCTCAGTGACCTCCAAACCCCTTAACAGTACTCTTTCTTCTGGTAAGCACTTGTTGACTGTAACCCAAGTCACACCGGGTTCGGAAACACTCTCGAATGGGGTCGATGCGGTCAACAACACCGGAGCCACAGCCTTCACCGGCTCAACGTTTGACACGGGTGATTATGATGTAGTGTTGACTAGCGTGGTGGCTGCTAAAGCCCGTGTGGTTTCCACCAACGGATCTATCACCACGGATGGAACCACCCTGGCCACCTCTGGAAGTACCCTGAATGGTCTACAGATTGCTGGGTATACCATCGACTCAGCGGATGAACTCAGATTTACGGTGGTCGAGTCGGACGGAACCAGTACGGCCGTGAACCTGACCGTGGGGTCCACCAGTACAGTCAATGATGTGGTGGATGCGATTAACACCGCGATTGGCTCCGATACCGCCTCCTACGATGATACCACTGGACAGTTTGTCATCACCGCCGGTACCGCGGGAGCGAATACGAATCTTTCCATCACCCTGTCGGTGGATGATGCGGCGGGTGGCGCCCCCTACGAACAAACCCTGACCAATACAGTCCGCGAGGCCGGGAGTGAAAGCACGGCGGTCATGACGATCGGCGGTGGGCAGGCCCAGAATGTCACTGCGGGCCAGACCGTCACCCTCTATGGCCCAGAATCAGACGATTCCAGTCAGCCTCAACCCCAGATCACCCTGACCCTCGGAGCGGTTCTGACCGAGGGCACTGATGTGCTGAGTGTGGTACAGCAAACCTACGCCGCTTCGCTGGATGGCGGCGAGGAGGTGACCTTCCAGAATGGAGACCAAAGTGTCCAGTTACGGACAGGGGACATGATGGACACTCCCATCGGTGAGAGCTTAACACTCGACTTTGGTGCTACCATTGCACTGGGTGGTGACACCACACGGACCTTTGTGCTCTCCGCGGTGAACAACTCCATCGGGTTTCAGGTTGGGAGCAATGGAAGCCAGAGTGTTAAGGTGGCTTTCGGTGACCTGCGGGCCGATAAACTCGGATTCACCAACAAGTTGCAGGCCAATGGTAAGGCCATGACGGTGAACGAGATTAATGTCACCACTGTTACGGGAGCTCTCGAGGCGCTGGCAATTGTCGATGAAGCCATCAGTCAGGTGAGTAACCAGCGTTCTTCTCTGGGGGCTTTCACCAACCGGCTCGAGTCCACCATGTCGAATCTGTCCGTGGCCGCGGAAAACCTGAGTACCGCTGAATCCCGTATCCGTGACATGGACATCGCGGTGGAAACCACGCGCTTAACGCGGGACCAGATCCTCCTGGAGGCCGGAATGTCGGTCCTCTCCCAGGCGAATCTCGCCCCTCAGAAGGTATTGTCGTTACTGCAGAACATGTAAAATAGAAAGGGAGCGCCGGGTAGCGGTACCGGCTCTCCAGGGAAGGTTCGGGGCGAATCAAGCCCCGCTGAAGGACAGATTCTTTGAGCGAGGAGGTACACACGGTTAAAAAGCCCCTGTTGAGGCTGACCCCCTCAGCGGAAGCTCCGGACTCTGGCCGCGGTGATCGGCCAGGCTTTTGATAAATGTCTCTTCCCGGGCAGGGATGCCAGTAAGGAAGAACGCGGATCTGAGGCCGGAGGTTTCCAAACATAGGCGCAGGCTTCTGGGAATTCACTGGGGCCGCTGGAGCACTCCCCCTTTTCGGGACTTTCCAGCCTCTCGAAAAGACCCTGGCGGTCGAAATCCTTAAGCCTCAACGCCCATGATTGCGAAACCGCATGGCGAAAGCCTCTTCCAGAGTCCAAAAATTGTAGGTGCACATGACATCTAAACCCGTGGAACGGGAGGGTGCCAGTGCAACAGACCCAGCCGGGACGGATCCCGGCGGTTAGAGTCAAATTCAAGGAGGATAGACTCATGGCTCTCACACGTATCAACAATAACGTATCCGCGATCAACGCCAACCGTAACCTGAACGAGACCTCGTCCCGCCTAAGCGAGTCGATTACACGCCTGTCTTCAGGTCTACGGATTAACCGCGCTGCGGATGATGCGGCAGGTTTGACCATTTCCGAAAACCTGCGTTCACAAATCAATGGAATTAATCAAGCTGTTGATAACGCCTCCAGCGCGATCAACGTCGTAAACACCGCTGAAGGTGCTCTCAACGAAACAACAACCCTCTTACAGAGAATTCGTACTCTGTCTGTCCAAGCCGCTAACACCGGCACCAATGACAGCACCGCCCTGCAAGCGATTCAGGACGAGATTGCGACCTCCATCAGTGAAATTACCCGTATTGGTAATGACACTCAGTTCGGCTCACGCAAGCTGATCAATGGTGAAAACGCGAACACCGCTACCTTCCAGTCCGCAGGTACTGGTATTTCTCTGGCCAACACCCCGACCGCCAGCAATCTGTCCACTGGAACACGTTACCTGACCATCACCCAGACTGCTGCTGGCTCAGAAACCCTGACCAACGGCACGGATGGCGCGAACAACTCAGGGGCGACTGCTTTCACGGGCTCAACCTTTGATAGCGGTACCTACGATGTGGTGGTGTCCAACGTGGTTGCGGCGGCTGCGCGTAAGGTCAATGTCGGTGAAGATGCGATTACGAATGGGACTAACACGATCACTGGAACCGAAACCATTGCGGGAATGAGCACTGGTGCTACCACTCTCGCAGCTGGTGACGACCTTGAGTTTACTCTCACCTTGGCGGATGGAACTGCCACCACCGTCTCCTATGATGTGGTTGCGTCTTCTACCGCCGATGATGTCGCAGCTGCCATCACAACCGCTCTGGGTACTGATGGTACCTGCGTCTGGGATGATGCGTCTGGCACGTTCGCCATCACCGCGGCGGCTACTGGAAGTGGCAATCAGCTTTCCATTTCCATGGGCACGCAGGTTGGTGGCGCGGGTGGTAACGTGGACGTCAAGGCCAACGTGGTAGATGTGGCTGGTAACGACAACACCGCCACAATCACCGTCGGTGGTGGCGCCTCGCAGTCTGTGATTGCCGGCCAGACTTATACCTTCAAGGGCCCAGAACCCTCTGACTCGGGCGAGAGCACCCCAGAGATCACCATGACTCTCGGGGCTAGCATCACCGCCGGAACCGATACCCTCACTATCGTGGCTCAGTCGTATTCGGGTAGCCTCGAAGGTGGGGCTTCAGTGACCTTCCAGAATGGGGATGAAAAGGTCAACTTCCTCAGTGGGACAGCGGCTGGTTTCAAAGCGGGTGAGTCTCTCTCCCTCGACTTTGCCTCAGCCATCGATCTGGATGGCGGCAGCAGCCGGACCTTCCTGATCAGTGCAACCAATAATGCTCTCTCCTTCCAGGTCGGGGCTAATGAGGGCCAACAAGTCTCCGTGCAGTTCGGCGACATGCGCGCCACCAATCTGGGTTTTGTCGGTGATACCCAGACAAACGGCAATTCCATGACAGTGGATGGAATTAATGTGACCACCCTGACCGGCGCTAACGAGGCCCTGGCGATTATCGACGAGGCTCTGAACCAAGTTGAGTCACAGCGGTCCGCGTTGGGTGCTTTCACCAACCGTCTTGAGTCGACCATCTCCAACCTGGGTGTGACCTCCGAGAACCTGACCTCGTCCGAATCCTTGATCCGTGACGTGGATATGGCCGAGGAGACCACCACCTATACCAAGAACAACATCCTGCTCCAGGCCGGTACCTCAATTCTGGCCCAGGCGAATTCGGCTCCGCAGCAAGTGCTGTCGCTGCTGAATAACCTGTAATCCATCGGGTAGAACCAATGGGGCGGGGAGTTTTCTCCCCGCCCCCTGACTTTTCTTCTTGAGAGGGAAACGGGGAGCTGTCTTTCCACCTCCCCAAGGTAGAAAAACGAGTCGGGATGGGGGATCGTACTGGCACAAAAGTCCTCCTGCCAGAGATGGTGAGAGGCAAGGAGTTACCATTATGACAGTAGCAAGTGTTTCAGCCTTTAGCGATCCAGGAACGGCAGCCGTCCTGTCGCGTGGTTCTACTACCCCGCGTATTACCGATTCTACTCCGACAGCCGTATCTGAGGACAAGGCCACCACTCAAGCCACTCAGGCCAAGCAGGCCAATCAGATCAAGCAGACGGCATCTGTCAACGGCCAAGAACAAGAACCGGTTTTCGACCTTGAGAAGCTTCAAAAAGCAGCGGACCAGATTCAAGCGGCAGCCGCGGCGGTGGATGTGAATCTCGAATTCCGGATTGATACGGAGACGAGCATCGTCCAAATGGTCATTACGGATCCGGAGACCAATGAGGTCGTGCTGGAAATCCCCTCCGAAGATGTCTTAAAGGCGGCGGCCAGTTTAAAAGACATCATCGGACTCCTGATTGACACCACCGTCTGACTATCCCGGATTCGATGTGGGGACAGCGATGGTGGCTCTGGAAATAGAAAAAAACAACGCGGCCAATTGAGGGCCGCGAGTTAAGGTGAACCTTGTCCCGGGAGGGGCGGGGTAGCCGATAGGGTAGCAAATGTTTGGAGGGTACTACGATGTCAACAACAGTAGACGGCATTATCTCTGGCCTAGAAACAACTTCGATCATCGAAGCACTCGTTTCCAGCATTAAGGCACCGGCGGATGTGATCCAAGACCGGGTCGACACCAGCACGAGCAAACTCTCCGCCATTCAGTCGCTCAGTGCGGCTGTCCTCAGTGTTCAAGTGGCGGCCCAAGCTCTGGGCAGTTCCGATGTATTCAACGCCAACAGCGTCTCCTCCTCGAATTCGACGATTGTCCAAGCCTCGGCAACCACCGATGCCGAGGAGGGCAGCTACACGATCTCAGTCCAACAACTGGCTACGGCCATGCAAGTCTCCTCCAGCGAGACGAATACTTTCTCTAGCCAGTCCACCGAGCTGGGGCTAGAAGGCGATATCCTGGTTAATGGCGAGGTGGTTTCCCTGAAATCCACCGATACCCTGACTGATGTGGCGGCACGGATTAACAATGCGGGTGCTGGAGTCAATGCCAGCGTTGTCCAGGTCAAAGAGGGTGAATTCCGCCTGTCGATTACCTCCAGCAACATGGGAGAGGAGGGCTTGACCCTCGCTAATGCGGGTTCGGCCAACATCCTGGAATCCCTTTATCTCAAAACGAATGGCACCGACACCATTAAGAACTCAATCACCAACGGCGCCGCCAGCGATGCCCTTTCCTCCAAAACGGGCGTAGTCTCGACCCTCATGGGACTTGAATCCACCCCTCCCTCAGGGACTGTTACGATCGCCAATGGAACCGGAAGCATCTCGGTTGACATCGATCTCTCCACCGACAGCCTGGATGACATCGCCACAGCCATCAACTCCGCCGCCACGGCAGCCGGAAGTTCCATCTCCGCTTCTGTCGTGCAGAACAGTGATGGGAATTACCAATTAGAGATTACCAGTGGGGATGCTACCACCCCCACGTTTACGGATTCCAATAATGTGCTTGAGACTTTAGGCGTGGTCACCTCTAGCTTTACTCAGGTGGATCAGGAAGGCAATGACGCGGAATTCACTGTCAATGGACTGAGCATTACCCGCTCCTCGAACACCATCACGAATGTGATTGAGGGTGTGACCCTTTCCTTGCGTACCGCTGATAATCCGGACACCAATGTGACCATCACGGTATCTTCTGACAGGAGTGAAGCCACCGATGCCCTCGAGAACTTTGTGGACGCCTACAATTCAGTGATTACCTACATGGACACTGTCGCCTCCTATAATTCTGAGTCCGGGGAGGCAGGGATTCTCCTCGGAGATTCATCGCTTCGCAATGTTCAATCCGCCTTGTCCGGACTGCTCACCTCTTCTGTTTCCACGCTGGCCTCGCAGCAATTGACTGATCTCAATAACGGTGAGGGAGTCGCCAACGGATCGATCCAGATTAAGGACTCCTCCGGCAAGACGGCCACCATCGATCTCTCATCGGCGGAAACAGTTCAGGATGTCCTCGACGCCATCAACTACGCCACGGATATCGATGTGACGGCCAGTGTCAACCGGGCTGGAACTGGCCTTGTGATCACGGATGCGAAGGGCGGCTTGATCACCATCTCCGAGGTGGGTGGTGGAACCACCGCCAGTGACTTGGGTATCCTCGGCTCGAGCTCGTCGGGACGAATCGGTGGTACTGCCATCGGAACTGGTGAACTCCTTTCATTGGCACAGCTTGGTATCACGGTGAATGAAGATGGTTCACTGGCTTTCGATACTGAGGAGTTTGAAGACTACTACGCGGAGAATGCCAATGCGGTCAAGGCTTTCTTCTCTCAGGATGGTGGCTTTGCCGACCAGGCCGAAAGTGCGCTGAACCTCCTGACGGATGATGTCAATGGCAGCTTAACCACCCGTGCGACATCCCTCGAGGATACGATTACCTCATATGAAGAATCAATTGACCGGATCAATGAGCGCGCGGAATTAGCCCAGACACGTCTCGAAACCCAATTCGCCGCCATGGAGGCGACACTCTCCGAGCTACAAACACAGTCTGACTATCTGGAATCGCAGATTACACAATGGGAAAGCCTGTACAATAGTGATAACTAATGTGTTTTCCACTCGATGAAATGAAATAAAATGGCATCCGCCGGATATTGAAGATAGAAGCAGTGGTCCGTTTTTGAAAGAGAGGTATGAAATCTCATGAATGTCCTCGCCAAACAAGCTCATCGCCACTACCAAAAGACACAGGTGGAGTCCGCCAATCCCGCTAAATTAATCCTGATGCTCTATGATGGAGCTATCCGGTTTCTCATCCGGGCGACCGGGAGCTTGTCCGCCGGCGATAAAGAGGCCTTCATGACAGATGTAGTGAGAGCCCAGAGGATTATCACCGAGCTGATGTCAGTTTTGGATTCCTCCAAGAACCCTGAAGTGGCTCTCAATCTCGCGCGGATCTATGAATATATGATTCGTCAGCTGGGCCTGGCCATGATACGGACCGATGCGGCGCCAGCCACGGAGGTAAAAGATCTCCTTGAAGACCTGCGTGAAGGTTGGCAGGGTGCCATTAGCCAGATGGCTCAAGAGGCGGCGGTCAATTCAGAGGCGGAATGTCAAGGCCTGTCTACCTCCAGAACCAATTTCCCCCCCTCTGTCCAACCCGGCCTGATCCCGACTCTCAACATCGCCGGGTAGTACAAAATGCTTTTTCTCCCGGTTACTGGAATGGAATATCTCCTCATTCCAGTAACCGGGGGTAGTGACTGATCTCACCCTGGAATTCCTCCCTTATACAACATTCACCGGCTGAAACAAAAATCCGTCTTCGTGCCGACTCTTTGCGTACTGGAGCGAGATGAGAGACCCACCAAAGACGGATAGGTGGGGGAAGAGAAGCAGTTATGCACCGGTGGGATAACAGCAAATTTTGCAGGCTGGAATGGAACCACGGCGGGAGAGGAGTTTTCGGAAGCGTCGCGACAATGGTCCGTTCCACAGATCCTCCAAAGAAGCCTCTTTGATCTTCCCCACATAAAAATGACTACAGATGGTGGCCTCTCCCTGACAAGAGACCGCCAAGACCTCGACTGGGATCCGGCAGAGTAGGCCCGGATCCGGCAAACAGCTCGCATCCCGGTAGTAATCCCTGACATAAGCCTCTGTATAGCGTGGATTGGGGAAGACCGGAAAAGGGAATCGCCCCGGCTGAGAAAGTTCCTCGATCTGCCGCCAGATGGCACCTCCCTCGATCGCGGGTGCATGGAGAGAGCCCCCGACCTGGATCTCTTGATGATCCGGTTTGATGGGCCGTAACACCCGGGCGTTCTCTTCGAGCAAAGGGGGATGGTCATAGAGCAGGTGTTGAATGGTGAACATGGCGATGGGGTAATTACGAAAAGATTCCACCGTCTCAGTAATATGGTCCTGGTTTTCCTCGGTGACTGTCAAGCGGATGTTGATGTTGGGCAGTGGAGAGCCTGCTTGCTCCCGGGCATTGATGATCTTCTCCATCCCTTTGAGCGCCAGCCGGAAGGTGCCTTTGACTCCCCGGATCTGGTCGTGAAGTTCTGGTGGTCCGTCGATGGAGAGGTTGATTGTGTCCACTGGGCCGTGAACCAGTCTTTCCGCCAATGCCTCCAGAGTTGTCCCATTCGTTTCCAGCGAAGCCCTCAGTGCGCGCTTTTCAACCGCATCGAGAATCTCCCGGAACTGTGGATGCAACGGCGGTTCACCTCCCAGGAGCTGGAGATAAGGGTGGTGTGGGGCCACTTGGTCGAGCACATTCTCAATGGCCGCCAGATCCAGGGTTAACGAACTGAGCGGCAACCCGTGATATCCTCCCGCCTCGCCCCACTGGTTGCACATCCGGCAAGTGCGATTGCAGGCCCCGGTGATCTGCAGAATGACCATCTTGGGGAAGGGCGCGGTGCCAAGATAATGGAAACGAAGCTGCTCGATCCTCCGCGCGCTCTGGGTTTGAATCACATACCGCGCGTAATCCCAATCGGAGATGAAGCGCTTCAATTTCGGGATGGTGATATTCACTGCTCAGTACCCTCGGGAAGATGTCCACCCGCTGGAGATGATTCAGCCGCGCTGCTTCCCCCGCATATTGGCTTGAGTTTACTCACATCCCCCCAGGCTTCAAACCCAGTGGGCCAGCGCAGACAGGCGGGTATTCTGCATTCTCCCGTAGGATGGTAAAGTCACCCTTTGGTGTGTCATTCATCCCCAATTGTGAGGTCTCTTGTGAAGAAACTGTGTCCCCGTGGCTATTGGTTTTCACCATCCATTCTCTTGCCCCTGCTCACTGTTCTCTTGTTGGTGGGAGGGTGTAACAAGACAGAGCCAACATCTGAAACAACCTCAGCGAAGGGAGAGGAACAGCCCATCGAAGAGGCCATGAAATGTCCCCCTGGTGTGGTTGCCATGGTCGATGACCGTCCGGTCACCCGTGAGGATGCCGACCGGCGTGCCACCATGAATGTCCGCCAAAGTGGCGTGAAAGAAACGGATCCGGACTTTGAAAAGAAGGTCCAATTGGCCCACAAGGGAGCGGTCGATCTCTTGATTCAAGCCTATGTCATGCAGGCCGCCGCGACTGAAACCATCGAGGTTTCAACCAAAGAAATTGAAACCGAGCTGCTGTCCTGGAAGATGCGTGTTCCCAGTAAGGAGGCCTGGACTGAATTTCTTAACGGAAATGGACTCAGTGAGGATCAATTCAAGGAGATCCTGGCCAAAGACCTGCGTATCCGGAAACAGATGGAGAAAGCCGCCCAGCGTGAGGTTCCAACACCCTCCCCAGAAGAAGCCCAGCAATTCTACGATGTGAACACGATGGCCTTTGCTTGGCCATACCGGGTCCGGTATGACGAGATTACCTGGCTGGCTCCGCCGAATGTCTCTCCCGCCAGCCGCGAACAAGCCAGGAAAGGTATGGATGCCCTGGCCATGGATCTTGCGCGCAACCCCGCGCTCTTCGATGAGATGCTGGCCAAAGAGGTACCGGTGACTCATTGGGGACCAATTGGGATCAAGCAGCCCTATGTGAATGTGAAGAACCTCCCCCAGCCCATCACCAATGCATTACAGTCCTTGGTCCAAGGAGAGATCAGCCCGGTGGTGGAAATACCAGCGGGCTTTACATTGATTCGTATCGCTTCTTTGAGCCAAACGTATGAAATGGCCTATGCGGAGATTGTTCAATCGCTTTATACGGAGCGGTGCCGGGTCAATCTGAATGATTGGATGGATCGTCAGAAACAGAAACACAAGATTCGTATTTGTGATCCTCAGTACTACCGGGGCGGAGTCGTGGCCAGTACCGCCGAGACAACCACCTCACCCCAGAGGTAGACCATGACAGCCTATGAACCCATCATTGGCCTCGAGGTCCACACTGAGCTGAACTCTCTCTCCAAGGTCTTCTGCGATGATGCGGCCTTGTTTGGCGCGGAGCCCAATACACTCGTTTCCCCCATCAGTCTGGGACTGCCGGGTACCCTGCCGGTCTTGAATAAGGTGGCCTTTGAGAAGGCGCTTAAGACCGCCATCGCCCTGAACTGTGAGGTTCCCGCCAAGACCACCTTTGACCGGAAACACTACTACTACCCTGATCTGCCCAAGAACTACCAGATCAGCCAGCAATATGAGCCTCTGGGGATGCGTGGGTGGGTCGATCTACATTTAAAGGATGGCGCCACCAAGCGGGTACGGATCAACAACATCCATCTGGAGGAGGATGCTGGAAAACTGGTCCATCCCGATACTCCCTCCTCCCGGGGTCTTTCCTGGGTGGATCTCAACCGCGCGGGGATGTCTCTGCTGGAGATTGTTACCGAGCCCGACATCACTAACTTCGAGGAACTCGAGGCCTTCATGCAGACCTTACGGTCGATGCTGCGCTACCTCGATGTCTCGGACTGTAAGATGGAGGAGGGCTCTCTCCGCTTTGAGTTGAACCTCTCGATGCGGCCCGAGGGGACCACACCACTCGGAACCAAAGCTGAGGTGAAGAATATCGGCTCTATCAAGGCCGTGTTGCGCGCCGCGCGTTATGAGATCCAGCGCCAGACAGAGCTACTCAATGATGGGGAGCGAGTTCCCCAGGAAACCCGGCTGTGGGATGACGACCGGGGTGAAACCCGTTCCATGCGCAGCAAGGAAGTCGCCAAAGACTACCGCTACTTGCCGGATCCTGATCTTCCCCAGGTGCGGATTACTCCGGAGTGGCTGGCGGATCTGCGCGCCAGTCTGCCCGAACTGCAAGATGCCAAGAGGATCCGCTTTGTTCAACAATATGGTATCCCGGAGTATGACGCCGGTGTGCTGGTAACAGACCGCGCGCTGGCCAATTACTTCGAGGATTGTTGCGCGAGTCACCCCGCCCCGAAATCTTTCAGTAACTGGATCATGGTCGAGCTGCTACGTGAGTTGCAGACCCGCGAGATGGAGATCGATGAATGCCCCCTGACCTCCTCCCGGTTGGTCGAACTGGTCCGTCTTGTCGAGGATGGGACCATCAGCAACAACATCGCCAAGGATATTCTCAAGGAAGTCATTGAGACCGGGAAGGATCCAGCGGAGATCGTGGAGGCTAAGGGACTCAAGCAGGTCAGTGACCAAGGTGCCCTGCTGGCGGTGGTTCATGAGATCATTCAGAAGAATCCGGGACCAGCCCAGGATGTCCGTGATGGCAAGGAGAAGGCACTGGGATTTCTGATGGGGCAGGTCATGCGTGCCACTAAAGGCAAAGGGAATCCCGCGGTCTGCCGTGAACTCCTGGAGCAGGAACTGCTTCGATCATAATCCTCCAGCGTTGAAATGAGAATTCTTTCTCGTTCCAGCGGATATAGGATCATGGAAGCCGGCCAATTTTCATGCTTTGTGGGTGTAGAGAATCGACATGAACTCCTGTCTTCAAAAGGGAACGGCTATTGATTCGGCATTCAGTTGTTAACCGGGGGCAAGGCAACGGGACTTTATCTCTCGTGTTAATTTGATGCCGCCGCCCCCGGAGAAGTATGACATGATGACACTATTCGCTGTGTTCCGGGGGCGGCGGTATAGGATCAAAAGCGGGTGATAGAGGACTGTTACCTTGCCCCCGGCTAACAACTGACAACGGAGTGTAATGCAATCCATTTTCATGCTTTGTGGGTGTCGGAAACCGGCATGGAGGACTGCTTCGATTATCATCCTCCAGCGGATATTTATATGGGGCGAGAAGAGATTCTCGTTCCAGCGGGGCGCTCCGGGAAGAGTCACTGGTTACAACACACAACCAACTCCGTTCAAGTGGATATGCACAAGACGAAAGGCTGTTTGTTTCTTTTTATAGTTCCCCTTCTCCTGGCCGCCAAGCCAGTGGACCCGAATGAGCTCAACCGCCAGGGTGTCGCGGCTAATGCCCGGGGTGACTACAAGAAGGCGGTCACCTTTTTTCGTCAGGCCCTGGCACTGGAACCTGGGCAAACCACGCTCCGGTACAACCTCTTCCATGCCCTGAATAATTTCTCCATTCAATCCGCCAGCCAAGAACAGGCCGACCAGGCTATCGCCGCCTGCTCGGAAGCCCTCCGCTTGGTTCCCGAGGATGTCCGTGTGGCCTCGAATCTTGCCATTTTCTTTCACAACCGTGCCGTGGATCTGATGCAGAAGGGGGACTTTGGCCACGCGCGCGACTCCATTCAGAATGCCCAGAAGGTGGTGGATCAGTTCGGACTGGGAACCCTCTCGGCGAGTATCCGCGAGACCTATGCGCGCACGTATCTCCTGGAGGGACGCCAGAAGTTCCGTCATAACGAGGTGGCGGAAGCCTTGGGCCTTTATGACCGTTGTATCCAGATCGACCCAGATGATCCCCTCGCGTATTTCGACCGCTCACGGATCTACTATGAACAGGATTTCTTCCAGGATGCCATCGCTGATCTGGAGTTGGCCGCCGAGATTCAAGGAGACAAACCCCAGATTCTTTCGCTTATTCAACGATTGAAGATTGAAGCGGAGAAGAAGGGGCTTCCTCTTTCGGATCAGGATGCGTTCTTTGTCCTGGAGGCTCCAGGAGCCACACCTTCGCAAGAACAGGGAATCAAGCGGATCCTGAAAGACCTCCGTCTCAAGGTGGCGCGAGTTCTTACGCTCAATCCCAAGACTCCCATGGTTGTGGCGGTCCGTTGGGAGGAACCTTTTGTCTCTCTCAAGAATTGGATCTCTACCCCTGGTAATCGTGTCGAGTCAGAGCGTCTGACAATTCCATTAAATGGCGCGGATCTCGCCGGCGAGGAATTCCTCAAGATGAGTCAGTTTCAGTATGTGACGGCTTTGATCCAGAACTGTGGGGGCTCCTCGGTTCCCTACTGGTTCGCGATTGGACTGGCTCAATACCTGGCCGAGGGATCGCAGCGGTTAACCACGGAGGAGACGCATCAACTGCAGGTCGCGGGCGAGAATTTCTTGCTCTTCCGTGTGGATGACCTGACGCTCCCAAAGATCATTCATCTGGAGGACTCCAAGCAGGTGTACCTGGCTTATGCGGAATCCAAAGCCTTAGTGGTTCAGTTGATCGAAACTGTCCGGATGAATGGTCTTCGTCAGATTATCCGTTCGCTGGTGGGTGGAATCCCCTTTGAGCAAGCTCTCAAAGACAATGCGAACATCTCGGCCGTGGATATCGAAACTGAGTGGCGGGCATCCTTGGGGTTACCACCTCCTTAGCAACCTGTTGAAAAAGAGCGAAACCGTGGATTCCCGCCTTCGCGGGAATGACGGAATAGGCAAAATCCCTTGAAAATCGTCATTCCCGCGAAAGCGGGAATCCACGGTGCCAACAGAACTACGAGTTTTTCAACGGGCTGTTTGGGCCGTTCATTCCAACAGCTCCTTTTCCGCCACCGGTATGGCCCGGAGTGTAACTCCCAAAGAAGAAGGGGGGATGAGGTTGCCGTCTCAGATGTAATACATCAACGCTGCTTGTTCATCATGCATCAGTACCTCAACCCGTTGCAGTGCATCAGCCAGCGTGGTGGTGTCGAGTATCTTGGCGGTGGAGTCTCTGACATCCTTCATGACCACCCGGATGCCGCAGGTCCGTTCATCTTTACACTCGTCACACTTCCGGTAAGCCGTTTGACTGACACAGGGTAGTGGCGCAAGAGGACCATCCAGTAAGCGGATCACCTGCCCAAAGGTGATCAACTCGGGTGGTCGGCCAAGGAAATACCCTCCTCCTTTGCCCTTCTTGCTCTGTAGAATTCCGTTATTCTTCAGATCAAGCAGGATCAGTTCGAGGAATTTTTTGGGGATACGCTCATTTTCCGCGATCTGTGAGATCAGGACTGGGCCGCGTCCATATTCTTTGGCAAGGGAAAGGAGGGCTTGAAGGGCATATTTGGTTTTTTTAGTTAACATAGGATTATTAGTCGATCTTCTCCATCGGGATTGTCTTAATCCTGGATGATCCAAGAGTCAAGAAGGGATCAAGATTGACAGGGGGAGGGATATCCTTATCGGAACAAGTTTTTAACTCAGCTCTCACCCCTCTCGCAACTCAGCCGGAACCCATTATTCTTCTCAGGAAATCTACAGGTGGTTCCATCTTCATGTCATCAGGTCTCATCCTTGGTATCGACACTTCCTCGGCCTGGGGGAGTCTCGGGCTTACAGACAACACTGGATTGGTCTCCACATGGACCCTGCGTGTCACGGAGGGTCATGCCAAGGGACTGGCCATGCGGATTGAAAATCTCCTGGCGGAGTCAGGAGCGAAGGCGCGGGACCTGACCGCGATTGGAGTGGTGCATGGCCCGGGTTCCTTTACCGCGCTCAGGGTGGGTGTTTCCTACGCCCAGGGACTTGGGATGGGCTTGGGTATCCCGGTGGTTCCGGTTAAGACTCACGATGCAATTGTGGCGGGACTCCCGGCCATGGAGGGGCGGGTGCTTGTGCTGGTACCCGCGCGGAAGAATGAAGTTTTCGCTCAATCATTCACACACCTATGTGGTATAGGATGGGAACCGAGCGGTGTGATAGACTGTAGAAAGTTAGAAGATCTCATGCCATTGGGGGAGGGAATCAGGCTCATCACTGGACCGGCGTTGGAGTTATACGGGAATGAGTTGTCCGCGTTATTTGGAGCGCGTACGTTATTGGCACCCCTGGCCTGCCGTTTTTCAAGGGGAGAGGTGGCTGCGGAATTGGCGCGGCGGGCTCTGAGTGATCATTCCATGTCCTATCCAGCTGAGAAGGTGAGCATTGTTTACCTTCAGTCGCATGGGGCTTTGACTATTGAAGAAAGGGAAAGAGGGAAACGGGATGTCCGGGCGGAGAATCTGTGAGACATTGCTTGGCCTCAGCTTGGTATGCGTGGGCTGGATGCTTGATCTTCCAAGGGTGTGCTATGCCCAAGACGCGGTAAATCAGAATTGGGCCGCCCAGGTTGAACAGAAGCGTAAAGAGGCGGCCGAGAAAGCGGCCAAGGATCCCAAGGCCGCGGAACAGAAATCCTCCACCGCCAGCGATGGGACCGCCACAATTGGCGGACGCAAGATCAAAGTCCGTACTATGGCGACACCCACTCCCGGCGCCAAATCCGCCGTCCAACCCACCCCAAAACCAGCGGCTAAACCCACCCCCAAGCCCAAGCGCGGAAGTAAATCCAAGGCCACCCCCACTCCCAACCCTGATGCGAGTCCCCTTGACGCAGTTACTGCAGAAGCTGCTGCCGAACTCGCCGCCGAGGCCAGCCAAACCGCTGCCGCCACCATGACCGTGACCGCCACCCCAACGGTGACTGCCACACCCACGATCACTCCGACCTTCATGAAGGTCAAACGTGCCAAGCTGATCAATGGCAAGATCGTGACAGTGGAGGAGGAAGTGACGCCCACGCCCGGCCCCGCCGAAGTGGCCTCGAGTACCGCCGAATCTGCCTCCGCCGCCACGATTATACCCGCCACTGGCGACATGGCGGGTATTCGTAATCAACTCTTCGCCGCCATCAAATCCGCCTCCAAACCCGTCCAGTTCACTCCCAAGCAGATCGCCAAGATCCGTGAGGAAGTGGGGACAATGATGACGAAGAAGAAGGATCAGCTGAAAGGGATTCTCGAGGGCGGAGAGGTCACGAAACTCCATATCACCGTCAGCCGGCTATCGAGCAATACCAAGGGGGCCGCTATTGACGCCGCCACCGCGCGCAACCTGCTCAAGGTTCTTTGGCCCAAGTATGCTCACAAACTCGACCAAACCACAGCCACAGCCAAAGCTAAAGCCAAAGCCAAGGCGGTGATTGAATCCGGGACTGGGGAAGATGACATCTTCCTTGAGGAGGATGAGGAGGAAAGCGGAGAAGGGGAGCGGGAAATCTACATCGATCCCGACACGGGGAAGTATGTCTATGAGGATGGAACGCCAGCCGAAGTCGCTGAGGTTCAATCCGCACCTGTCCCGACACCTCGTCCAGTCGTCAAACCTCCAGTCAATAATAATCCTCCTCCGGAAAACGAGGCACCACCCTATCAACCACCTCCGCCCCCGGTGGATGAAGCTATCGGAGATGATGGGACCGCCGGTGATAGTGGTGCTTATGTCGAGGAAAATGCCGAGGAGGTAGAACAAAAACTTGAGGAGGGGGTTACGGAGGGTGATGAGGTCACCTTCGATGAGGAATCCGAAGGAGGACCTGCCGAAGAGGAGGAATACACCCCGCCTCAGGAGGAATCTGATCCTGGGGAGTTTGAAGAAGACAACAACTCAGAACCCAATCTGGAAGGTTTACAGGATGAAAATCAATAAGTTGCCAATCCCTTTTGGGGGGCTTACAGCCAAGAACTCGGTGCGCTAAGAACACACCCTGTGGGTTTACCTGTTCCAGTTCAACAAGATGATTGATTACATGCCGGTCCGCAGGCTGGACTGAGCGCGAATTACTGTGTAAGGAGATTTTTTAGTGTCACCTGAATCCATTCAACGAACCCTCATCCTGGTGAAACCGGATGGTGTCCAGCGCGGGCTGGTGGGGGAGGTCATTCACCGCTTCGAGATGAAAGGCTATCGCATCCGTGGGCTTAAACTGCTGAATCTGTCCCGCGAGAAGGCGGAAAAGCATTATGCGGTTCACAAGGGGAAACCCTTCTACGGGGAGCTGGTGGACTTCATCACCTCGGGCCCACTCGTGGCCATGGTGATCGAGGGACCAGGCGCGATTGCCATTGCCCGTAAGGTGATGGGCGCCACCCGTCCGTTGGACTCCGAGATCGGCACCATTCGTGGCGACTTCTCCAACCAAACCCAGCAGAACATCGTGCATGGCAGCGATAGTGTCCAAACCGCGGCCTACGAGATTCCGATCTTCTTCGACGAAGACGAATTGGTGTAGCAGCCTGTAGGAAAAAAACGTGACCATGGAGCCGCTTTCGCGGGAATGACAGGAGAGGCAAAATCTCTTCAAAATCGTCATTCCCGCGTAGGCGTGAATCCATGGTGGAGCTCACAAACCCACTCTTGGGGAATGAGAATTCCTTTCCGTCCCGTTGGGCGCGGGAAAAGATTCACGCCCCAGTGGAAGTGGAAGGCGCGGGAAAGGATTCTTGTTCCCGCGTAGTACAACGCTCCCCCGCTACTTCAGCAAATTGCGCAGGTGTTCGGCCAGGGGAGAGACCTCCTGAAGCCAGGGGGGCCAACGGTTGATGCCAATTTGGGTCCAGATGGTACGCGCCATGGCACGTTCCTCATGGACATCGCTACACTCCTCGAGTTCATGGAGCGCGGCGATAGTAGCCAGTGACCGGGCGAGTTCCAGGCAGGACTCGCTGGGAGGAGATTCCTCTAGTTCGGCGGCGCGTTGATCGAGCCGGTCCCTTGCCTCCTCCGTGACCAGAAAATCATGAACCCATTCCAGGGGTTTGCCGCTGGATGGGTCTCCTTGGGATCTGGCTTCCCGTGCGAACTCCTCGGCATCCTTCAATAAGGCATTGACCACGGGTGCTCCGGCCTCGAACTGAGACTGGATCAAGGATTCACTGTATTCCAGACAGGTGGACACATCCCCTGTCCACATGGTCCGGGCACAGGCTGCCAGTGAGAATCCCGCGCGTTCAAGATAGGTGCTGGTGGGGAGCCCCACCAGGCTGAGGGCTGCTCCTCCCCATCCCAACCGGGCGGCGGCCTCGATCCAATTACCTTGGATGCGCCATAACAATGGTGTTACCAGGTGCCCGATCGATTGATCCCAGTGACTGGTGTCGAGGAACAAGTACAGATTCTCCCGTGCCCCTTCCGTCTCCAAGGAGGCAAGGTGTTCCAGGATCGTTCTTGTCTCCAGCTTGGAGGGAAAACTGCTCTCACGGTGTTGGAGAAGAACCCGGTCATGGGAGACGGAATCGGATAAAACCCCCAACGCTGTCTCGATGTGTAGACCGCTGTCTTGTTTGAGTAGCGCCTCAAGAAATTTCGCGGTTTTTCTTCCTTCATCTCCCGCGGGCCACACCGACAGCCGGGGCCTGGGCTCTTCCATTTCTTGCCAGAGTTCCAGGGTAGACTTTTCAATGCGCTTCAGATCATCCGTGCTCAGACCATCCCAACCGCCGGGAGCCTCGATCCCCAAGGGAGCCAACAGCCAGGCCAGGCAGTCCCCTCCTGCGATCAGATCAAACCCAAGATCCTGCGCCACCGTCATGCTTTGCTCGGGAAACTGTTCCTCGGGCTCAGAGAAGCGTAAGGGATTGCTGGGAAATAATGTGTTAAAACGCAAGCGTGAGAGCCAACGGACCACTTCGGGTGTGATCTCGACTTGTTCGGCGAAGAGGATCCGGTGATGTAAAGCGGGACGATGGACTTCAGTTCCTTCTTCGAAGGTCCAGGTCTGGACCTTGGGCTCCCGCCAGATCTGGGGAGTGGGCCACTCCCATCCCATCCGTTCCAGGAGCTCCCAAATGGAAAAGGCCAGGCTTCGCGCACAGTTTCCGGTCAAACGGAGTCCCTGGGCGTTGGTGGTGAAGATGAAGCCATCGTGGCCAGCGGTATCCGGTGCTGGAGGGGGGGGAAGCTGGGCGATCTCCCGGGGTGTAACCGCCAACTCCCATAAACCCAACTCGTCAGTGAAGCGTGTCTCGCAATCAATACCGATGGATTGAAAGGCCCGCCGGAGGTCTGAGACAGGCATCCCCGCCGACAGGAGCATCCGGTCCCGTAGCCACAAGAGTACCCCTTCTCCGGAGGTAAGCGTCAAGGCTGGCATGAAGCCATTCTATTCAAGCTCAACTGTCCTGTCGACCTTCAGTCTTGATTCGGTATGCGAGAGGTCTTTATCGGCCATTCAAAAATTCGTAGAGGCGATGGCGCCATGGATTCCCGCCTTCGCGGGAATGATGAATTCCTGGGGGTTTCGCCGTGCTTGTCATTCCCGCGAAGGCGGGAATCCATGGTTAATCTCCTTTTTCAATAGACCTCAATCTTTTATAATGGCACTGATGATGGAACTTCACACCCCAAAAACTTATTCAAGCAATGAATTGATGATCGATGAGGCCACGCGCGGACTGATCCGTGCCGCCCTGGAGGAGGACCATGCCTGGCGGGATGTTTCCACTCTCTGGACTGTCTCTGAATCCATCCAAGCTACCGCCCAGCTCCTGGCAAAACAGCCGGGAATTCTCTGCGGAGGCATACTTTTCGCTGAAACATTCCGGATCTTCGATCCACAAGTGCAGGTGATTCTGGAGAAAGAGGATGGTTCCACGCTGGAGACAGGACAGGTGGTGGCGCGGATAACGGGTACCGCACGTTCGCTCCTCTCCGCGGAACGGGTGGCTCTGAACCTCATCGGCCGGTTTTCTGGTATCGCCACGCTCACTCAACGATATGTCGAAGCGGTACGAGGAACCCGTGCCAGGATCTGTGATACCCGCAAGACCGCTCCCCTCTGGCGAAGGTGGGATAAATATGCGGTTCGCATGGGCGGCGGTACCAACCACCGTTCCAATCTCGAGGAGATGGTGCTTCTCAAGGACAACCATGTGGCTCTCGCCGGAGGAGCGGCTCAGGCGTTGCGTCTTGTCAAACAACACAACTTGTCTGGAGTCCCGATCGAGGTGGAAGTAGACAATCTCAAACAACTAGCCGAATTGTTGGAGGAAGGTGTGGACCGGGTTCTCCTCGATAACATGACTCCCGCTGAAATAGTTCAAGCGGTGGGCATGGTTTCCGGGAATGTGGAACTTGAAGCCTCGGGTGGGGTTCGATTGGAAACTGTTCATGACATTGCGGAAACAGGTGTTGACTTCATATCTATTGGAGGACTGACTCATTCCGTTACGGCCTTTGACTTCTCACTTGAAATCGAAACCAATGGAATATAAACTTCCTTCTGTTGTGGCCGATAACCTCAGTGGAGACCCAGTTCAGCCGGGAGGCCAAGCCCGGCTGTTTTTGAATAAATCCACAGGGATTTCGGTCTATTGACAGTGTAGTTCGTCCTGTGGTGTAATACTGGAGCTCACAGGGGATGTGTACCGGGAGGGGAGAAGCATCCCGAAAAGATGTCATTAAGCGAAATGCTTTGAGGAGGAAACGGTTATGGTTCGGGGAATTGTTGCTTGTTGTTTGTTGGCCGTAGTGCTTTTGGCCAGTCCAGTAATGGCTGGTTTTGTGCCAGATGGGAAGTTGTTGGTTACCACTGGGGTCACCGATTCGAAGGTTGAAATCCTTCTGCCGCCAGGCGCGGATGTCACCCAGGCTCGTGGTTCTCTTATTGTTCACAGGCTGCCGATCACGGACCGGATTCTTGCTGATGGTTCCGTTACGCGGTCCATGCCGGTCGAGTACACTTTTGTCAATCAGTGGCACGAGACCTTCATGTTTGATGGTATGAACGAGGCTGTGCTGACCGATGCGGTCGGCGAGCGTCACTTCGCCAGCTCCGTGCTGCGCGATGGCGAGCCCCTTCTTCCGGGTGTCACGGGTCTGATCCCCCATGGCGGGATGACCACCTTCACCCTGTTCTATGATTTGTCCACTGGCAGTGATGAGGTTGCCATGAGCGATGTGCAGCTCGATCTGCGCTACCTCAATCATGGCCATCCGTATGTGCTGTCAGCCCTGATCGCCAGCGAGCCAGGCGCACCCGAGCGTCCGAACGTGGTTGAGCTTCCCGCTCCCCCAGCACCTGCTCCCGAGATTCCGGCTCCGATTGTTCCGACCCCGGTTGAGGTTGTGAAGACCCCGCCACCGGCTCCTCCTGTTCCGGAAGCTCCGGTTGTTCCGCAGCCCATGCCGGAAGTCCCGCAGGTTGCCGTTGCTCCGCCGCCGATGATCCCGGCTGTGGTTCAAGAGACCCCAGCGCCACCGCCCGCGCCCGCGCCGGAAATTGCGCCGGAACCAGAAGTCAAGCCGCTGCCAGTGACGTTTGCGCCTTGCGCTCCGTGCGCACCCTGCGCTCCCTGCCGTCCGACATGCAACTTCAACCCATGCGAACTGTTGAAGCTCCCCTGCTGCCTGCTGAATGTGATCTGCAAGGGTGCTCAGTGCTTGACTTGCGTCACCACTAAGGGTGTCTGCGACATCACCTGCGGCACCACTTCCGCCGTGAAGTGCGTGTTGGGTAGCGTCTGCTGCAGCCCCTGCGGTTCGCCTTGCGCTCCCTGTGGCGCGCCAGTTGCCGCTCAGTAACACAAACCTTACATGAGTTGAAAAACAGGAGGGAGAGGCCGAAAGACCTCTCCCTCTCTGCGTTTTGCGGCTCCACTTCTCCAAAGCGTTGACTTCAAGGGAGGGGACGGTTACTTTCATCACGGTAGCGGTATGTCACAGGAGATTTCTCTCCTTGGCGTCGTAAGAGGGAACCCGGTGCGATTCCGGGACTGACCCGCAGCGGTAATTGGGAACGAAGGCCACTGGAAACCACTGGACCGTAAGGACCGGGAAGGGGTGGCTGGTAGGGATCCGCCCAGCGCGGAAATGCCCATAAGTCCGAATACCTGCCGATACCCCAATCGCGTGCAACCAAGCGATTGACAATGTCCATTTTCCTCGCGGAAAGGAAAAGCTGGTATGCCCCTTCAGTTTACTTCACCCTCATCTTCTGCATCCCGTTACAATGAAACTCAGACAGAACCGGAGCCTGTGGTGGCCGCTGGTGCCGATGGCAAAATCAAACAGTGCCCACATTGTGGACAGACTTTTGTGTGCCGGAATGACAGTATCCTGGACTGTGATTGTGTTTCCATCCGTTTGACTCAGGAAGCCCGGCGTAGGATCAGAGAGCGGTATGAGGATTGTCTGTGTGTGGACTGCTTGCGGAGTTTTGCGAGAGAAGGGAAGTGACCTCACCCATATCAGAATACCTCACCCTCACCCCCCTCGCCCCCAAGCGAGGGGGCTTTTCGATTCCCCCCTCGCCCGGTGGGAGAGGGGGGTAAGGGGGGTGAGGTGAATCGTGTTAGCTCGAGGGACTAAGCCGCCCCACCGGCTGGCCGGGGGGCTCCGACCACTTTGCTGCGTTCGATGGATTGCAGCGCCAGGTAGTTCTCGCCAAACTTGGTCAGGTTGTCGATCTCGGTGTCGTACTGGTTGTAGTGACGTTCCTCGTCGAGGACCAGTTCTTCAAAGATTTTCTTGGAGGCAGAGTCGGCCTTGGCGGAGCATTCGTTGGCCCACAAGTTGTAGTCCCGGACACTCCCCTCCTCCATTTGCGCGCCGATCTCGAGCATCTTCTTGACATCGTGAACCTTCTGGGTTTCGCCGGAAACCTTCATCTCGACCTCGCCTTTTAGGAAAAGAATCCGGTCGGCTAATTTCTCGACGTGCAACATTTCTTCGATGGCGGTCTTCTTGAATAGAGATGACAGAAGGTCATATCCCATGTCATCACAACGAAAATGAAAGTACATGTACTGATGGACAGCCGAAAGCTCATCGGACAAGGCCTTGTTGAGTAACACCACGCTCTCTTTATGCATTCTTCATCATCCTCCTTTTTACAATGTCTCCATTCTTAATTTGGAGAAACAGGAATGTCATCTCTTATCGAACGATCTAGCGTTGATAATGTATTCCTTTATCAAGCCAAGATCACCGGTCATTCCACATTCAATGCAGAGATCTCACAGACCACCTATTTTAGAATTGTTCTAAGCCTGGAGTGTTTCCTATTGGATTGTGGCTGTCAACTCCCCTACTCCTTCTCC
>CAYRBI010000092.1:21199-23842 GCA_964422415.1 uncultured bacterium | reverse complement strand
CAGGTGGATCCCTTTGCCGTGGTGGTGGTCCATGATTTGGGATTTGCCGAGGTGAGTGATGAGGTTCTTAAATCGACCCCGGAAATCACGCTCAAGGCTTGGGGCAAGGTGGAGGGTGAGGTCCGTATTGGCGCAAATCCCGCCGCGCAAGAGGGCGTGAGTCTGCATTACAATGATCCTTGGGAGGAAAAGAAACCCCGGATGACCTTCGATTACCGGACCAATGCGGATGCCAATGGGAATTTTGTGTTTGATCGTGTCCGTCCTGGAAGCGCGCGTGTAGCAAGACAGGTTAATCTTGGTGTGAATATTACTTCTTATACTAATGGAGAGAATGTCGATGTCCTACCGGGCGAGACGGCGCGGGTCACGATTGGAGGATATGGACGGCCGGTAACTGGAAGGTTTGTCATTCCAGCGACCTCCACTGAACAAATTACTTTCACCAACTATCACCCCAGCCTCTCAAGCCATGTTCCCCCGCCGTTTGATCAAAAGATGTTGATGGCCATGCCCGAGGAACAACAGAAAGAATTCTTCGAGAAATGGCGGAACTCCGAGGCCGCCAAGGAGTACGAAAAACTCTCACGGACACGCAATCATTTCAGTTTCGCCATCCAAGCGGATGGTTCCTTTACCGCTCAGGATATCCCCTCGGGGACATACGAGCTCAGTGTGTCCATACAGGGTCCCTCCAATGACCGGTGTGGGGGAGGAGATCCGGTGGCAAGAGGCTCGAAGGAGTTCTCTGTGCCGGAGATGCCCGGCGGACGGAGCGATGAACCTCTCAATCTGGGAGACTTGCCGTTGGAGATCGTGAAGTACCTGAAGGAAGGGGCGCCTGTTCCGTCATTCTCCACCAAGACTCTGGATGATAAGGATCTCACGCTGGAGAGCTATCGAGGGAAGTTTGTTCTCCTTTATTTCTGGTCGGCCAAGTGTCCGCCTTGTGAAGCCGAGCTCCCCTTGTTGAAGAAGGTCTATGAGGAGTTCGGAGCGAATGAGAAATTCGTCATGATGGGGCTTAACCTGGATCCCAAAGCCGAGGATGCCAAAGCGTATGTGCAGAAGGAAGGCATCCAGTGGGTGCAGGGATTCTTGGGGACCAGTGCGGGTCAAAAGGTCCTCTCTGAATATGGATTCAGGGGATTTCCCCAAACTCTGTTGGTGGATCCCGAAGGGAAACTGGTGGCGAATAAGCTTCGTGGCGAGAAGATTGCCACGGCAGTCCGTGAGGCTTTGAAGTAGATCAAGAGACTCCCCCCCGCTGGAGCGAAAGAAAGTTTTGTTCCAGCGGGGGAAACTCCAGAGTAGCCCATGTCGATTCTTGATATCCATGAATCATGAAAAAGAATTGGATATCCGTTGTCCGTTGTTAGCCGGTGGCAAGGCAACGGGACTCCATCACCCCCTTTGGATTCAATGCCGCCACCTCCGGAACGCAGCGAATGGTATTATCACGGCGTTCCTCTCCGGGGGCGGCGGCATCGAATCAACACGAACGATGAAACCACGTCGCCTTGCCCCCGGCTAATAACAGAATGGCGGATCAGAAACCGTTTCTTTCTCGATCAAATTCTCTCATCACTTCCTTCAGTTTTTGCTATGCTTATATTGGTAGGACAAAATGGAGGTGTGGATGATGAAACCTCTTGGTTGTGTATGGCTGATTCCCGTCATGTTGTTTTCCCAAGTCACTTGGGGAGAGACTCTTACGGGCAAGGTGGTCGGACTGAGCGAGGGGGACACCCTCTCGGTCCTGATCGGAGAGAATGACTTCCGGTTGATCCGTCTCGCGGAGGTTGACTGCCCTGGCAAGGGGCAGGACTTCAACGAGGAGGCCAAGCGCTTCGTCGAGAACTTGTGCCTGGGGAAAGAGGTCACGATTGAGGTGACCGGGACCGATGCCAATGGCAAGACGCTGGGGGAGGTGACCCTGGAGGGTAAGGTGAATCTGAATCGGGAACTCCTCAGGCAAGGAATCGCCTGGTACGCCCCGAAGGAGACCCCTGATTCCACGCTGGTTGATCTCGAGGCCAAGGCCCGGGAGGCTCATATTGGGTTGTGGGGTCAAGCAGATCCGGTGGCCCCCTGGACTTTCCGTGGAGAGGAACCGCCCGCTCAACCCACCCCGGTTTCAGAAAAGAAGGATAGAACCGCCAAGTGTAAGCCAGAGTGGTACAAATATTCAGGGCCTGTTGAAAACTCCGCCCAGGATGTCCGCTTGAACACCAATCTGGTCCAGCAACAATACCTCCAGAGAGAACGTCAAAAAAATGTGGATCAGCAGGCCATGGCCACGCGGATGCAATATGGCATGGGTCCAGTGGTGAGTCAGCTGCGGGATGAAATTGAACTCAACAAAGCAGCGGAGGAATCGGCCTTCCTTTACGGAGAATACGATCCTTACACGCACACCTACAAACCCGGACGGGATACGGTCACTCTGGATAAGCGGACCGGTGTCTACCACGACTCGAATTCTCCCTGGGCCCAAATGCTGTTCGAGGAGGACAAGGCCGTCATGCCCCGCAAGGAGGCCATCCGCCGTGGGGCGTATCCCTCACCGTGGGATTACAACTACTACAATTATTGGGGGTGGTGAAGGGTTCCGTATGTTGTTCATGCTTTAGCATGTTTGGG
>CAYRBI010000092.1:0-21099 GCA_964422415.1 uncultured bacterium | reverse complement strand
ATTATTGGGGGTGGTGAAGGGTTCCGTATGTTGTTCATGCTTTAGCATGTTTGGGCATCGAAGGATTGTAGTGAGTACGGAACCCACACGCTGAAGCGTGAACAACATGCAAATCACTTCCGCCGTGCTCTCACTACAATTATTGGGGGTGGTGAAGGGTTCCGTATGTTGTTCATGCTTTAGCATGTTTGGGCATCGAAGGATTGTAGTGAGTACGGAACCCACATGCTGAAGCGTGAACAACATGCAATTCCCTTCCCCCCTTGCTCTCAGGGGCAAGCACCTGATGTAAAAATAATAGGGCGGGGAGGAAGGTTGGGAGCTTCCCTCGGCGCATTGATTAGGTGCGACTCTTCCTCCACCATGGTTTCCTATATTTCGGGTTACTTGATCACATCCAGGAGGGTATGAAAATAATGGGTAAAATGCCGTGTATCTCAGCTGTGTGCCTGGTGACCGCCGCCTGTGCGAGCTGGGGTGAGGTTCCTCTCAAAAATCCTGTAATGGTATCCTCCAGTGGACAACCCCGTTATGTGCAGCATTCAATCGATGATTTAAGAGGCTATCTGAGTGAAATCAGCGGAGCCACGATCCCCTTGAGAGACGGACTGGAGGGACCAGGTGATATCCTCATCTGTGTTGGGAATGACACTGCCCGCCAAGTTCTTGGGCAGTCCCTGGATGAATTGGCGCTAGGTTCGGAGGGATGTCTCATCAAGCACCTTACCAAAGAGGGCAAGAACTACTTGGTGGTCACGGGTGAGACCGCGATGGGGACAAAGAATGCCCTTGGCCGTCTCATGATGCTGATCCGTTCTAGAGGCGGGGAGCCTTATGTGGAGATGACGGATTCCCTGGTGAGCAAGCCCTCCTTTGCACGGAGAGGGATGCATTTTAATGGATGGCCCTTCGGATATCCCTATACATTCCGCAAATGGAAAGAGGAGGACTGGAAGAACTACATTGACATTTTGTCCTACCAGGGGATCAACTTGCTCTACCTCTGGCCATTCATGGAAATTATTCCGCTCCCTCTTTCCGAACAGGACAAAGAAAACCTTCTCGAATACCGTAGAATTGTCGATTACGCGCAGAACCAACACGGGATGGAAGTCTGGATAATGCAGAGTCCCAACCGTGTGGCCAAATCTGATCTGGGTGTGCGGGATGCTAAAGCCCGCCCATACTGGAAAATGGAGGAGCAGCAGGATCTTAATCCAGCGGATCCGGAGCAATTCTCCCGGATTATGGCGTCGCGTGAGGCCCTGTACCGCGCCATCGATAATGTCGATGGGGTGTGCACGATCGATTCGGATCCGGGTTGGTGTGAGGGGAGCCCAGTCAGCGATTATGTAAAGATCCTGAAGGGCTGCCGGCGGCTGCTTGACCAGTGTAACGAGCATGGAGCCCAAACCAGGATGATTCATTGGATGTGGTGCGGCTGGGGACACAAGAAAGAGGATTATTTCCGGAGCGACAAACAGGTAGAGACAATCCGTGCGATCAAGGAAGGGTTACCCGAACCGTGGTTGCTGGTGGCGGGGATGGAGGGATTCCTTCCGCTCTGCCGTGATGAGCAAGTGATCGAGAAGACCGTGCTGCTGCGTTATGGGGCCATTGAAGACGAACCTTCGTATCCGGCGACCAATCTTGATCTAAAGAAAGTCACGGGCATCTTTGAGTGTCTCAAGGATAACCCCAATCTGGCGGGCATCATGGGAAATATGCAGACACCGCTGTTGCAATTTCCGCTTGAGACCTTTGTTGCTGGCATTGCCTGGGATGCTGAGTCGCGGAAACGCGGCGGGGATGAAGTATTTCCCGAAGTGGCGGAATACCTCTATCCGGATCAACGTCAGCTTGTGACCCGTTGTTTTCAGGTATTAAGTTCCACCGATGTGCATGAGATCGAGACAGTTGCCAGCCAACTCCAGGAAGTCATTAAGCAGGAAAAGCTTGGCCGCCCAGGACTTTTCGGAAGGAAGCTGTTTCCAGGAAATGGTATCGTGGCGGAGGGCCTTTTGGCGCAGCTGAATCTACACGCTGCCCAGGAATCTCTAGTAACCGCTGTCAACGGGGGAGCAGGCAAGGAGGAGATTGGCCGTTCACTCCATCGTTTCTTTGTCCAATATCTGTCCTGGGATATGCAGCATGGCTGGCATGACTACTGGGAGAATACCCAGGGGTGGGGACAAGGTTGGTTCTTGGGACGTTTCTCTCTGGACAACCGGTTTGCGACAGTGATGAGCCGTATCAAACAGGCCTTGGGGGGACAAGCCGCAACGGAGGTCGAGGTCAAAGCATTCCTCTCGGCGGTTTGTACGGATTTGGAGGTGGAGTATGGCGCCAAACGGATTAGCACCTATCTGGTCGAACCTTTTACCAAGACGGTTCTTGAATCCGATACAGTCAAGTGATGGATGACCCTCTGAGAATTTCAAGGTAGCTGAGCGAATTACATGCTCCGCGATGACACGAGAAAAGCCCATGTAAACGGAAAGGAATGGACATGTCCCCCCTGTTTCTGAGTGCCCTGCTGCAAATTGCTGTGATTTCCGCCACGCCGGAAAGCCAAAATATACACGTTGGGGAGATCGATAATATGATGAAGGGAGGCACGATCCCATTTTCTTTTGTACAAGAGGGAAGCCCCTCCGCGCAGTTCCTTACCAATTGGCAGCGTGAGGCGATCAGTGGCGTCACGATGGGTGGTCCCATCTCACGAGCCGAGATGTTTCACGATCCCAAGTCCGGATTAGAGGTGCGGATTGCGACTGTGGAGTACCAGGATTTCCCGGTCCTGGAGTGGGTGGTCACATTTAGTAACAATGGCAGTGAAGACACACCGGTTCTGGAGAACATCCAAGCGCTTGATCTCATGCTCCCCAAATCCTCCAGCGATCCCATCTTGCATTATGCCAAGGGGGCGACCTGCTCGATGGAGGACTTCCATCCGATGACGCGTATCCTTAATCCGGGCGGGAGTTCAAGCTTCCAACCGGGCGGGGGACGGTCCTCGAGTGACTTCCTTCCCTTCTTCAATCTCGAAACTCCAGGAAGCACGGGTGTCATTGTGGCCGTGGGTTGGTCGGGGGAATGGAAGACCACTTTCACACGGGAGAAGGAGAGTGGAGTCCGGATGCAGGCCGGTATGGCCTTGACCCATTTAAAACTCCACCCCGGTGAGGAGATCCGTAGCCCCCGCATCGCACTGCTTTTCTACAAGGGGGATTGGTTGCAGGGTCAGAATCTTTTCCGGCAGTATATCCTCGCTCACCACCGTCCCATGCCGGAAGGCAAGCCGATGGAGATGCCCATCCTGAATGGTAACTGGGGAGGCACACCCGCCAAGGATCACCTAGCCAATATCGATGCCATCATCGCGCAGGATCTGCCCATTAATTACTACTGGATTGATGCCGAGTGGTTCGGTCAGGGCCCCTGGTTCAAGACCGCTGGGGATTGGCGTCCCAAAGCCGACCTCTATCCCGAGGGCTTCAAGCCTCTCAGTGACAAGCTGCACCAATCCGGGCGCAAGCTCCTGCTCTGGTTTGAGCCTGAACGTGTCTGCGAGGGCACGCCCTGGTACACCGAACATGCGGATTGGTTGTTGACTGTTCCTCAAAAAGGCCGTCATTACAACTGGGGGAACTCACAGAATGAACCCGATTGGGTGATGTGGGAAAGCAAGCGGAACCAGATCAAGGAGAATGACCGTCTCTTCGACCTGGGGAATCCCGAGGCGCGCAAGTTCCTCACGGACACCATATCGGATTTGATCACACAGTTTGGGGTGGACTGTTACCGGCATGATGCCAACATTGCGCCGCTCGAGTTTTGGCGTGCTAAGGATACTCCCGACCGTCAGGGGATGACCGAGATTCGTTGGGTGGAGGGGCTCTATGCCTTCTGGGATGGGCTCCTCCAGCGGCATCCGGGGCTCATTATCGACAACTGTGCCAGTGGCGGAAGACGCATTGATCTGGAGACCATGGGACGCGCCACCCCCTTCTGGCGGACCGATCACCCAGCGGGTCCAACAGTAAAGCAATGTCACACTTATGGGATTTCCTTCTGGGTGCCCTTGAACTCGACCGGCGCGATCCGTCCAGCGGAGTGTGGGGAGTATGCCTGGCGATCCACCCTCTCGAGCGGGGTATGTTTTGAGCTCTTCGGGAATGGAGACGCCGCGCAGAGTAAGCCTACCGCTCCCGATTTTCCGGCGGACACGGTCAAGAAGCTGCTGAAGGAATATGAGGGCATTCAGAAGTATTATCTGGGTGACTATTACCCGTTGACCGAATACTCCCAGGCGGAGGATGCCTGGATCGGCTGGCAGTTTGACCGTCCTGACCTGGGTGAGGGGATGTTCATGGTTTTCCGCCGTCCCAAGAGCATTTGCGAAACCGGACGGCTCCATTTGCGTGGCCTTGATCCGGAGGCCCAATACACCCTCCAAGATATCGCCGGGGAGAGGACTGCTTCCGGGAAGGAGCTTATGGAAACTGGAGTGCCAGTGAAGGTGAAGGAGGCCCCCTTCAGCGTGTTGCTCACCTATAAGCGGAGACCCTAGCGGCCAGATGAAGAAGGGGGTGAGTGGGTCCTTCATGGATTCCCGCCTTTGCGGAAATCCACGGTCCCATCACATCTTCAAGGTCTTCAACTGATTTTTAGGAGAGGGGGTTAGCGGGGACGTCCAGCGCCTCACGGATTAGGATGGCGAGTTCGCCGAAGGCGTAAGGTTTAGTAAGAACCCTTGTGATCCTAAGCTTTTGAAGGTGTTCATTGAGATCTCTATCAAGGAATCCCGTGGTCAGGATGACCTTGGCGTTGGGCGAGAGGGCGCGGATCTTTTCGAAACAGGTGGCGCCATCCATCTCAGGCATTTGGTGATCGAGGACCACCAAAGCGATCCGGTTCATCTCGCGCTGGTAGATCTCCAGAGCTTCTTTCCCATTCCTTGCGGAGAGAACGGAATATCCCAAACCCTCCAAATTACGGTGGACCATCGAGACAATCGGTTCCTGATCATCCGCCGCTAGGATCCATTCATTGCCACGGGGTGACGGGGTCATAGTTGAGGGAGCTTCGCCGGTGGTGCTGTCTCCACGATCGATAGGGAAATAGACCCGGAATGTGGTTCCCTCTCCGGCAATGCTTTCACACAAGATAAAACCATTGTGTTGCTTTACGATGCCATAGGCGGAGGCTAGACCCAGGCCAGTTCCCAGGCCCGGTTTCTTGGTGGTGAAGAAGGGTTCATAGATGCGATGGAGGACCTCATCGGGAATGCCCATGCCCGTATCGGCCACCTCCATTGCCACGAAGTCTCCTGGAACCGCGCCAAAGGTGTCCCGCGCCATTTCCTCGGAGACATGCGTGTGAAAGGCGTTAATGCTGATGCGGCCACCTTGCGGAAGGGCATCGCGGGCATTGATAGCCAGGTTGAGAAGGACCTGGTGGACTTGAGTCCCATCGGCGATGATTTGTGGTAAGTCATGCGCGATGCAGGAAGAGATGCTGATCGAGGCTGGGATGGTGTGCTCCAGCATCCGGATCAATTCCTTGATCACGGGCCTGACATCCATGGGTACGATGGTGATGACGGTGCGTTGACTGAAGGCCAGAAGTTGCCGGGTGAGATCCGTGGCCTTCCGGGCCGCCGTGATGACATGGCCCAAATCTTCGCGGATCTGCGACCCCTCGGGACAAGCCTCTTCCGCGAACTGGCTGTAGTTGAGGATGACCTGGATGATGTTGTTGAAATCATGAGCGACTCCGCCCGTGAGCTGGCCAACCGCTTCCATACGTTGGGACTGTCTGACAAGCCGGTCAATTTGTAGTTCTTGGGTGATGTCCCTCATGCTGAGAACCGCCATTAAGGGTTGCTCATCCCAATCATGAGCCAGCATTCCGCGGCACGAGAAAATTCGTTGGGTGCTGCTTCCAATCCGTCTTTCACGGAACCGGTAGTCGTTGAGTATCTCGCCGCGCAGAATGCGTGTCAGAGGCCATTGTTCATCGGGTAAGGGAGCTCCATCCATGGAGGAGAGCTCAAAAAGATATTTGAGATTGGGCAAGGCCTGACGGAATTCCTCGGTTGATTTGAATCCATGGATCTCCATGGCGGCTTGGTTGCAGAGCAGCAGTTGTCCATCCAGCGAGGTAATAATCACCGCATCCAGGCTGGTCTCAAAGGCGGCATAGAGTTGTGCTTCGTTCTGACGAAGCGCTTTTTCCGTCTGTTTCCGCTCGGTGATATCCCGTGCGACCCCAACTCCATACCATTTGCCTGCCAGCTGCATGGCCGATAGGGAGAGCTCGATGGGGAACTTATCCCCTCCTTTCCGGATTGCGGTTAACTCCAGCATCTTTCCCAGAGCTTCGCCCTCACCCGTTTCCGCGAACCTCTGTAAGCTGAGATGAGCAACCTGCCGGTATTCAGGCGCTGCGAGGAATTCATGTAGATCCTGACCGATCATCTCATCGTGTGTATACCCGAATATTCTCTCGGCGGCGGGATTCCACCCAGTAATGCGCCCTTGCTTGCTCTCGATCACAATCAGGGCATCACGGAGGCTATCCGAGACAACTTGGTAGCGATGTAAAGCTTCGTACAGAGCCTCCTCGTGTGAATGGCGTTCAGTCAGATCGGTGACCACCATGCAAATCCCAGTAAACTTATCGGTTGTGAAAGGAGTGGAGGCGAGGTGGACCATGACGGATTTCTCTGATTGGCCAGTTAACCAGAGATCCAGCTGGCTTCGTTCCTGGGCACTTTTCGTTAAGAATTCCGTGAAGAGGGATTTATCTTTTCCAGAGATGAAACTATCGAGGGAAGCATTCAGAACTTGTTGGGTGGAAAGCCCAAGAATCTCGGCAAATTTAGGATTACAATAAAGGATCCGGCCCTCCGTGGAGAGCGCCACCGCGCCCTCGTTCATCGTCTCCATGAAGTGTTGGAAAAATGGCTCCCCACCCTCTTTTATCAGTCCAGCCTGGGAACTCTCATCATCTGTTCCTAGTGTGGATTTCTGGCCGGTTGTGGTTTCGTTTTTCATATCGCACCTCGCTTGAGTCGAAGAGTTCCAAACCCTCCCGCCGGTTGTTGCAGATGTGCACGTCAGGCCGTACAAACAAGGTTGGGTGTGATTTTTTTTGGTATGATGCAAAACCGGTAATACACACCTCCTAAGTCCAGATGTTTAAAACAGGATTATAAGATTCACGAGAGGACTGGTAAAGAAATATTTCACCTTTTTATTAGAAAAAAGTGGTCTGATTAGGGATACAATAGTTCCTCACTTGTGGCTGGCCGCCTGCCCATATCCGGTGATGGTGATAACTCCTGCGGAATCGATCTCCACCAACGCATATGACTTGTTCTCCAATCCGGCCCCATCCACCGTGGACCGCAAGGTGTAATAGGGAATCCCATTAATCTTGTTATATCCACCTCCATGATTGTGGCCTTGCAGAACAAGAAGGACTTTTCCACTCTGCTCGAGGATGGTCCGCACCGCCACCGAGTTTTTGACAAATATGTCACCCGTCCCATCAAGACACTGGTGAATAAAGACCACACAGCCAGTCCGCGCCGAGGCCAGATCCTGCTGGAGCCAATCGAGTTGGGCCGGGGGAATATTCGTGTCCTTCCAATCAAAATTGCCATGGTCAAAATCTTGGCCATTACTCAGGTAATTGCCATCCAGGACCACGTAATGGAGACCCAGGAGGTCGAAGGAATAGTATGAACGATCGATTGGGATGTTTGTATTCTTAACCATGGAAAGGAACTGACTCTTGGAGAGGCTGTCCATGTCATGGTTGCCGAGGACATGGTAACGGGGGCCCTGGAAATGACTGAAGGCCTCCTCGATACAGCGTAGGTACTCCATGGTCCGTTCCTCGCTGGGGGTCGGATCCTGATCCTTGAAGTCCCCTATTTCCGCCAGGAAATCCACTTCGAGGGCATTCATCTGTTGCACACAATCTTGGAGTTTGGGGAGTGAATCACGGTAATAATAGGTGCCAGCGGGTTCCCGGTCGGCGTAATGACAGTCCGTGACAATCCCGAACCGCCACTTCGCTGGCGTTACCGCCTGGGAAACACCCACACCGGCCAGCGATAGGCCCGCGAGGGCAGCGCTAGAAGTGGTGACAAAGTCACGGCGTGTCATACGGCTCATCGATTGTGTCTGAATGGAAATCATGGAGATCCTCCTGGAAACGTAAGAAAAGTATAGACAACAAACTGTCTCAATTGGATAGGGATTATACTCTTATCCCCCTATGATTGTGTCTTGATTCGTTTATTAATGTTACACTAATTGGAGTAATAGAGGTCAAGGTGATCGAGAAATAGTGGATTCCCATTCAGCTCGCACATAAGTGACCGGGCCCGGGAGTTCAACTCCGGGGCTAGCTGTTGAAGCGGAAATAAAGGGCTGGGGAGAGTACACTCTGGAGCGATATCTTGGACATGCTCCGAGAACCATCACTGAAAGGCACTATCTCTGCACGAGAGAGAACCATCTTCAGGCAGCGATCCAAGACCAAGTGGTGTCGAAGGTCAACCAAAGCCCTGAGCCAGCAGTCGCAAAATGGCAACAATCTGGCATTTTTGCGAACGTTGTGGCGCTGACGTCAAAAACGTTAAGTCAAGTAATCTGAAGGAGTCTGATGGCTCCGCGGGTAGGATTCGAACCTACGACCTAGTGGTTAACAGCCACCCGCTCTACCGGTTGAGCTACCGCGGAACTGGAAAGAACCGGCTATGAGGCATACAAAATCCCTTGGGGATCCCACACACCTCCTCCTATATGTACCATAGGCTATCTCACTGAACAAGAGGTTACCCATCCATGAATACTCCTGACTTTCCTTTCCGTGATTCCAGCCTCCCCCTTGAGGCCCGTGTTGATGACTTGTTGTCCCGTTTGACCCTGGAGGAGAAGGTATCCCGGATGGTCCATGACTCAGCCGCCATCGAGCGCCTTGGTATTCCGTCTTACAACTGGTGGAACGAATGTTTGCATGGAGTTGCCCGTGCGGGAGTGGCTACGGTCTTCCCGCAGGCCATTGGCCTGGCCGCCACTTTCAACACCGGCCTGGTGGAGCGTGTGGCCACCGTAATCTCCGATGAAGCCCGTGCCAAGCATCACGCCCACTCCGCCAAGGGTGACCGCAACATTTACACTGGTCTGACCTTCTTTACCCCCAACATCAACATTTTCCGTGATCCTCGTTGGGGACGTGGGCAGGAGACCTATGGGGAGTGCCCTTATCTGACTGGACGGATGGGGACCGCCTTTGTACGTGGACTCCAAGGGACCGATCCTCATTACCTCAAAGCGGCCGCTACCGCGAAACATTATGCGGTCCACAGTGGTCCCGAGACCCAACGGCATGGTTTCAATGCTACGGTGAGTGTGAAGGACCTTTATGAGACTTACCTCCCTGCTTTCCGTGATCTGGTCACCGAAGCACGGGTCGAATCGGTCATGCCCGCTTACAACCGTACCAATGGGGAAGTGTGTTGCGCGAGTCAGACCCTGCTGGGCCGGGTTCTCCGTGGCGCCTGGGGATTCGGGGGGTATGTGGTCTCCGACTGCTGGGCGGTGCGGGACATCAACGAGGGCCACAAGTTGACCTCTACTATCGAGGAATCAGCGGCCTTCGCGGTCAATCAGGGTTGCGACCTGAACTGTGGTTGTGCTTTCCTTTACCTCACACGTGCGGTCGAACTTGGTCTGATTACCGAGAGCGCCATCGATCAGGCTGTCCGCCGTCTCTTGCGGACTCAGTTCCGTCTGGGCATGTTTGATCCAGTGGAACAGGTGCCCTTCTCCTCGATCCCCTATGAGGTGGTGGATTGCCAGGCCCACCGTGAGTTATCACTGGAAGCTGCGCGGCAATCGCTGGTACTGCTCAAGAATGAAGGGGGTCTTCTGCCCCTCTCTCCGGAGCTCAAGACCATCGCGGTGATCGGTCCCAATGCCGATGACCGCTTGGTGCTGCTGGGGAATTACAATGGTGTCCCCTCCAAATCCGTGACTCCCCTTCAAGGAATCCGTGAGCGTGTGTCTTCATCAACGCGAGTCTTCTATGCCGCTGGCAGCGAGTTGGTAGGTGATGGGGAGAACCTTCTTCCTGATCAACCCACCCCGGTTCGTGCGCGGACAGAGGCTCTGCTCGCGGTGGAGCGGGCGGAGGCGGTGGTTCTTTGTCTAGGGCTTTCGAATGCGATGGAGGGAGAACAGGGCTCGGCAATTCATGCGGAATTAGATGGAGACCGTGCCCGCCTAGAACTACCAGCGGTTCAGCAGTGGCTCATGGAGGAGGTCTGCGCGTTGGGGAAACCCGTGGTGTTGGTGATGATGGCTGGCAGCGCGGTGGATCTCTCCTGGGCCAAGGAGCATATCCCGGCCATCCTGGTCCAGTTTTACCCTGGGCAAGAAGGAGGAACTGCACTGGCCGAAGTGCTCTTCGGGGATACCAGCCCGGCGGGACGGCTGCCGCTCACCTTTTACCAATCCGTCGCACAACTCCCACCCTTCGAGGATTATGCGATGGAGGGAAGGACCTACCGCTATTACCATGGTGAACCGGTCTATCCCTTTGGTTTTGGACTCTCTTACTCCCAGTTCCAATACAGCCAACTCCAAGCCATGCCTGATAGGGTTGGCTCTGGCTCACCCATCGAGGTCAGTGTGGAGGTGGAGAACACGGGTCAGTGTGAGAGTGATGAGGTGGTACAGCTCTACCTTACCCATGAGGCTCCTTCGGTGAAGACCCCCATCCGGCAGCTGGTGGGGATCGCACGGCCCCATCTCATGCCGGGGGAGAAACGGCGGATAGCGTTCACCCTCGCGCCCCGTCAATTGGCGCTGGTGGATGAGGAGGGCAGGTTCTTTCAGGAGCCGGGGCGGATTCGTCTGGAGGCTGGCGGATCTCAACCGGATGGCCTGAGCCAGAGGCTGGGTGCAGCCGCTCCACAAAGCATGGTGATCGAGGTTGTAGGAGAACGGATTGTCTGGGAGCCGTAAGGGGAGTGCGAGCTAAGAGTGAGGGAGCGAGCGTTGTCTGTTGTTAGCCGGTGGCAAGGCAACGGCGTTTCATCATTTGATCAATACTGCATGCCGCCGCCCCCGGTACTCAGCGGCGGCGGTCCTTATTTCATCACACACCGGGGGCGGCGGCATCGAATTACGAAGGAACGATTTCGAAACGTTGCCTTGCCACCGGCTAACAACAGATCCCAAGACCGGAGATTCATTCCGGTTTTGAAGTAGTCCTTTGTTGATGAACTTATAGGCATCCCCCGTTCTGGATGATAACCTCCCATACAGTAGTGTTATGTTCTTTGTAAGCGAGGAAAATCATGCAATCCAGTTGTGATCCTCATTCCGGCCCTGACCCGGATGAAGATGAAATTTTCACTTCTTTTGACCTCCCACGGATTGAGCGGGCGGTCAAAGAGATTCTGTTTGCCATCGGCGAGGATCCCGAGCGGGAGGGTATCAGCAAAACCCCCCAACGAGTCGCGCGCATGTATGCCGAGGTGCTTGCGGGTCTGTATCAAGATCCGGATGAGGTCTTCCAAACCTCTTTCGCTGAGAAATACAACGAGATGGTACTGCTCAAGGACATCCCCATGCACTCGATGTGCGAACACCACCTGCTGCCCTTCACTGGTCTGGCCCATGTGGCCTATATCCCGAATGGACGCGTGGCGGGACTCTCCAAGCTCGCGCGGGTAGTGGACCACTTTGCCCACCGTCTCCAGGTGCAGGAAAGGCTAACCGAGCAGATCGCGGATTTCATTCAGTCCCGTCTGGACACCAAGGGAGTAGCAGTGGTCATCGAGGCGACACACTCCTGCATGACTATCCGTGGGGTCAAGAAACCAGGTTCCCGTATGGTGACCTCCGCAATGCGCGGCGTTTTCCTGGCCGATCCGAGATCACGTCATGAGGTCCTCTCGTTGATCCACGGATCCAACAACCCTTACGTGTGACGGTACGCCCGGGGTAGGCCCAATCGAGGAGGATAAGGCATGAAACGCAGCGCTGTTGGCTTTACTCGAACCAGTGGCTCAGTCGCGCTCGTTCTGACTGCCCTCGCGGTTGTGGTGGCAAGCGAATCCCGTGTATTCGCGCAGGCGGAAGGGATTCCTTCACCTCCGTTCCGCCTGGAAACCCTGGTTGATTTTCCTGACGATCAATTGGGCAGTCCGGTGGTGATTACTCCAGCGCATATCAACGCGATGATGGCCACCCTACGCCAACTGGGCGTTACCCGTGTGAGTTGGGCTTATTACGGCGATGGCCATGGAGGTTATCTTTGTCCCACAGGTTTTGATGATAAATGGCGGAACTATGCGGACACCCTCCAGAGCTTGAGTAATCCGCTGAGCGTGGCTGTGGAGGCTGCTCACCGGAATGGACTTGAGATCTACGCTTATTACAAGCCCTACGAAACGGGTCCGGCGGTCTACTTTCCAAGCGGTACACCCGAAGCCCGGGCATATGGCCGTATTCTCCAGCGTGGCGGATGGCTCACATGGCTGGACCCTTTTGTGGCCGAACACCCTGACCTTCGCATCCGCCATCAGCCCGGCCATTCCACTGAAAACCTGGATAATGTTGCCATATGCGCCATCAAACTGATCAAAAGGGATGCTTCTCCCACGCGTGTCACACGAGAACACCTCCAGATCTGGTCCAGCAAGCTCAATTACCGTTATCAGCCGCTCGACATACCATTTTCGGTTAGCGAGGGGGTTGAACCCTCCGCCAAGGATGTGCGCGACCTAGGCGGCGCCTTAATCACCAAGAAGGGAGATCCGATCCGGACCCTGACGCTCTCGGGGTTCCAGTTGACCGATCCCTATCTCCTGGTGACTACGGATTTTGTGGATGGCGCATCTGATTTTGAAAACACGGGGACAGACATGTTTGTTGCCCTTGATGCGCAAGGTAATGAGATTCCGGGCGTCTTTGCCCCTGGCAATGGGATTTGGGTGGCTGACCGCGTCGATTTCCGTAACTGGGGGTTGATCTTCGATGTGGGTTTTGGACGCAGCCTTGTTCGTCTGGACACACCCAACACCTCGGGGCGGCAAGGTTTAATCGCCTTTACACGTGGACGCAATGAGTACCTCCCCGGCGCACTCTGCGAAACCGAACCCCAGGTCCGCGCGTTTTGGCTCTCGTGTATAGACGAGATGCTAAATGCTGGTGTGGACGGCATCGATTTCCGTGTTGAGAACCATGGGACTCACACGGATTATTGTGATGAATATGGCTTTAACGAAGCGGTCCTCGAAGAATGTGCCCGCCGTGGGAAAAGTGGCCTTGCAACCATTGCCCAGGTCAGGGGGGAGGCTTATACGAGCTTCTTGCGCGATGCCAAGGGAATGATCGCTTCCCGTGGTAAACGGATGCGGATCAACCTCAATATCGACTGGTTCCGCCCAGACCCACCGCCGTCGCGCCAACTGGCTTACCCGGCCAACATCCACTTCGACTGGAAACTCTGGGTGCAGGAAGGTCTTCTGGACGAAGGCATTCTGCGGATCTTCGCCCTGCCCTTCAACACCTTATTTGAGGATGCGGTGGTGGCGGATATGATTGCCAGCTGCCGTGAAAAGAAGATCCCCCTGACCGTCAACCGGTACATCAATCCGGACTATCCGGATGAGTTCACGCGGGTCCGTAAGGACGGGCGTTTCAACGGCTTCATTCTCTATGAAACGGCCGATTTCCTGCACTTCCAGAATCCAGCTGAATGCACGTTTCAGAACGAGGTTGTCTCCAAGGTTTGCGAGTTGATGAAGGCGGACAAGCCGTAAAGGCTTATGGGTACCTCTGTCCGGAGTGGCGAATTTATTCGCGTTGAATCGAAAATGGCGCGAATGAAGTGGCTACTCCGCGATTAGCAACTATGTTATCAGACGGGGGGCTGTCTCGCGGTCTTCGACAATCCGTCCATCCAAGATCTTGATAACCCGGTTGGTGCGTTCGGCGATACGGGCATCGTGGGTGACTACCACGATGGTGCTGCCTTGATGGTGGAGGGATTCCAGGATGCGCAGAATCTCTTCGCCGGACTTACTGTCGAGGTTACCGGTGGGTTCATCAGCCAGGATCAGCGAGGGATTGTTCACCAGAGCGCGGGCGATGGCCACGCGTTGTTTCTGACCGCCGGAGAGTTGGTTAGAGCGGTGTCCCATGCGGTCCCCCAAGCCAACACGTTCCAGAGCCTCGATGGCCCGGCGGTGGCGCTCGCGGCGTCCTACTCCCGCATAGATCAAGGGAAGTTCCACATTCTTAAGGGCGGAGGCTCTGGCCAAGAGGTGATAGGCCTGGAACACGAAGCCGATCTTGCGATTCCTGACCTCGGCCAGGCGTTGATCGGAATGCCGTGAGACATCCATTCCATCCAGAAGATACTTCCCGGTAGTGGGGCGCGAGAGGCAGCCGAGGATATCCATCAGCGTGGACTTGCCCGACCCCGAGGGGCCAATGATGGCGGCGAATTCGCCCTCCTCAACAGACACGGAGACACCCCGTAAGGCCAGGACCTCCTCGTTGGACATCGGAAAGCTTTTGGTGATTTCGATTGTCTCTATAACCCGGCCCATGAATCGATCCCCTTAACTCCCTTGTATCTTCGCCGCTGGCGCGTGCATCTCTTCTTACGTCAGTGCCGAACAGGGAGGAACGAGAATGGATACTCGTTCCAGCGTAACACCCTTCCCTGAAGAGGAGGGGGTAAACCTCATTTATCCACCCGCCAGTAATCTGATCTTTGCCATCAAGCTGAACCGGAGGTTGAGCCAATAATGACGGCGGGTGTGCGGAGCGAAGGTCTTGAGTGTGTTCTGGAGCTCGGCATGGTATTCCTCCCGCCGTCCCAAATCATTAAGTACCAGCGCCAGACGGTATACCGGCTCGCACATCGAGCTGTTCCTACGGATGGTGGCCCGGTACCACTCAATGGCCCGGTCCTTCTCTCCAAGGAGTTCATAACACCGTGCGATCAGCAAGTGAGTTTCACCATAGCCCTCTTCGGGACGGATCTCCAGCGCTTTCTCAAGTTGGCCAATCGCCTCCCGGTGCTTCCCGCGACGGAACAGCACCCGTCCGAGAAGCGAACGGCAGGAGGCATGGTCTGGATTGAGCTCGACCGCCATCAGAAGCTCGCTCTCCGCCTTGGCCCAGCGGTGTGATCCGGCATGAATCTCCCCCAAGGCGAGACGTGCCTCGAATCCATGGGGATTGAGTGTCCCAGCGGAAACACGCTGATAATAGTAGCGCCGTTGACGCGAGGTCTGGATGAGATGAAAGAGCGGTGCGCTGAGATAAAGCGCCAGGATCAGGATCGCTCCACTGGTGATTAGTTCGGTCAACCACGAAAAAACGGCATTCATCGAGGCAGTGGATGCTCCAAAATCAGGTAGTCTCTCACCAGCTCACCGCCGATCAGGTGCTCCTGGATAATCCTTTCCAGTACGGGAGGATCACAGGAATGGTACCATGCCCCCTCGGGGTAAACCACGGCGACGGGTCCCGCCTGGCAGATCCTCAAGCAATTAGCCTTGGTCCGGTTGATGCCACCTTGTCCGGAGAGTTCCAGTTCGCGTAATCGTTTCTTGAGATACTCCCAGGCCACCAATGAACGCTCCTTCGTAGAGCACTTGGGATGGGTTTGATCGCAACACAGGAAGATGTGACGCCGTGAGACGGGGATGCCCACGGCCCCGGTGATAGGAAGGAGATGGGAGAGATCAAGGGGAGGGGACATGGGGGAATTAGTTTGGTGAAGATCAATTAGTTTCATGCAGGAGTTTCTTTCAACTACCATTTTGAATCATGATTGTGTTCGATGTTCGCAAGAGAGTAGTTTCCAATCCAATGGACATTGGGAAATTCTGGGGTGATCTTTCTTAAAAGCCGTCGATCTCCAGTTACAAAATGAGCCTCACATGACTGAGCAAGGATGACATAGGCGGCATCATAGACCGAAGAACCCATGGTCCGTGCTAGCGAAAACCACCTCTCACCAAGTGAATGATCATCGATACGAACAAGTTTTATTTCTTGTAGATCTCTCAGAAAACGTTGTGCTTGCTCTGGAGTAAGACGCTTACCTCTTACAGCAGTTAACAAGACATTGGAGATTTCATAATCAAACAGATTTGGAACTATAAGGAGGATTCGGTTCTCACTGGCGTCAATAAGTAGCTGGTCGGCTTCACAGACAAAATCTTCATCACGAAGAAACCATTTCGCGGCAACACATGCGTCAATCACCACTTGATGGGAGTAATCAACGGTAACGGCCATCTTCGATCAGATCCTTAATATTCACATCAACTGGTCCAATTTCTTCTCGAAGCGCACGCATGTCCTCAATGGCGGCGCTCATTCGTGAACCATCGACCGGGTCCTTCACGTTGCACCCCAGTGGTTCCATACGTTCCCTAAGTGCACGCAAGCTCTGTGCCGCGGCTTCCCGTTTTTCTTTCACAACCTCATTGGATTCACCCAGAAAAACGAGGGCTACAGGAACCTCTCCATTAATGGTGGGTACCACCTCATCCTCAAGAGCCTTGAATGTCTTCCCATCATAGACACCGCGAATGGCGATCATGGCTTCCTCAGCTCCCTTCTCCACATGGGACCGGCGGGATTCAGGCGCTTGTGTGAATTGAACTTGCCGTTCCGCTCAGCGCCGCTTCCGCGAATACCAATTCTCCCCTTAGTGTGACCGGTTTGCATTCCGTGATCAACGCAAAGGTGGTCTCGCCCACAGCAGGACATAAAGCGGGATCCACGGGAAGCTCGATACCCACCGGTTTGTTGGTGCGGGTACGGGCTTTAATGCGTTCGAGGGAGAGCTCCGGATCATATCCAGGAATGCCCTCGATCAAAACTTCGGTGGTGTGTCCCAGCGCTTGGCGATTGATTGAGAGACTGATCGATTCCTGGAGTTCGATGAGCCGTGCCAGACGCTCGGATTTCTCCTCCTCTGAGATCTGGTCCTCCCAGCGGTAAGCGGCGGTTCCCTCGCGGCGTGAGTATTTGAACATGAAGGCGCTATCCCAGCCTGCGCGTTTGACCGCTGAGAGGGTCTCCTCGAATTCACTCTCGGTTTCGTTGGCGAAACCAACCATCAAGTCGGTCGAGATACCATAGGAGAAGGGTTGTGCTTTCCGGGAGCCGAAGACACTCTCCAGGTAGGCCAGCTTCTCGAAGTACTCCTCAACCGTGTACCCCCGCCGCATGTCTTTAAGGACACGGTTGCTCCCCGCTTGAAGCGGGAAATGAAAGCTCTCGCAGATGGTGGGGCATTCGGCCACGGTGTCGATCAACTTGGGGGTGATGTCCCGTGGGTGCGAGGTGGTGAAACGGACACGCGAGAGTTCCTCGATCCGGCTGACGCGTCTGAGCAGGCCGGCGAAATCCACCCCCTCATACCGGTAGGAATCCACATTCTGTCCGATGAGGGTCACCTCCCGGTAACCCTGGCGGACCAAGGTGTAGCACTCCTCCACTACCGCCTCGGGGGGGCGGCATACCTCCTTGCCGCGTGTGTAAGGGACCACGCAATAGGTGCAGACCTTATTGCAGCCTTGCATGATCGAAACAAAGGCCGGATACCTGAGAACACCGGAATGGAGTGGGATGTAGGTGGGATCATCAAACAGGTCTTGCTCATCCTTGGCGGTATTCACCTGGGGACCGAGGCCAGCGGCGGCGCGTTCGATCAACATGGGTATGTGGGGGATGGCATGAGTTCCCACGATCACATCCACCACTCCCGGGCCACGTAGCAGGTTCACGCCCTCCTTCTGTGCCATGCAGCCAGCGACCACGATCATGCGGCCAGGCTTCTCACGCTTGAATTGAACCAATCTACCCAGCGTCCCATACACACGTGACTCGGCGGTATCCCGGATAGCGCAGGTGTTGATGATGAGCAGGTCCGCCATGTCCTCGGTGAAGGCAGGCTCATGGCCACTGGCCACCAGGTAGCGCTCGATGCGTCCCGTGTCATAAACATTCATCTGGCAGCCAAATGTCAAAACTTTAAACTTCATACCTCTATGAGCCTTCCCGTAATGATCGTACCACCACTTTAGCGATCCGCCATGAATCGGCGCAGGCACGATAACCGCTGGTGGATGTTCCGGCCGGATAGTGGCATGAGATAGGAATGTTTTCCACCTCGATCCCACGCCTGCCCGCCTTTACCAGCACCTCAGTCTCCAGGGCATACCCATCCGACTCCAACATCATGGACTCAAAGATCCACAGGGGGTAAATCCGCATTCCACATTGGGCATCGGGGATCGAGGTACGCGCCGCGAGGGAAATCAAGGTTGAAGAGAGACCATTCGAAAGTCGCCGTACCCAGGGCATCGCCGCGATGGTCTCATCCGCGAAACGGTTCCCCACCAGGATGGCATCCTCATTCCGTGCACAGGCTTCCAGAAAGGTTGGGATGGCTTCGGGAGGGTGCTGGCCATCGGCATCAAAGGTGAGTACATGGGTGAAACCGGCCTCGCCGGCTTCATAAAACCCGGTTTTCAAGGCGGCTCCCTTGCCTTTGTTGTGGGGGTGTGAGACCACCTTCCAAGTCACCTGCTCTCCAGTGACAGCCGCCAGGGTTTCATCGGTGGAGCCATCATTGACAACCAGAATCGGAATTGAAAGTGGGTGTAATGATCGTAAAACCTTTCCCAAGGTAGGCGCGGCGTTATATGCGGGAATGACAATTGTAATTGTGTTTTGGGGTTTCATTGGGATCATGGAATTGGGTTACACTTCCTTAACCTTATCCAAAGGACGTTGACCATGATGAACCGTTGGCTCTCGTTCCTCACCATCATCCTCACCTTGAATGCCTCTGCGTTTGCACCCACCCAGGATCAGTGCACGGTGAATGTAAAGTATTCCACTGCTGCACGCGACGTGCTCCTGGTCGAGGGGAAGACCTATACCCTGGCCATTGACCTGAAGGATGCGAAATTATCACGCTTCGAGTCCGCTGGCGCAAACCTTCTAAATGAAAAGGGAATTGTTCCCTCTCTTAACGGCAAACCGCTCACCGGCCCCGGACGGGTGAACATCTATTCGTTCGGCACCCAGATGTACGAGATCCATATCCGCGATTTCAAGTCTGAGGGGGTGACTGCGGATATCGAGCTCGCTGTATATGCTTATGCCCGGCGGGTGTTCATCAACTTGAATGTGACGCCGCGCGCCCCAGTCCCGCCCGTGTTATTGGCCTGGGAGGGGGGAGTCATCAGCCCCATGACCCTGCCCAAACGAGCCGCTGATCCCGAGGTGGTTATGCGTGGTGGTTATACCGCGGCAGTCATCGATCTGGCCAGCTCCAGCAAGGGCACCGACCTGGGAGCGGAGGGCCCCCAGGTGAGTGGCGTTTTCCAGACCTCCAAGCAATTCCCCGCCAGTAAGGAGGGACCCCGCTCCTGGGGGGTTATCCTATGTGCGGCCGCGAATCCCCATGAGCTAGTGAACCTGGTGCAGTGGGAGCTTCATCCGGAACGGGTCAAGTTCGACCTGACTGGGGGAATCCTCGAGGGATATCGTCCCGACAAGGGGTTCTTCGAAATCACCACCGACTTCCGTGGGCCACGTTCTTTCGAAGAGGGCTGGATCAATCCCAACCAGCGTTATGAGGTTGGCATGAAAGTCTCACTCAAGGCAGCGTCCGCGCCTCAGCCCGCCTCGGGAGAGATTATCTGCAATGTACGCAACACCTACGGGACCATCGAGGCCTCGGTCCTAACCGATGAGTATGGTTTCCCGCTGCCGGTTCAGGTTCAGGTCTGTAAGAACTTCGCTGGCGAGAAGGAAGAGGGCAAGGAGGAGGAGGATCTGCCCTATGGGGAGGCGTATGCGCCAATTCATCTCTCCGATAAGCAACCCTTCAAAGGACGGGTTTATCATCTCTTCGCTAACTGGGGAACCCATCCACTCAAGCAGATCTCCTCGATCCGTTTCTTCCATCATTACTTCCACGCCTCCCTGGGGCCCTCGGAAACCTTTTGCTATGTCCCCTTCGAATTTCCACGGGATGATGACCGCAATTACCTGTTGGCGGATGTACGTGGAATCTCGAATACTCCTTGGGAATCGGCGCCGCAGTATGACCATGTCTCGGTGATTGGCATGTTGCGTTACAAGTCGGGCGGGAAATGGATTAACAACCTGCTGCAAGACACACGCATTTATCTGACCTCACCCAATCTATCCAACTTCGCGCTCGATTACCTGACCGAGGATGGCAAGATCAAGACCACACTCGAGATCTTCGAGATGCCCCAGGATGATGAATCCCGTTGCTTCATCAAGATGGTTCATGAGGTTCTTGAGCCAGTCGATATCGATGAGAACTCCACTCACAACCTGCGTTTCCTCAATGCTGGGGCATATATAGTTGGCACCATTTGGCCGCATGTGGCCTACACCGGAGCTGATGGACAGACCAAGGTGGTGGATATTCCCGTCGAGGATGACAAGTGGGTGCTCGAGGGAGTTCCACTTGCCAAGCAGTTTCCCTTCTCTGCAGCTTATTCCCACAAGAATGGCAACATGTGCTTCTTTGTGAACCTCTTTGAGGGGATCCTGGGGGGCAAACCGGTTGACTCCTTTGGACTGAGCGCCTGTGGTGGGACCAAGTGGACCGAAATGTTTCTCACCACGCCCGGTCCGATCAACCGTCTGGAAAAGGGAGACAAGATCGAATCGCATCTATTCGTCATGCCCTATGGAAATATCGACAGCGATTATAAACCCGCCGAGCATCAACGCGAGCTGTATGGGAAGAATCTGGCCATGGTCAAATCCGATCACGGGAAAGACATGCCCGGTTTCCCCCGGCGGATCAAGGCCGACCCACGCGGTTTCGCGGAGTTTACACTCCAGGGGGGTGACAATTGGCTTCCGGTCCTGGTGGAGGGCTTCTCATCTCACAAGGCGCCCATGCTGTGGGAGAAGCGCGGCGCGTGGTTGTTCCATGACCAGCAGATTTATGGCAATGACTGGTATCAATCCTACCGTG
>CAYRBI010000091.1:0-24759 GCA_964422415.1 uncultured bacterium | reverse complement strand
GCCAAATAGGTGGCCTGGGTTCCGGATGGGTTGGCCCACAGATCCCCGAGGGCATCGGTACTGAGCAGGGCTCTCGGAGCAACCAATGCTTTCAGGAAGTGCTGATCAAAGGGGAGCTGCTTCTCCTTGCCAGCGAAGGTACGGAAACGGGGATGGAACCAGTAGCAAAACCGGTCGGGCTTGGTGATGAGGTCTAGAGTTTCCGAATCTTTACCCTCGATCCGGTAACAGCCTGCGCCACCACAACCCGAACCATTCGGAGCCACCAAGGCGATGCGTTCATCTAGGGCCCCCGCGAGCAATGCGGTCTTGCCGCCCCGTGAATGGCCGGTCATGGCAATCTTGTCCTTATCCACACAGTCCAGGGTAAAGAGGTAATCGACCAGACGGCTTCCGCCCCAGGCCCACACGGCGAGTGTCGCCCAGTCGTAATCGGGGTAGGCCTTCTGGGCACAGCCGGCATTATTGTTCTCATCTGGATCCAGATCGGTCCGCTGGTACTCGGCCACGATATAACCGCGCTTGAGAATCTCCTCCTCGATGGGGACATGCCCCAGACTCGGGGTGTTCTGGGCTAGGACTGGCAGGGGATGGTCACTCTTGGGAATGACAGTACGGATATTGCAGGTCACCTTGAGGCCGGGCCCCATCGAGAGCAGAAGGCGCTTCTCTACAGCCAAGCCACCATAAACCTCCTGCGAGGAGACCTCCTCGATCTTCATATTGTCCGGCGCGGGTGGAACATGGCCATACTCATAGAAGAGGAGCATGGCTTTGATTTCCTCACGGCGTTTACCCCAGTCCGCAGCTGTCTTCACGGGTGTGCCATCTCTCATCACCAGTGGGTCGGGTAATCCCTCAATGACCGGGAGTTGCTCCACGGGGGGAAAATCAGACCACTCGAGAGAGGCGGACCAACCTGGAGCAAGTGAAAGGAGTAATCCACAAAGGACTAATGGAGAAAACCACGACATGCTTGTTTCCGAGAGATCTGAGAAGAGGAACATGATGCTCACCTTTCATACCGGACTAAAAGTAATCCACTGCTCCGGGCTGCCCGTTTGGAGTTCGACCTTCAGGTTGCCCCGGCACGCTCAAACGTGAACAACATACAACAAACAACAACCTAAAGGTTGAACTCCAAGCGGGTTGCCCGAAGTAACATACTACTACTCCAAGCCACCATTTGTGAGAAAAACCGTTGCGGATAGGCCTCGCGTTCGGAACCCAACTGGCCCCATGCGAGGCACACCCGCAGAACCTCTTGATCGCTGGGGTCAGCCAGTGCCGCCAACATCTCTTTCTTGGTCAGGACGTAGCGGTTCTCAGTCAAGAAAACCCAGACCTGCAGGATGAAGAAGCTGATCTTGTAGGCCATTTCCAGGTTATGAACCTCCTGGACCAGATCCTGGGAGTAGATCACACTGTGACGAGCTCCATGCAGGAGCATCGAGGTGGCGGTCTTGATGTAGCCGATCAGATCTTGCCGCGAAGGCGTGGGCACGAGACCCTCGAAACCACCATGCAGGACCTTGCAGCCATTGATGAAATGAAATAAATCATTCTTGGGCCAGGCCTGGATCTCCTCCCGGCTACAGATAAACCCACAGGCCTTCTCATGGTCCGGCATCTCCGCCACCAGTTCACGGTAATGCAGAATATCCTCGAAATGAACCTGATCGAGAATCACATTCACATCGATATCACTCTCGGGCCGCGCTTCGCCACGCACCCAGCTGCCCGTATGCCCCACAAACAAAAGACGCTCTCCATAAGCGGAGCGTAATTTCGCCAGGAGGATTTCTAACCACTCATTTATATTGAAAGATGATGTCATTTATTCTCACCCAAAAGTTTCCAACAGCGATTCCCGTTTGCGATAAGCCACGCCATGGAAGATGGCGACCAAATCGCCTTTTTCATCGGTAATCTTGACCTCGTAATTCCCGAGAGCTTTCTCAGCGGAGACCTCGGTGGCCACCGCAGTGAGCATCCCGGTGGAGACAGCCCGGATAAAGCTGATACTGGCTTGGATGGCGACCGCGATATTGCCATGGGAGTTGCAGGCCGCGGCAAAAGCAAAATCGGCCAAGGAAAAGAGGGCGCCACCATGAATCGTGCGAACTCCATTCAGGTGCTCTTCCTTGATCTCCATGCGTGCCACCGCGCTGCCCTTCCCCACCTCCACGAGTTCCATACCGAGATATCGCGCGAGCAAGTCATGTTCCTGGAAGAATTTCTTAATCTGTTCCATCGGCGTTCTCCTCCATTGCGTATTTTCTGACTGTCCGCCAGTCCGCTGCCAGTCTCCGTGAGGCCTCCTGAAAAGATCCCGCGCGGGCGATCGCATGACGGCAATACACACGGATTACCTCATCCAGTCCGGCCTCGGTTTTCTCCATACGCTCGAACAGCCGGGCCAGTCCAGTCCGTTCCACTTTCCCGCCCACCGGCGAGTCATACTCCGAGGCCACCAAGAGTGTCCGGACACATTGCTCAAATTCACGGACATTCCCCGGCCACGAGTACCCCGAGGAGATCAGGGCTCCAATCTTCTTCCCGATGTCCGCAAGAACCTCTCCCTCCACATGCCCTAAAAGCTTTTCGAGGAAGTGGGGCAACAAAACAGCGGCTTCCTCCGCCCGTTCCTCCAGGCGCTGCCGTAGCGGAGGGACACGGATTACAGTGGCCCCGACACGGTAGAGGAAATCCTCCCGCATTCGTCCTTCCGCCACAAGAGCGGGAAGGTCACGGTTGGTGGCGGAGAGGATGCGCCCCTGGAAATAGCGTGGGGTCCGGTCACCAAGCGGATAAAACTCGCGCGACTGGAGCACTCGCAGGAGTTTGACCTGAATCTCAGGCGAGAGGTCGCCGATCTCATCAAGGAACAACGCGCCATGCTCGGAGCAGAGTTCGAGGTGCCCCTTGGAGGCTGCGCCCGCACCGGTAAAGGCCCCTTTGGCATGGCCAAAGAGCTCGGCCTCGATGAGTGTGGGAGTCAGCGCGGAGAGGTTCACCGCCCGGTAACCGCGCATGAAGTTCAAGACAAAACGATCCTCACGTGGGAGGTAAGGGATGAACTGAGACATCCCCACCGCCTCCGCCACCAGGTCTTTGCCAGTGCCGGATTTACCCAGGATCAGGGTTGAGAAGTTGGCCATCCGGTCCTTCAGATATTGAAAACTCCACAGCAGCCTCCGTGTGAAAATCGACTCCCACACCGACTGACGCAGCTGGACCACACACGGGGCAATCCCCACAATACGCCGGACAATCCCCAGGAATCCCCGCCGCAGTTGGAAACAGAAGGCGAACACATCCGCGACATCCGCCTCATTCATCTCCAGCGGTTCACTCCGGTAGCCGGGTCCCTCTGTTAAGTTGAAGAACCGTCCGAGATCCGCCTTGAAGTCATGGAAGATCTCCCCGCCCACTCTCGGTTCCTGTTCCACATGCGTCTCGCAGAGATGAATATGGTGATCCAGGGCTTCCCGGTAACGGGTGTAGATCCAGATCCAGATGCCATTACGCAAGAGGATCCGGTCCTCCTTGGGGAAACGGCTCCAGTCTCTGGGCGGAGTTGTGCCCAGAGAGGCGAGGCAGTCATCAAGCCGGCGGGCAATCTCCAAAGCCCTCCGCTGCCATTCCTCCCAATTCGAGAGGTTGAGGGAATCCGTCGAGAAGGTGGGGCCAGTCAGTTGGGATTCTAATTCCGCGCGTTTCACGCCGAAGGGATTCGTTTCGGTCGAGGCGGTCACAAGTTCCAGAAACTGACGGTAATCGGGGGGAAGTTTATCTCTCGTCATCTTCAGGTAGCTCCTGCGTGATCAGACAATCTTTGCAGACAAAGGATACACATTGTGTCTCTTCTTACGGCAACAAGGGAAGAGGTCATATGAAGAAAATGAAAACTAACCCTCGCATCTGGCTTCACTTAGGGGGATCATCAGGGCTGTCATTCCAAACGGCACTCTCCCTGCAATACAGAAAGGCAGGAGCAGCCATCCGGCTGCCAATCACAACCGAAAATAGGAGGGATGAAATAGTGGCGGAGGCAGAAAAAAGAATCCTATCGGCAAGTGTCCGTTGGCTGGCGCGTGTAAGTGGTCTGGCGTTATTCATCCTGATAACAGTGTTCATGATGGGCGAGGGAATTCCGGACCTTACCCGTCAACCCCCATCAGTCCAGACTGAGTTTTTCGCCATGGGGTTGATGCTGGCGGGCTTTGCCCTGGGATGGCGCTGGGAGGTAGTGGGTGGTGGAGTGGCCTTGGGCGGCTTTCTCATCTTCTGCGTCACGGAGTGGGTGGTCAACGGCCGTCTCCCCGGTGGCGCAAACCCGCTGCTGTGTATTCCCGGAATTCTGTTACTCGCCAGCTGGGGACTCAAGGTATGGAATAAGAACGTGGAAAAGAGCTGATGGTTCAATGGAAACACCTCGCTGGAACGAGAATCCATTCTCGTTCTATGGCGCGGGAAAGGATTCACACGCCAACGGCCGATGTGAAGACAGAATGCGCAATGAACAACGTTCAGTTGTTAGCCGGGGACAAGGCAACGCCATCTGATCATTCACACATATTCAAAAGCCGCCGTCCCCGGAACGCGGAAAGGACTATTCACTCCGGGGGCGGCGGTATTGGGGAACCATCGAACGATAGAGCAACATTGCCTTGCCCCCGGCTAACAACTGAACGTAAGCACAAAGGACCACTCTTAATCTGAGGTAGAAGAAAAAAATTCATCGAATCCCCACCATCAAGGAGGTTGGGTACCATGAGACAGTTCATATCAACCTTTGTCGTTTTCAGATTACTCACGGGAATGCTGCTCTGTCCGCAGGCTAGTGCGGATGACTACTACTATCTCTCTCTCAAAGATGTGACTCTTACAGCGGGAAGTTGGCCATCGACAACCACCGGCAAAGAGGCCCAATGGCCACGCCATTGGATGGAAATCAAATACCTGCAGCCCTATGCGGTAGGCCAAGCAGGTGAGGAGATGTATCTGTCCAATCTGAGCGAGAGGGAGATATGGAGGGAGTCCTTCTCCACACTCTTGGCCTCTACCCATCTCGCCATCCAGACCGCCTCAGGTAAGCCACCCTCAGGCCGGATCTTCTTCCCGAAGGATGACCACTCAGGCATGAGTTATGTGGACTTTACGGTCTCCCAAGCACCGAAGGAGCAGGACTCCGCTAAGAGCCATTTTCTGGAGGTAAAAAAAGACCATTACGACAACCTCTGGAGACACAGGCTTCCGGGTAGTGCCTGGTTCCGTCACCAGGTCGAGGAGGTCAACAAACAGCAGGGAAAAACCACCCCAGGGACCGGTGAAGAATCCAACCGGCCTATCCGCCCGGACGAATTCGACCAGACCTATTCCCTCTTCACCGGAGGACGCGCGGTCAGCGAGAACCTGCAACTCGACCGTGCTCTCTGGAACATTAAACCCACTACAGAAACAGTCCCGCTCGATTCCATCGAGGGCATCACCACCACCGCTTATGATTGGAGCAAATACCTGAAGGGGGTCAAGCCAGCATTGGATCCACTCGCCACCGCGATTCCCGCTGACCAGCACGCGCTGTTCTTCCCTTCCTTCCAGGCCATGCTGGATATGATGGATGAGACCGAGAAGCAGGGCACGCCGGTATATGGCCTGGTCGAAACACGCGCGGAGAATGCCCGTACCCGGGCAAGGTATGAACGCCAACTCTGCCTGGCTCCCGATATCCTCTCACGGGTTCTGGGGCCTTCTCTGGTCTCCAGCACCGCCCTGACCGGGTCCGATCCATACCTGCGGACCGGCTCGGATGTGGCGGTCCTGTTTGAAGCTCCCAACCCCGCTCTCCTGCAACTCGCCCTGATCGCGCGTCACAACGCAGCCCGCGCCAACGGAGCAGAGGTTCATTCTGTCTCCGGTACAGTCCGTGGAGTCTCATACACCGGTGTAGATTCGCCAGAACGGCGGGTCTGCTCTTACATGGCCACGGTTGGCCAGGTGGTGGTGGTCTCCAACTCGCTCTACCAACTGGAGCGGATCTTGACCACTGCCCAGGGCGGAACACCCTCCATGGCCTCACTAGATGAATATGCCTTTTTTCGTGGACGCTACCCGCGTGGCCACAAAGATGAGACCGCGTTGCTGATGGTGACCGATGGAGCCATCCGCCGTTGGTGCGGGCCACGTTGGCGGATCTACTCTTCACGCCGTACCCGCGCGGCAGCCGCGCTATCGGAGATCCAGGCCGCCAGCCTGGTCCAGATAGCCTCTGGGATATCGGGACCGGGAGTACAACTTCCGGCTCAGCTGAAAGGCTTGAAAAATCAGCAGGATGGCTTAGGCGCAGTCTCGGTTTCCGGGGATGGCGTGACCTCCTCTGTCTATGGCAACCTGGAGTTCTTGACTCCGATCGCCGAGCTCCCGGGAGATACCGTCACCACGGGAGAGAAACAGTCTTATGAGTGGTTCCGTACGCATTATCAGCAGAACTGGCGGCGGTTCTTCGATCCGATCGCGATTCGTTTCACGGTCAGTGGAGAACGCCTCGCCGCTGATCTCTCGATACGCCCCCTCATCGCAGGTACAGAGTACCGTGATCTGACCGGAATCGCTGGGGCCCCCCAAGACCTTCCGGATGCCACCGAATTCTGCGCGAATCCGCTCCTGCAGCTGAGTTTCTCTTTTGACTCCAAGGCCGAGCGTTTGAACCGAGACCTTGGAATGATCCTCTCGCCGGGATCGGCCCTGGCCCGGATCGGATTCAGCTGGCTGGGGAACTGGATCACCCTCATCGCGGGGGAGTCGGGATTCTGGGAGCAACTGGGCCAAGTTCAAGACACAAAGGGCGAGACAGCCGCCTGGGATTTTCTCGTAAAGAACCATCAACTCGTTCCCCTCTCGGTGGTCTTCGATGTAGGCAACAGCCTGACATTGACCGCTTTTCTCCCCGCTCTGCGTGGCATGATCGAGGGCACCGCCCCGGGCATGACCAGCTGGGAAACCATCACTGAAAACGACCGCTCCTATGTCCGCATCTCGGTCCGCGACGCCACGGGCGAATGGACTCCCACGCTCCATTATGCGGTCACTCCCAAACGGTTGATCCTCTCTCTTAATGAAGACCTCCTCAAATCCGAAATGAGTTATGTCATGGGTGCCACCACAGAAACGAAGTCCACACCACATACACAGAAAAACCCCTCAAATATGGAAATCCATATGAGCCAGGGAGCCCTAACCATACTCGATCTCCTTTCACGAGATTCACTTGAATCGGTACGGAGAGAACGCTCCTGGGGGAATCTGCCCATCCTGAACGAGTGGCACCGCCTGGCTCCCAAAAAATCCGCTGTCGATTTTCACGAGCACTTCTGGTACACCAGACTCACCTGTCCCGGTGGGGGCGAATACGTCTGGAATGATGAGTTCAAGACCTACGAGTCGACTGTCTATGGCCACCCTGGGCAGCCCAAAGTCCGGAGTGATGCTCCTTCACTGCTGCAAGCCTTCGAGAAGATCAACACCTCTCTGGTCTTCGAGGAGGATGGGCTACGTGGGCGGTGTGACATTATCAAGAAAGATATCAAGTAGTCTCACAGGAGATCCCCCCCACCCTACCCTCCCCCACCAGGGGGGAGGAAAAATAATGACACTAAAGGGGTGGGGGGGCGGATGAATTGGATTGAGAATAAACAACACTTCATGCTTACTTCACAAGGAGGCATCCAAGATGTTTTGTCCAGCATGCAAGAAACCAGTCATCTCCGGACATTCCAGATGTATCTACTGCAATCAAGATCTGACCCTGCTTCAGTCCATCCACTCCGCGAAACAGGATTTGATGCAGGTGAAGCTCCATTCGAAGTCACTCTCCTCGAACCTGACCGGTCTGGAGCAGCGGATGGAGGATCTCGAAGCCACGGTTGTGAAGTGTCTCACTCCCGCTGAACCGGAAACTGAACCTGAACCGGTTACGGCGATGGCGTCAGAAGAGCCTGCTGAAGAACTCATGGAGGCTGAACTGCGGGAAACAACTTCTCCACCCATCCCGCCCACTCAGCCTCGTGTCAAGGAGCCACTGCCACACCCGCCCATGGTTGAAAAGCAAACCTTCCCGGAATCCTTTGGCCTTCCGGACAATCAGGCGGAGCTTTGGTTCGGCCAGAAATGGCTCCTCATCGCCGGAGTCACCATCATGGTGCTCGGTATCGCATATTTCCTGAAGTACTCCTTCGACCGGAACTGGATCACCCCAGCGGGACGGGTCGGGATGGCTTATCTCGCGGGAATTGGCTGCCTGGTGTTGGGCGAGTTCTCGCGGCGCAAGAACCTCGGTATGTTTGGGCTCAACCTCATCGGAGGCGGAATAGCGGTGCTGTATGCCTCCACATTCACGGGATACGCGGTCTACCACCTGCTTTCGCAACCACTCGCCTTTCTCTTGATGGTCATGGTCACCGCATTGGCGGGTGGGCTTTCGCTCTTGTACGACACCAAGTGGCTCGCGGTCCTCGGTTTGATCGGTGGTTTCGCCACCCCGATGGTTATTGGATCAAAGGAGTCCAACGAGATCGCATTGATGTCCTACATGACGATCCTTAACGCTGGAATCCTCTCGATCGCTTTTATCAAACGCTGGAATCTGTTGAATAACCTTGGCTTTGCTTGCACCTGGCTACTCTTCAGCGCATGGGTTTTTGATCGGTACCATCAAGAAGCGTTTTGGCCGACCATCTTTTTCTTAAATCTCTTCTTCCTGATCTACACCCTGGTACCCTTCGGTTACTACTTCATCAGCCAAAGCCGGGCGAAGGTGGCCGAGTTCTCAATCACGCTTCCCAACACTTTCATCGCCTTCAGCTTCACCTTCATCTTCATCACCCAGTATTTCGCTTCCCGTCACGCGGCGGCCTTCGCCTCCTTGAGTTATGCGGGCCTGTTCCTAATTTTAGCCAACATCTTGTACCGGCGCTCCCCGGAGAATCTGGCCGCGCTGGTGATGCTCTTGGGTAAGGCCTCGATTCTGCTCTTCCTGACAGTTCCAATCCTCTTCTCCGGCCACTGGATCACCCTGTTCTGGGCCGCCGAGGCGGTCACCTTGCTGTGGGCGGCCACACGCTTGAATAACCGTTGGCTCATGTCTGGCTCATTTGTGGTCATGGGGATCTGCCTGGTGAAGTTCTTCTTCCATGACTACGACCAAATCTTTGGTTTCGCGGAACCCGCCTTCGCTTTCAAAGAGGGATACACCTATCTCTTGGGCGAACGCCTCATGACCACCGCCTCGGTCCTCGCGGCGGTCTTCCTTTTCCCCTGGATGCACAACCGGAACCAGAATCTACTAGGGGACATGCGGCCACAGGTCGTGAACTCCTTGTTTGGCTTGTTCGGCCTGCTGTTGTTTGTCTGCCTGAATATCGAGGTGTCAGCCTTCTTTCACTTCTATGTCCCGCCAGCCCGTCTGGCCTCGCTCTCGGTCCTGTGGGCGCTCTTCTCCATCGCTCTGATGATTCTCGGCTTCATCCAGAATCAGAGGGGCATGCGCCAGGCCTCCATCGGGCTGTTTGCCTTGACCGCCCTGAAGGTGTTGCTTCAGGACATGGCCGAGGTCGCCACCCCATACCGCATCCTCTCGCTGATCGTACTCGGTCTGCTGCTGATCAGCGCCTCGTTCCTCTATCACCGTTTCTCGGCTCGGATTCTCTCGAAGATACAAAATGGCGAGGTGGCCTCATGAAAACGCACATCCATTCACGCGTTATGCTGCAAGCTGCATTCGTGGCTTGCAGCCTTCTGACAGTGGCCACCACATACGCCGCAAGTCCCCAGGATTACAAGTGGACCGCACCGGTCAAGGCGGGAACCACTACCAGCGAGACAGCGCGCCTTCCACTCTCAGCCACAGTCATCGTCAAGGTCCGCGCCGGTTTTCCGGATTTACGACTCTATGATGGCCAGGGGAAGGAAACACCCTATGTCATTTACGAAGACATCACGCCAGCAGTTCCAGAGAAAACCCTGTCACTGGCTGTGAAGGAGTTTGTAGAGACAGATACGGCCGATCAGTTTGTGGTGGATAAGTTTCAACGATCAGAAAAAATCGATTCCATCGAGGTCGTAACCTCTAACAGGGATTTCCGGAAGACAGTACTGGTGGAGGGCAGCACCGATCGGCAATCTTGGACCTCTTTGACCGAGGATGCCATCTTCGACTACTCCTCGCGCGTCAATCTCCGTAAAACCACCCTTCCCTTGACCGCCACAGATTTCCAGTTCTTACGGATCACCATCAGTAAAGATACCCCGGCGCCGAAAGAGACGGATGCGGTTCATCTCCAATACCGTGACCTAGTGTTCTCGGCCAATGGTTCCCAATCGGCTCCCTTCCGGGTGGATGGATTCACCGCGCACAGCGGGGGACGCAAACAAGACTTATGTATCACGGATGGAGTAACGATCTACGACCCCACGGCCACACAGGATGAACAGGGCAACACCTTCATCACACTCGGGGAACTCCATCTGCCCGTGTCTTCTATTTCGCTGACAGTGGCGGAGACGTATTTTTCCAGGCCAGTCGAGGTGCAGATTTCTGACACAGGAAAGGAAGACACTTACCGGACCTTTTTCCATGGTGTAATCCACCGGATTCCTGGAGCGGCCAAAGCGGGCCTTGAGCTGGATGTGGACACCCAGCAGGCCCCATTAATCCGTCTGCTGGTGAGAAATGGCGACAACCCGCCCCTGACCATTCGCAGCGCGCGTCTGATCTGGAACCGCCGTGTGCTCTACTTCCATCCCCGCCCAGAGGAGACCTACTCCCTTTATTTCGGCAACAAGGATGTCACCTCACCCAGTTACGAAACCGCTCAGCTCATCTCGAATGACGCCTTGGCGCTACGGGTACTCCCGGAGTGGACAATCGGCCCAGTGCAAAATAATGCCGCTTTTTCTCCAGCCTGGGGGAAAGCGGAACGCGAGGAGTTTCAAAGTTGGATACTCAATACGTTGGTGGTCCTGCTCCTAGTGGGATTGGGAGTGTGGGGAGTAACGATTCTGAAACGGCTGCCGGATAACCAATGAGACTTTAATACAAACTAATAGGGTATCTGCGGATATCAGACACAAACCTATTGTCTATCACAATACTCAAGCACTCTTCGTAACGTTCTGTGTGAGTCGTAACTTTCATAAAATGTACGTGCATTCTTCTGGAAGGTGGAATATTGATCAACGATTCTTTGTATCGCTTTTTTGATAGCGTTTGAATCCGAGAAGTTCACACAGACTCCAGAACCACTTTTTTCTACAGTATTCACCAGACCAGGGACATCATTACCTAGCATTGGTAGTCCAAACAACGCATATTCCCAGATTTTATTCGGAGCACAAAAAATCGTGTTCATCGATGAGTAGTCATAACACACGATTCCAATGTCAGCTTTCTCGGTCACGCGTAGATGATTGGGAGTGGGAACACCACCCAGAACTACCACTCCGGAACATCCCTTTGGGATTGATTCAAGTATTTTTCTTTCATTGTGATGGCACATGATAACAAAAGAATACTTGTCATTATTTTCAACAGCAAATTTGGTGATATTAAGGATATCGAATCTTTCTGGGATTAAGATACCTTGATAAAGCAAGATTGTCTTGCCATTCTCACGAAGGCTACTCACCACCTCCACCTTTTTTTCAATCTCAGGAGTCTGGTTAACCGATTTGTGAATTTGACTATGAATTCGGTTCGGAAAAACAAAAGGGGGCTGGTGAAGGTTCCACCAACATTGGAGAATAGAAGCGCGTGTTGGCTCGGGAGTAACGACCGCCACTGCTGCTTGAGCAAAATCTTTCAAACGGGAAATCTTGTTTTGATGCTTGTCCAATAGTTCGTGGCAATGAAGAACATAACGCAATTTACGTAAGAGAAGACTAGGACCGAGTTCCAAGGCCGTATCAACACTTCCGATCCAGAACAAGGAATCTTGAAGGCCTTCATGTTCGATGATATTCCACACACGATAACGAAATATCCCTGTGTGAATCAGCTTCCATACTTTGCGTGGACTCCGGCTTCTATTTTTCAGCGAGCCAGTAAGAAAGACCCGAACATTCCGCCTCTTTAACTCATCTGTTATTAACTGATCTACTTCTGAGGCAATCAATACAACAGTATGCCCTTCATCTTGCAGATAATACAACAAATTTAGAATGGGATTTATATAATAAGGAGAGTCAAAAATCACAATCACTACTGTCATGGGATGGCCTCACAATCATATATTCATAATGATCATTATCCGTCATCTCATCACAACAATTAATATAGGTCACTCACTCCTCTTCTGTATAGACGCAGGGTAGCATTACCATAATAAAAAAGATAAGTCAATACCACAAATGGATAGTGTGCTTGCCACATAGAAATGTCTGGTAATAGCCACTTTTGAAGAATTAATTACCGGTAGGTGCCGATGTCCGGGTGACCGCCCACCAGGGCCCCCCGGTTTTTCCCAAGACCGCCGCCCAATACCAGGAGGAGACATCGGTCCAGGATCTTCCATCCGAGCCGGTGATTTTCTCCTGAACAACCATCTTCACACGCTCATTCGAGGCTTCAAAACAACCCCAGGTAGCCCCATCGGGATCGGCCTGGAGGGGCAGAGGCCGGATCTGATAGCCGCTTCCACGAAAACAATCAGTGGCCGGATGGAGTTTCCTTGTGGCCAAAGTCACCCAACGGAAGACATACTCCGATTCCCCATCGGTGAAGCGCCCCATACGTCCAGGGAAAGACTTGGCATAGGTTTCCTCCTGCGGCTCGAGGGGAAGCTCGTACAAAGGCTTGGCAGACCATGTGGAAGGCCAACCCGGAAAAGGGATGGCATCTCCTTCACAAGATTTCTCTTGTGGCCAGAGGGGGGCTAACACAGCAGCCAGACATGCGCTCAAGAAGAGGCTGGTATGGCGCATAGCCGTTCTCCCGCAAGATGTCTTATCACCAGGATCATGACCACCCCCATGAAGGCGAAGAGGGACAGTCCGGTGCAGTCATGGAGCCAGTCGAATTGTTGAAGGTGATGAACTTCGAAGAGGAATAGCATGGCGGTCCGCAGGGAGTTCACCATAACCAAGAGAAAGAGTGAAATGCCGAAGGCGGTGACCACCGCCCTGGCCTTCAAACGATAGAGATATGCCAGTGCAAGGGTGAGGAAGAGCCCAGCCCAGAGCATCCGGATTCCGCTGCAAGGGGCATCGATGGAGACCAGTAAATCGCTGCAACGCAGGCTGGTTCCCTCCAGGGTAACATCGAATCCGGCCAGATTGAGAAGGGGTAGCGCGAGCCATCCACACAGCACGCGCAAGGGATACCCCAGATAGAACTGCAATGAGGAGACTACTGGCAAGGAAAGGAGCAACAAGCCAGTCAGAGCAAGATGGCAACGAACTCCCAGAAGGAGAGAACTCACGGTGGCTGAGAGTGCCATTACCGCGAATACGGCCCGGAGGAGGGGCGGGCTGAAGGGGTAGGTGACGGCATAAAGGAACAAGAGAAGGGCGGGCAGGATAAAGCTGGAGTTCCCGGTCCATTCGCCTTGGATTAAGGCCGTGGATTCCCGCCTTCGCGGGAATGACGATAAAAGAAATGGGAATGACGAAATAAAGGGAGCGGTTGAGAAATCGTCATCCCCGCGAAGGCGGGAATCCATAGTGGACGTTACAACCCGGTCTGCACACGAAAGAATCAGGGACACATTCCGCCATTCTCTCCACACCAACACCAACGCCGCCAGGAGCGCCAGAATCCCCAACGGCTCATCGGAACCATCGGTCATACGTTGGACATACCATCTCCACACCGGCCAGCAGGCAGCCAGTTGCGCCACGATCAGCCAACCAGGATGCCTCAGCCGCGCAGGCATCCGTGTTTCCTCTGTTGAACCACAGCCCAAGCCAGAAGTAACATCACCACCAAGATCAACATCCAGGTTTGGGGCTCGGGAATGGTTGGAATCCCTTGCGCGTCGGGGACCTCCAAGCCCGCCACTTTGTATTGCTGCTCAGTCTCGAGTACCACCGCGCCCATGAGGGGGGTCACGAGTTTGTAGACCGAGGCCAAGGCGACTTCCCGCGAGGCGCTTTCCGGCGTGGCGCTTGTACGCAGGGATTCAATCTGATCCTTGGCCCACAGACGCACCAGGTGTAGGGAGGTCTCTTCTCCAAGGGTGATCTCTTCACTGGTTCCAGAGGCGATCTTCTCACGGTGGATTTGCAGCAATTCCTGTTTTCCACTCCATTGGTTGAAGAGCCGTTGCAGACTCTCGTTGAGTGTGCCAAGGCGCATCACCGGTTCGACTTGGGAGACAACACCAAGATCCTCAAGAATCCAGTTCCGCCCGGGAGAAACCTGAAGCGAGAGAAGTTTGGGGCCATCAGGACGGCGTTGCCAACGTTGAGTCAAGGTATGGACTCCTCCAAAAATAACTGGCTGAGGACCATGGATCCAGAGGATGACCGAACCGGGTTTCGCGGCGGCCAGATCCCAGGCCTGTTTGAGTGCCTCGATATTGTCGCAGCCACCTTTGTAGGAGAAGGATGGGAGTTTTGTGGAGATCAGGGTGCGCGCCTGGTCACCAGTGACCGCATCCGGTTCAATGACCTCCATACCATCCCACCCAGAATGGATCAGCATCAACTCAATTCCAGAGGGGAAGGCGGAGAAAGATTCCATGACCGGTCCGATCCAGGGTTTCATTGACAGAGAGCCATCTACAACCACCACCACCCGCGCGGGAGGGGTGGTGAACCCTGGCGAAATGCTCTGTTGGATCCGCGAGCCATCCTTCGTGATGACATCAGGCGCCCAGACACTCACCACTTCGGGATGCCGTACCGAGCACACAACCCCTGTCGCGGAAAAAAGATCTGCGTTGGAGAGATTCCCACGTACCGCGAAAAGTTCCGGTTTGGGATTCTCGGCCAGAAAGGCCTTGGATGAGTTCTTGAAGGGCTGTTTGGATTCCACCCAGACTGAGTGCTGGAATGTCTTGCCAATCTTGAAGTTCCGTTCGGAGAAATAAGGGAGCCGCAGAAATGCGGTCTCTTTATCCACCAGGATCAGAGGAAAGGTGATCCCCAAGCGGATCTTCATGGTTCCGCCACCCGGTAGCACGGGAAAACACTGGAATGTCGCCCGGTCTTTGCCCGAGGTGGTCACAAGTACCGGATCGCGCTTTTTCCGGACCACCCGCTCATAGGCCTGGCTGGTCGAGGCCCTGGAGCCAAAGGCCGCCTCGCGTTCCTCACCATTCACCCACAAAGTGAGCCGTGAGACCACTCCACCTGGCGGGAGATCAATCTGCCCACGTGCTTCCTGTTGCCATTTTGTGTCGTTTTTGAACTCCAAGGTCCATTCGAGGTAACCCAAAGCCGCATCCGGAGCGACTGAGCCATCCATGCGGGAACTTGTTAGAGAAAGGCACCTTGAAGAATATCCGGTGAAGAATTCATCCTCGTCTGGAACAGGCTCAAAATCACGAAGAAACTCCCTTGAATCTTGCATGTATGGCAAGGGAAAAGTATTGAAGGGCTTTCCTGTGACACGATAAACAATCTCACGTGTTTGCCAAGTATCGACGGGATGCATCCCGGTCAAAAGACCACCAATGGGATCCATCATACCCATTGGCTGCGGTCTCCGGTAACAGGACTGAATCAGTACACCTTCATCACCAAACCTTTCCAGAAGTGACAATCCCCGCATTCGTGTCTCGGGTTGCTTGGAGATAGCCATCTTCAACCCCACACGAGTGATGGTGACTGGGAGCACAATCCCAGCTAATATCAGCAGGCCTAATAAGCAACCTCCGAACAAACCGGGCAATCTGTATCCGACCGATTCCCGTAACGAAGACGAGACCTTAACACGCAAGACAATAGCAGCGATCAAGGACAACAATGGCGCCAGGGGAAGGAATCCGATTCCCATCCCAATGATGGCAACTACACCAAAGGGAACCATGGGGATAAATACAACCACATAGAAAAGCGCTATCCCAATCGCGATCCCATTCAGCCATCCCAATGCTTTCAACCTGATCCCGGTCACAGACACCTCCGCCATTCCCCAGACCGCCAGGTTGGCCAAGGGAACCAGGAGGATCAACAGGATGTGCCACATCGTGGGAATGGGGTTCACATAGAAATTGCCACTCAGGTGCTCACCATACTCCACCAGAAGGGCTAAGGCGGGGAGCGCCACCCCAAAACCAACTACCAGAGTGGTTTCCCACCAGCGCCAGCGGCACACTTTGGGGGGGGTCATCTCTCCCCCCAAATCTCCACCCGGAACATCCACCGTGAGCGCCACATCAAGCAACCCCATCCTCTGTACCACCTGCCGCACATCCTCCCCGGTGATGATGGTGGAGTTCCCCTTCCCCAGTTCCTCCTCGATATGGCGGCGGAGATCCTCCTCGACCTCCTGGGGATCGGCTTCCATCGATTCGACAGAACCCTTGATGAGGCTTACATAGCGTTGGAAAGCTTTTTTAGCATCTTCAGTCCACTCAATCATGGCTCATCCCTCTTTCCGCGGAGGACACGGCATCCCTCCAGCAAGGTTTCCAGGTACGACATCATCAGTTCGGTGTTCCTCTCTCCCAGCTGGGTCAACGAATAGTATTTACGGGCGGGCCCCTCCGGTGATTCCACCAGACGGGTTTTGACTAGACCTTGCAGACGCAAACGGGAGAGGAGCGGATAGATCGTGCCCTCGGTGATAGACATGCCGGGGAGTTCACAAAGCGACTTGACCAGATCATACCCATACCTCTCCTGTCCCTTGAGGGCATTGAGAATGCAGAGGTCGAGGATGCCTTTCCGGACCTGGGTGATCCAGTTGTCGAGTACGCCCATTTCACACTCCCGGTGAACCAGACTACCTTCTATTACAAGGTATATGGTGAAACGAGAGAGGTGTCAAGGAAATCTGGGAGAAAGTTTTACACACAAGGGAGTCGCTGCACTAGGATCATGGATACACAGCAGCGGAGAGATTATTTCACAAAACTGGTTTGCGGCTCCTTACAGGCCGGTTCGTTGTAGCGCAATAAAAGGTAACGCGGGCGGCCACTGCCAACACATCTTCTCATGACTTCAATCATTGTCAAATGATCAACAATTCGATTAATGGCACTAGGATCTGAAATGTCAGGTCCCACCTTTCCTGAAATCACCTCTTGAGAGGAATCAACCCTAAATTCAAATATCCGCCTTTTGGGTAGGATCCCCTGAAACACCCCTTTGATTTGTTCCTGATCCTCATGGATGTTGTCCTGACTGAGACAGTCCGCGCTTCGACAAACCTGACCCACATCGGTGAATCGGAAAATCTTGTCCTTGAACTCAAGAGCGCAGACCGCTTCTTGATCCGCCAGTGTTTTCAAGAACGTGCGTAGTGACTCAAGAGCACGCGGAGCGGCTTCGGACATAGCATCGGCTAATTCATCGTCTGTCCCGATCGTTGCTTCCAGGATGGCCTTTGTTTGTTCAATCGCTGCCTCGACCAAAGATAACTCAGGGAATAGCATCCCATTGTCCCTTGGCGCTTCCTCCAACTCGAATCCAAACGAACCCAGCGCTGTTCCTGTAATCAACAACTGGAAATCATCACGACTCGGTAGAGATCCACGTGTACCAAGCGGACCGCTCTGACTGGCACCAATAGCGGCGACCGCATCCACAAAGCTAGTGACTGCCGCCGCACCAAACTCCGCAAACATCCCATGACTTCCCACCACAGGTTTCCCGCAAAACGTCAATCTAGCCCTGACGGGTTCACGAGGCGGAACCGGCTGAGCAGCAAGCTCGTCCTCCAACTCTTTCTTTCGGCTCTCCAAACCCATTCGCTCAATCACACTGGAAGTGGGTAGTTCTTCAAGCAATTGCTCCAATTCAGCCTGCTCTGCCCTAAGTTGATGATATTCTTGAATATTCATGGCTAACCTCCTTGGCCGGATGCAACCACTAGTTCTTCATTGGCCAACAGGTCATGTGTGTGAAACAAATCAACCTGTAAAAAACCCTTCCATAGTTCATCTATCCGTCTATGGGACCATACACTATACCAGTATGTGGATTGCCTAACGAGCGGCTCAGGTTTCTCCCCATTCAACAACACGAAATAAGAGTCAATATGATATTTCGCTTTGGTGGAAACACGATCGAAAAGGTCTGGAGATGGAAAATGGAGACTTTCCTGTGTCTGGCCTTCCGGCAGATGAAAAAAAGTCACCACATCCATGTCATGAGGAGCTCGTCTTCCACTTAGTTCAATGTTCTCAAAAAAACTCCCATCAATCCATTGGAATCCACTCGTAAGCCCCACTGCATGTAAAGCCGCCCGGAATTCCAGGTACCCCTGAAGAATTTCATTGCGTTCCCTCGAAGTCGCATATTTGAGAACAACATCGACGAGTGAAACCCTATAGGGTGATCGATTGGGGGATGTCGGCTTACCCTGGTAGGGTGGCAGTAACCCCTGGGCAGTCCATTGGGGGATTGAAGAAAGATTCATGGAAGGCTATCTCCATTCCATCTTATTCCACTTCAAATCATGCGGATGTTGACCTTGGGATGTTTCTTTATATGGTACCACCAGTGATGGTCCGGAGTCCAACTATCCCCCCAACCAAGCAAGGTTTCCGGACAACATTCTGCTACCCTATCTCCATTCACGCATTTCAAATAAACAAATTCACATTCCCCTCATCCGCAGTCCCGAGGTAATTGGTGACTCCCGCCACCTCGACGCCATCGATGAGCTCCTCGGCCTTGATACCCATCACATCCATCGACATCGAACAGGCCACGAAACGCACCCCCGCCGACCTTGCACTGGCGATTAAATCAGGTAGCGAATCCACATGCTTGTTCTTCATCACATACTTCATCAGCGCAGTGCCCATACCGCCCATGTTGAGCTGCGAGAGTTTAAGACGCCTTGGCCCCTTGGGCATCATCATCCCGAACATCCGGTCGAGGAATCCCTTGCTCAGGTGGGGGGGATTCTCCTTGCGCAACACATTCAGCCCCCAGAAGGTGAAGAAGATGGTGACCCTACTGCCCATCGCGGCGGCTCCATTGGCGATCACAAAGGTGGCCAACACACGGTCCAGGTCATTCGAGAAACAGATCAGAGTTTTCCCATTCCGGTTGGTTGATGGGACATAAGAAGAGGAGGCCCCAGCCTGGGTTTCCGCCTTGGCAATACGTGCCAGGTAGCTCTTCCCTTGCGGCTTCACCTCAATAAACGTGTTACCAGTCCGCGCACACCACATGGGGATATCCGCCGCAAAGCCGGGGTCGGTGGCGGTGACCTCTAGGATCTGGCCAGGGGCCATCCGGTCAATGGTCTGTTTCACCCGCACCATCGGGCCAGGGCACTGGAGACCGGAGACATCGAGTTGGATGGGCTCCGTGTTAGCCGCCGTCGACACACTCCGGGACTCTGAAGAAGTGGGAGCTGAACTGGCTCTTGGGAGACAAGTGGCTTCGCCAGACTGGTTCTGGAACCAGCACCAGGTTTTATATCCGCCATTCAGGTTGCGGACACGAAAACCCTGTTGTGTCAGGTAACGCGCCGCCACATACCCGCGTAGTCCCACCGCGCAGTAGGCTACAATTTCGCGGTCCTTGGGGAGCTCGGAATGACGTAGGCGCAGTTCATCCACTGGGATGACCACCGCGCCAGGGAGAGTTCCCGCCTCCGCCTCCACGGCAGTCCGGCAGTCAAGGATGAAAGCCTCCTTCGGAAAGTTATCGGCTTCCGCCACTTTAACATCGCCCTGGAGGATGTTAGCCGCCACAAAACCCGCTATGTTTATGGGGTGTTTAGCACCACCCCATTGCGGCGAGTAGGCCAATTCCAGGTGTTCCAGGTCCTTCACGGTCATTCCCGCGCGGAGCGCGGTGACCAGAGTATTGATGATTGGTTCCACCCCCTCAGCCCCGATGACCTGCGCACCATAGATTTGTCCCTGGGGACGGAACAGCAGTTTGATACTGACCGGCTGGGCATTGGGGTAGTAACGTGGATGAGCGGTGGGGTGAACATAGACCCGGTGATAAGGGAGGCCCAAGGCCTTGAGACGCTTCTCGCTGATCCCGGTCGAGGCAGCAGCCAGGTTGAAAACCTTTACAATAGATGTCCCCAGTGTCCGGCCGTAAGAAGAATCGCGTCCGGTCAGTACATCCGCCACAATTCTACCTTGACGATTCGCGGGTCCGGCCAAGGCTACGCTGAGCTGCTCGCCGGTGAGTAAGCCGGTGGTCTCCACCACATCCCCCACCGCATAGATGTTGGGATCATTGGTACGCATATGCTCATCCACAATGACATGACCACGCGCACCGAGTTTCAATCCAGCCTCAGCCGCCAGATTGGAGTTCGGCTTCACACCCATGCACAGACAAACAAAGTCAGCCGCGATACTTCCACCACTCGCGAGACGAACACCTTGGTCTTCGATGGCGGTAACCGTCTCTTTGAGATGGACCTCGACCCCATTAAGACGCAACTCCTGGAGAATGGGCTGCGTCATTTCCCAGTCCATCGGCGGGATGACCTGATCAAGGAGTTCCACTAAATGAACCTGGAGGCCACGATGACGGAGGTTCTCCGCCAGCTCTAGACCAATGAAACCACCGCCCACGACACAAACACTCTTCGCTGTTGAACAGGCCGTGTGGATTCCCTCCATATCTTGGAGGTTGTTGAGTACGAAGACATTGGGACGGTCCACGCCAGGAAAGCGGGGACGAACGGGGCTAGCCCCAGTCGCGAGGACCAGGAAATCATACGGCTGAACGCGGGTCTCTCCAGAAACAAGATCGAGAACCTCCACCTGCCGTTGGTCACGATGGATCCGGGTCACACGGTGGCGGACATGGATATCCAGACCGTATCTGTCTTTCAGCCCTCGTGGGGTCTGCATGAGCAGATTCTTACGGTCCGCGATGACACCGCCCACATAGTAGGGCATTCCACAGTTGGCGAAGGAGACATCGGAGCCCTGCTCAAAGACTGTCACCTGGAGCGAATCATCCAGCCTTTTCAGCCGGGCCGCGCAACTCATTCCTCCCGCCACACCACCTACAATCACCACTTGTTCCGCCATGGCTCTCTTCTCCTTCCGTCTTTCACACCGATAAATCGCTCAAGTTCTTGACGAGTTCATCCAGCAAGCGCTCCTGGCTGCCATGATTCCGGAGGGCTTCCTCCAGACAACCCCGGATTTGCTGCTCCAACATGACTTTCTGGAGTGACCGGAGAGCCCCGGAGGCAGCGCTCACTTGCTTGAGGATGTCAAAGCAGCCACGTCCTTCCTCAATCATCTTCTTGACTCCACGCACCTGCCCCTCGATCCGGCTGAGCCGGTCCAACACCTTTTGCATCACTTCTGGATCACAGTTGGTCATCGTTATATACCCCTACATGGTATGAGTATATGGCAGATCAAGCGAGGAAGTCAAGGTTTTTGTTGTTGTACTCTTACTTCCTGGAGAAGGGGGTGTTGAATAAGGGCGGCAAGACTAGGTGCATGTTCCTGGATAATCCCGCACTGGACAGAAACCAGAGTGACCGGTAGGCTCATGGTGGGGTTGCGAAGCCCAAATAAAATCGTGAAAAAGGAGTTTGAAACATGCACAGAAGCGCAAAGATTGTGATGGTGTTTCTCTCCCTCCAGCTGGTCCTTTGCAGCATTGCTCTAGACGCCTATGGGGATGACTGGGGGTTCTTTATCTCACCAGATTCTTGGGGAGTCAGTTTTAATTCTGGCCATGACGACCACCACCACCGGTCCTATCCACCACCGCCACCAGCTTATCTCCCTCCGCCACCACCACCGCAGCCCATGTATTATCAACCGGCTCCAGCGCCAGGTTACTCACCAGGATACTACCCATCCTACCACCCCAATCCGGTCGTGCGCCGGGATGTAAATAGTGGTGGTTACTACGCGCCTGATGGCACCTGGCACTCGGGAACTACAGTGGAGGACCGGCATGCATCCTATTATTCACCGGGACGCAACGAGGCCATCACCCCACCCCGGACTGCAGTCAGTCAGCAATATGGCCCGGATGGTTCCTTGTATAGCTCCGAGAAGACCTCCTGGATCGGCGCCGATGGCCGTCCACACAGCACTACAGTCGACAAAGTCACCACTCAGGACATCTGGGGCAACACCCATACCGACACCCATGTGACCCTCAAGAAGAAACCCGCGAGCGCTGCAAGTGGACAGGCCTCTCCTGGTGGGACACCCGCTGCGAATCCCCAGGCCTCTCCCGCGAAGGCCACGGCTAAGTGAACAAGCACTCGGCGTGTCTTCCCTTTGGAATGGAGCTCTCCATCCCCACCCAGGAGGGGTGGGGATGGCTTAGTTTGTAGTGATGATATGAATCCGGGAGACATCAGCTCCCATCCACTGACCTGATTATCAAGGAGATTTTCTCATGAAGAAACTTTGTTTATGGGCCATGCCGCTTCTCTTTGTGGCCTTTCTTTCCGCTGTGTACGCGCAAAAACCGGAAGATAAAGAAGCTATCCAGAAAACAATCGAGTCTTATATCGAAGCCTTTGACAAGGGAGATTCCAAAGCCCTCGCCGCCCACTGGGTCGAGGATGGAGACTTTATCAATGCCGCGGGGAATCAGATCAAGGGACGCGAGGCTATCCAGAAAGAGTATGAAGCTTTCTTCGCCAAGGCCCAACAACCCTCCATGGAAATCACGATCAACTCGATTTATTTCGCTACCGATAGCCTCGTAATCGAGGATGGGATCCGCGAGGTCTCGGTGGCCCCCAACCGTCCCCCCATGCGCATCCGTTACACTCTGATTCACATTAAGAAGGATGGGAAGTGGCTGATCCAGAGTGTACGCGACGCGGTAGCCTTCGAGCCCTCAAATTATGAGCATCTCAAAGGGATGGAATGGACCATCGGAACCTGGGTAGATGAGGATGAGAGCGGCGCGGTCATCCAGAGTTCCTGTGCGTGGTCTGAAAACCGGAACTTCATCGTCCGTACCTTCTCCACCTCTCTGGGTGGTGAGGTTCTCATCAGCGGAACTCAATGGCTGGGTTGGGACCCAGTGAAGAAAGAAATCCACTCTTGGCTGTTTGATTCGAAGGGCTCCATTGGCGAGGGAACCTGGGTCCAGGATGGTAACAAGTGGACCATCCAGGCGGAAACCAAGCTGATGAGTGGGAAGGTCATCAAGGAAACCCACACGATCACCCTGGTTGACCCGGACACGATCCAGTGGGAGTCGAAGAACAGAACCCTAGATGGAGAGGCATTGCCGGATGCCAAGGAAGTGACTGTCAAACGGCAGAAGTAACCCCCGTGAAAAAGGAGAGGCCTTCCGGACTGGAAGGCCTCCCCAAATCATTTCCTTACCCGCTGTTCTCAAAGACCCGGAAGGTGAGTTAACCTCCCCCAATGCGCATTATGGTCGTCAGTTGGCTTCCACTCGATCCAGTGGACTCGGGATACAAGAGCCGTGTCATGGGTCTGTATACCCCCATGTCCCATTTGTGCGATCTACTGGTGACCTGTCCCCCGCCGGGCCCTGGTGGACTCAAGTGGAAATCGATCGGGGATGAAAAACTAAAAACCTCGCCAGAAGCGGGAATCCCCGGGAGTCTCTTGGCGGACCTACCTCCGGCTGACAATGGCCAGCGGGAGGATAGTCCACATTCCATCCCGTTAATTACACCCGCGCGATATGCCCGGCAGACCTTTTCATATGCCTTCCGGGAAGGAGTCTTGAAGAGGGCCTGGGAATTCCAGCCCGATTTCATTATCGCCGAGGGTGTGTGGGCGGGACCCGCGGCGAGGAAAGCAGCGGCCTCCCTTAAAGTCCCCTTGGGCATTGCGGTAACCCCGATTGAAATTCTGGCCCCACGCAGAATCTACCCGCCTCCCATCCCCCAGTTGTTGTGGACCTATGAGAAAACGGTCTACCGTCATGCCGACCGGCTCTTTGTGTCCGCTGTCGAACAGGCAATCCATCTCCAACGGGGGTTACGTCCCCACCCGCCCCGGATCAGCGTAGTCCCAAATGGGGCCCGGGTGGCGCGGATGATCTCCGAAGAGGAGGTTCAAGACCAACGCATCGCCTGGCATATTCATCCCCAAGAACGGATCGGGCTGTTTGTCGGGAGGTTGGACTATCTCCCCAACCGGCGTGGCCTGGAGTGGTTTTCCAGGAGGGTGGTACCCCTGCTTGGAGAGCTCCCCTTCCGGATCCGTTGGTTGGCGGCGGGAGTTCCCCAACCGCAGACCCCTATCGCACCTTTTGAGTTCGTGGGATATGCCGAGGACCTCGACCTGGCGCTGGCGGCCGCCGATGTGTGCATCGCCCCCACCCTGCAGGGGAGCGGAACCTCCAGCAAGGTCCTTGATTATCTCGGTGCGGGCTGCCCGGTCATCGCCACTCCGCAGGCCGTCAGTGGTCTCCCCCTGGAGGGCGACCGGGATGCGCTCATCACGACAGACCCGGAGGAGTTCGCTCGGTTTGTGCGGATGGTCTTGTTTGATACCGCCCTGGCCACGGACCTAGGCACCCATGGGCATTCACTCATCACTCAGGAACTCAACTGGGATTTGATCGCGGAGAAGATGTTCCGTGAGATCAGCCGGAGCTGGGGACTGCCGGGGGTACCGGAGGTACCAGTGA
>CAYRBI010000090.1:0-24841 GCA_964422415.1 uncultured bacterium | reverse complement strand
TGGCTCAGGAATGGGTTCGATTCCGAGGATCTCGGAGAGAGGGATTTCGAATGCTTCACTGCCCTCGCTCGGACGGGAATCCTTCTGAGTTCCTTCCACAACTTCCAGCGGAGTTGAAACTGGCGGAGCGGGTTCCTCGACAGTAATTGGTTCTTCTTCGATTGTGGGAGCTTCCAACGTAATAAAGGCCTCACAAATCGGGGGGCCAGCCTCAATAGGTTGATCATCGAAGGGTTCTGGCTCCAAGACAAACTCCACTTCTGGGAAGCTTTCCAGTTCGCGAACCGGAGGGGGACCAGGTTCTATTTCCACGGGCGCCGGTACCGATGGTGGGTGTGAGATGATGGATTCTTCCGGGACTGGGATCGGTGTGATCTGAGGACGGACCGGTAGCGCAATCACATTCTCGGCCGGAGCGGGTTTTGGAAGAAGTTTTTTTGACCTTTTGGGTTGTGATTTCTTGGAGGCCTTGGGTTGGGACACTGGCATGGAAACTGGCTCGGGAGCTGGCGCAGCCACGAGGACTGCTAGAGATTTCTTCTTGCGGCGGATTATCAAGAAGATTCCACCCAGACTGAGCACCACAACCACTCCCACCACCCCACCCAAGATGGCATTGGATGCAAGGAGTGACTGGAGCAAGTTTTGAGGGGAGGTGGCCTGATCACTCCCGGTGGTATCCGGAATTCTGGTTCCCTCTCCAGATTCAACGGTGGGCAGGGGACTTAAGGTAGCTGCTATTTCATTTGCGCGAGTGGCCAATTGTTCACGCGTGGGAGCATCTGGAAGATCCGCCAAGGTGTTTAAAAAAACTCTGATCTGTTCCTGTCCCGAGGCAGAGTTGAGCTCTCCCTTAGCAATCTGATTTCGGATTTTTTCGAGTTGGGCAATCGCTGGAGAAAAGGCCTTACGTCCTTCATTGGCGAGAAGGAATGTTTCGGTCCGCGCTTGAATCTCCTCAATCGTCTTCAGAACTTGTGTATAGGCTTCTTCTTCAGGAATTTGCTCCGCGTTCTGCTTCATTTGACCAAGAAGCCCGTTCCACTCTTCACGAGTGAAGGCTGGATCTTGCAGGCGCAGGCGCATTCCCTCCTCAGTTTTATGGATCAGATCCATCTTTTCCGTGGTGATTTGTGTGACGATGGACTTGATTTTTTCCCGGTCGGTTTGAATCCGGCTGGTAAAAACCTTCTGGATCAACGGAAAGGAAATCATTGCCGCCCGTTTGGCACCTTCATCAAACAGCCCCTCCCAATTCTTGGGGAGCCGTTCCCCATTCTTCACACGTTCTGGTAGTGTCAGCAGGTCCTTCTCCAGCGCGGTTCCGATCACCAGGGTCTGGCTGACCTGGACATCAATCGCTTGGAGTTCCGTGGCGGTCGTGGAGGCATCTGGAATCAGCCAGCCATAGAGAAGGCTAGTTTGATCCATCTCCGTGACAGCCTGCTCCAAGTATTTCCCCATTACGGGAAAGTCCTCCCAGGTAGTTTTGGGGACCTTTTCAAGAAGCGCCTTGGATTCTTTGATACTGGCCTCGACTTTGGTATTGGAGGCTTTCTTAATTTGGGAACGCTGGATCTCCACCCGTTTGCCTTCCGGATCCAACAGGATTACACGGCCGGGATAGAGTCGAACTACCTCGTAGGTTTGTGTTCCGGCGGAGGTGGTGATGTCGATGGTGACTTGTTCGGCGGAGTATGCAAAAAAAGGGAATACCAGCCCAATGAGCAAGAGGCAGGCATGATACCGGAGGAAACCCAGGGGGCGCATATGGATAAAACTACTCATGGCGTTCACTAAGTCAATCGGCTTGCTAATAAAACCCTACACCATGCTCCTCTCAAGAGGTCTAATGGACTTCCTGATTCAGGAATGGCCCGGTACCCTTCACCTTTGGACCGGAGACTTGGATACTCATCCGGTTGTCATAATCGGCGAGACCATGGCCGGTGAGTGGGATATTAACACGGATTTCCACATCCTTTTTCAGGAGACATCTTCCTCATGTCACGCATTCTTTCCGGTATGTGCCAGAACTGGCTTTTCAATAAGGCCTTCCATCCATCCCACATGGAAAAGGATTGCCCCGAGACTGACTTCATCCCAGTCATTCTTCCCCACACCAACCAAATCCTCCCTATCAATGCCTTCGATGACAAGGACTTCCAATTCATCTCCTCCTACCGTCGTCACCTACGCCCACCACAGTCGCTCAAAGGGCAAAGGATTTTTGTTGATTTCGAGGGAGCCATGGCGGCCGCGAAGGTGTATTTGAATGGGACCTTCCTGTGTGAGCACAAGGGTGGATACACCCCTTTCAGCGTCGACCTGACCAGTCACATCGATTGGGAGGGAGACAATGTGCTCGCGGTGGAATTGGATTCCACCGAGCGCCCGGATATCCCTCCCTTCGGCGGACAAATCGACTACCTCACCTTCGGCGGAATCTACCGTGAGGTCCATCTACGGGCGGTCAACCCCCTCTTTATCGACAATGTTTTTATCAAACCAAGAAATGTTCTGTCACAGAATGCCTCGCTGGAGGTGGAATGCTTTATAACGAATTGCCCTGGTATGGCGGATGAGGTAGTGCTGCGTACCATTGTGTTGAAGCAAGGCTCGCAAGTTCTCTCTGGACAACAGACATTCTCCATTCCCGCCGGCAACTCGACCAGCGTCAGGATGGCCATTCCTGGTTGTTCTGGTCTGGATCTGTGGAGTCCAGAACATCCCGTGCTTTACGATGCCGAGGTCTCCCTGCTAGTAAACGGTAAGCCAACCGACACTTACACTACTCGTTTTGGTTTCCGTGAGTGCAAGTTCACCCCCGAGGGATTCATCCTGAATGGTAAATGTATCCAGTTGCGTGGTCTCAATCGTCACCAGACCTATCCCTGGGTCGGAGGAGCCATGCCAGGGCGTGTCCAACGCCGGGATGCGGACATCCTGCGTAAGGACTTCAAGGTCAACATCGTGCGGACTTCGCATTACCCCCAATCTCCCCACTTCCTGGACCGGTGTGATGAACTCGGCTTGCTAGTGCTGGAGGAAATCCCCGGCTGGCAACACATTGGAGATCAAGCCTGGCAAGATTTGGCCTGTAAAAACGTCGAAGACATGGTCCGCCGTGACTGGAACCATCCCTCCATCATTCTGTGGGGTGTCCGCATCAACGAATCCGCTGACAACGATGAGTTTTATACCCGGACCAACCACATCGCTCACGAGCTAGATGACACCCGTCAGACTGGTGGCATCCGCTACAACTTCGAGTCCCATCTGTTGGAGGATGTCTTCACCTACAATGATTTTGATCCTGAAAACCTAAAGACTCCTATACACCCGCTCCACATGATTACCGAGTACTGCGGTCACATGTACTCTACCAAACATTTCGACAACACCGAACGTTTAACCGAACACACCCGCCGACATGCGCACATTCAGAGCCAGGCCGCGACAACTCCAGGTATCGCGGGAGCGATCGGTTGGTGTGCCTTCGATTACAACACCCACTATGACTTCGGATCGGGAGACCGGATCTGCTATCATGGAGTGGCGGATATGTTCCGTATTCCCAAGTTCGCGGCTTCGGTTTACCGTGCCCAGTGTCCGCCTTCCGAGGAGATTATTCTTGATCCCGCATTCCATTGGTCACGTGGCGATGTTCCCCGGGGTGGTGTCGTCAGACAACCCATCATTAACTCCAATTGTGATGTTTTGAAATTCTTCCTGGAAAACATTCCAGCGGGTGAATTGCTTCCATGCAAAGAGGCTTTCCCCGGACTGGAACACCCTCCCTTCGTTGGGGGTAAAGACTTGGAGGATCTCTGGAATAAGAACTGGAAACCTCTCCGGATTGAGGGATATATCCAGGGCAAAAAAGTGATCGAGAGGATTCTCTCCAACCAGGGCATCGATGCTGGTTTTGAGATTCAAGCCGATGACGATGAGTTGGTGGGAGATGGCTCTGATACCACCCGGGTTTCCTTCCGGGTCGTGGATGAGCATGGCAATCACCGTCACCTGGCTTATGGAGCCCTTACTTTCGAGATTTCTGGTCCTGGGGAGATCATTGGAGATAATCCCTTTGCCTTGATTGGTGGGTGTGGAGCCATTTGGATTCGTACGAAAGTGGGACAAGGAACGATCAATCTTTCGGTTACACATCCCTGGCTGGGGACCAAGAAGATCAGTATTGAGGTCAGACGCGAGGTCAGAGAATCCATCTAGTAATAACCTCGCTCTAGTGTTTTGTTGTGATGATGTAGCAACAAAAACCTCACCCCTAAATCCCCTCTCCCACAGGGAGAGGGGACGTGTGGCTCCCCTGTACTCATTAGGAGAAGGGGGATGGAGGGGATGATGTTGTGAATGTTCCAGGCTGTTGAAGTCCACAGCCCAATCTCGTAGTATACCTTCGTCTTTAGGAGCAATGATCCGAAATGCGCATGTAATCTCTCCTTTCCTGTTCCGTCGTTCATGGCCAAGGCCATGGTCCCCGCCAGCTGGGCGGGGGTTGGAGATGTTCCCATGAGGAGAGATCATATGCCGCAAGCTCCCTTTCCCGCTTATCAATTCCCTGACCGTTCAGGCCCCAAAGACCTTGGGACACCCTTCAAGCGCATTATCACTGTACAGGTGGTTCCGCCTACACAACCCACCCAGGAGATCGAAGACGATTACGAGGAACTCTCCCGTTTGGTTGAGACACTTGATGGAGAGGTGGTTGGCCGGATGGTCCAACGCCGTCCACACCCACATCCAGACTTCTTTGTAGGTCCTGGAAAGGCCGATAAACTTGGCGCTCTGTGCGATGAGCAGCTGGCGGATACGGTGTTGATTGATGGACAGCTCACCCCAACCCAGATCGCTCATCTGGAGCACGAGACCGGATCGCACGTGATGGATCGAACCGAGGTCATCCTCGAAATTTTCGGACGGCGGGCAAAGACCGCCGAGGCCAAGTTGCAAGTTGAGCTCGCTTATCTCAACTACTACAACCCACGGTTAAACCAAAGCACACGTACACGGGCTTACCGTGGTGGGTTACGCGGTTTTGGCGAGTCCGCTCTGGGCAAGAAGGCACAAGCCACTCACGCGCGTGCGGACCTTTTACGGGCTAAGATTGAGAAACTCCAGAAACAGAGCGAAACCCGTCTGAAACACCGCTCCGATCAGTGGACTGCCGCCTTGGTGGGTTATACCAACGCCGGCAAGAGCACCTTGTTGAATGCGTTGACAGGCGAGAGCCTGTATGCCGATGACCGTCTCTTCGCCACATTGGACACGACCACCCGGAGAGTCTTTCTGAAGGAGACCCGCGTGGCTTTGTTCAGCGATACGGTGGGTTTCATCCGCCGTCTACCCCACGAGCTGGTGGCGAGCTTCCATTCCACTCTCTCGGAGGCGCTTTCGGCGAGTCTGCTATTGCATGTGGCCGATGCCTCCTCGTCTACCCTACGCCCGCAGATGGAGGCTGTCGATTTGACTCTACGGGAGATGGAAGTCGACGCGGATCGCGTGCTAGTGATCTTCAACAAGGTGGATGCCGCCGATCCGGAGATATTGGATCATCTGGCCGTACGCTTTCCGAACTCGGTGTTCATCTCGGCGGTGACCAAGGAGGGGCTACCCCGTTTGCGCGAGGTGGTATTCGATGCACTCAGTAAAATCCATGGCTACACCGGCTATCCGGTCCAACCGGATGCGGATCTTACGCCAACGACGTACTGACAAGAACTGTGGTGTTCTTGTCCCTTGCCCGGAGGACAACCTCTGGGATACAGGCTGGTACAAAGATTGTGCCACCGAGTGGTAACTGATCGCTGGAACGAGAATCCCTTCTCGTTCCAGCTCCATTTTCTAGAACGTGAAGGGATTCTTGTTCCAGCGTACTTACCGTGCACTCTCCCTCAACTCCATTCAGAATGAATCCCTTCCCTGTTTGGTAAATCACCGACTGGCTTCCCGGTGGCATTCGTAGTGCGGAAACCTCAAAGAATTTATTACTCGTTAACAAGATGCTCTCCGCCGCGGAAACGGGATAAGGTCCCAGGATTACCGGTTCAGGCTGGCCAGTTGGATCGTAACGGATGACATCCAATGATTCCTCGATATGGATTTGGCGAGGTGGTTTCCGGTCCCAGTCCCAGAGACGGTATGTTAGGTTCGAAGACTGCTGGATCTCACACAGCAGGGTCCCCCCCAGGATTGCGTGAACTGTCCCTGGTGGTACGAAGAGAAAGGTTCCTGGAGAGATGGGAATGCGGCGGACCACATCAGCCACATGATTACCCGCAATGGCTTCCTGGAGAACCGTCCTTGTCACTCCCTCGGCCAGGCCGTAGATAATCTCCGCTCCAGGCTGGCAATCCATGATGTACCAGCATTCGGTCTTTCCACGGTCTGGAAGACCTTTCATCTGGGTATAAGCATCATCCGGATGTACCTGGATCGAGAGATCCTCGGCGGCGTCGATGTATTTGACCAACAAGGGGTACTCTTTGGGTGCCAGCGGTTGCCCAATCGCTTCTTTTGGGAAGGAACGGATCACTTCCCCGAAGAGAATACCATCCAATGGTCCTCCGCTGACATAGGCTGGGCCTTCTGGCCGGTCAGAGAGTGACCAAGCCTCGCCGATGGGTTGTTCCGTTGTGGTTTCCTGGCCGTATAAAACAGGCAGATGAAGGCCCCCCCAAGGACGGGGGGTCAGATAGGGAGAGAGCGAAAGTACGGGGAGAGGCATGCTTGGACAAGTAGAGGCGGGGACCGGTACGAGATCCCCGCCTCAAAGACAGAATCGAAATGCTTGGAAACCCTTATGGACAAGTAGTATCCAAGCTAATCACACCTATTCCGGTCAATAGATTGTCAAAACTGGTCTCAGTAAAGGAGGTTTCATTACCGTTAACACCATCGCCCAGGTTCCCAAGGCCGCAGATACCGATTGGCCAGGCCGAAGATCCGCTGCATGGCAAGGAGGCCTCGGTGGTGCACAGGCAACATGAGAAGTCCACTTGTCCGACGATACGGACCGTGCCCAACGATGTGACTGTTGCTTCGAAGGTATCCCCACTCTGGGTGTTCACCGACTCCGCTAGGTCAGTCGCCAGCTGTTGTAGCGCGGTAACGCATGAGAACGGAGTCTCATCGTAGGGGGATTCATCGGCCACGGAGGCGGGATCGACAGGGATATCCAGCAAAGATATCCCACCATAGTTCATGGCCGCACAATCACCCGACAGCGTGCCTGGCACCAATTTGATCTGGAAGGTGGGTGCATTGGCCGATGTGGCTCCTGCACAGACCAAACTCACCTCCACAGCCTTAGCGCATGGCCGCGTTTCGGTCGGTGTGGGAGAGATCGTCTCAGTCGGGGAGACCGTTGGTACCGGGGTCTCCGTTCCAGTATTCGTAGGCGTCTTGGTGTTAGTAGGCGTCTTGGAATTGGTTGGTGTCCGGGTGATGGTTGGAGTCCGAGTAACAGTCGGAGTATTCGTCTCCGTGGGAGTAAGAGTCACAGTAGGGGTGGGTGTCGGAACAAATAGCAACACCTTCCATTGTCCCTCGTAGGTGCAGGAGGTGTCTTGCACATTCGCCGCCCAGGTTCCACTAAAGCTGGTTTCGTCAAAGTTGCTCTCATTATAATCAGTCTCATTGAAGGCTGTCTCTTCGTACTGACCCGTGAGCAACGTAAAGGTGAGGCCATCGCCACAATTGAGCGCGATATTAGCGAAGGTTCCACTCCGGATGTCCGCTGAGGCAGTGACTCCACAGACACTCGAGTAAACATCCCCCTCGCACTCGAAGTCCTCCACCATGACCACAGTCTGCAAGATGCTGCCATCGCCCGTAACAACCAGGCTGAGAGCGGCTGTCACCGAGGGGATGGTTTCATTGTCATAGTAATATCCCTCATATAGACCCGTCTTACACACCGGCGTGGGTGTGTTCGTGACAGTGGGTGTGTTAGTGATCGTCTTGGTATTGGTCGGAGTCCGGGTGTTGGTGAAGGTCCGGGTGAAGGTCGGAGTCGGGGTATTGGTCACTGAGGGTGTGTTCGTGATCGTTGGGGTCTGAGTAACTGTCGGTGTCCGAGTGACTGTCTGGGTAAAGGTCAGAGTAATCACGGGGGTTTCACTGGCGGTTGGAATCGTAGTTGTCGTCGGTGTCCGGCTGGCGCACAGAAGTGGCGGTTGAACCGGAGTGAGTGGATTATCATACGGCGCGGTAATCACTGTGCGTCTTTCCGAGTAGATCAGACTGAGCAAGAAGAAGTCACGGTAATCGAGGATACGGTCCGAGTTCAAATCCGAGACAGTGGAATAAGCGGAGTTGGTGATGAGGATCGGAAGCGCATGACGCAAGTAAGCGATAAAGTCATCCGAGTAGACCATACCTTCACTACTCGCGTCAGTGATCAAGTCACCGCCACCTGGAGCAATGAACGGAGCTGCCGGAAGGATGGGGGTCACAAACACCGAACCCACCGACTGATTCTCCACATTGTCAATAATCTTTTCGGCGACCCTGCCGTAATCAGTCGTTCCCCAGTAGTTTCCGATGGCGGATACATTCTTGTTCGTGCTTAAAATCACCTCGGGAGTGGACTGAGACACGGTCTGGTTGCCCGCGATCAGGTTGGTACCCAAATCACTGGAGGTTCCGAAATCAGGAACATTATCACCGGTCACATAGATACCAGCCACCCTAAAGCCACGGCTCTCGCGGGCATTATGCCGGCCATCAGCCCCGATCGATGATTGACGAATGGCCGGAGCGGCATCCTGGCTGATGAATCCGTATTCTCCATAGGTGCCAGCTAAAGCGACAACCCTCAAGAATGTTGGGCGTGGGATATTGAATGGGTCTCCAGTGACTTTGACCAAGCGGCGCGAAGTGAGTGCGCCACTGACGGAAGCAAATTGCTCAAGATTCGATTTACCAAAGGCGGTTGCCGGCGGTTGGGCGTTGACCACGGCAATGGCGGTCTCACCACAGCGTTCCACCAAGGTGTCACGGAAAACCGGGCTTGCGCCACTGTAGACCGAAATACCCACTTCAGCACGGCGAACCTTACTGAAGATCATCTCGGATGGATTGTTGGGATCGGCATCCTTGAACTCCATACCACCCCACCAAAACTCGCTCGCGCCAGCATCTGGAGTCGCATCGAAGATAATCGGCTCAGCCCAGCTTCCACGTGCGGAGAGATGTCCCAATACCCTCAGAGTCTGTTTGAATTGACGTGCATCCGCCACTGCGGGATCACACGAGCAATCTTGGAATGGACGGAAGAGGATCTGGGTTCCAGGCAGGATGGTCAGATCTACGCCCTCGGCGACCTCAACCCTCTCCGTGGCTCCACGGATGATCACTGTTCCCGACCAGACCTCATCATCCATGATCTTGACAATCTTAACAGGAGTCTCATCGGCACAGGTCGCAACATCACTATCCACATAATTCACGTTATACAGGACGGGGGCGTCATCGGTGGTAACAGTAATAGGGATATCCTTCTCTATACGTCCACTAGCCTGAACCTGATCTGAATTAAGGCGTGTGTAGCCATCGGATTCGTTGGCGATCAGGAAGATATTCTCATCGGCTTGGAACACGCTCTGGCCTGTGAAGAAGTTGCGCACCTTGATATCAACCGTTGGAGTTGAATTCGCTGGTTGAATGAAGACATTGAAACCTGGTTCGACATTCTGGGGAGGTTGTGGATTTAGCCCATAGGTCCGGGAAGTGCCAAGGCGTCCCAGATTAAAAAATTCTCCGGGCACGGCATCAACTGGGATGGTGCCATTCAGATTTACATCAACGCCAGTGAGGCAGCCGTTGAAGGTATTGCGGTGAATGCTGGGGTGACAATTTCTGTCGCCAGAGACGCGAATACCGGTCTCACAATCGCGGAATTCGCACCATTCCACAATGGAGTAAACATTGGAGAGTTCCAGGGCAGCCTGGCCAATCACACCCTTTGTAGAATTTCCCGCCCCCTCGAAGACGCAGTAGGTGAATTGGGATTTAGCTGTATCCACACCGTAGTCAGGTCCATTAACCTTGATTCCTCCCCAGCGTTGCATGGGGGGCGCGATGAAGTAGATGGGTGAATCCGCTGTACCCACGGCAATCAGGCGCGCTTGGGAACTCACCTGGATCGTGCAACCATTCTCGACAAAGACCGTCGAACCCGCCAGGAAGGTGACTGTGACTCCGGCTTTGACAACGAAATCAGTGTCAATACGGACAATCCCACTCAGGGTTAGGTTCTGATCGAGCTCTTGCGGAAGACCGGTCCGCGTGGGCGTGGGGGTCTGTGTAATGGAGGTTACAGTGTAAGGAGTATTGGTCGGGGTTGATGTCAGAGTGGATGTCCGTGTGCGAGTTGGCACCTTGGTGGTGGTTCTCGTGTTGGTTGGAATATTGGGATCCTGGGTCGGTGTGATTGTAGGAGTGGGGAAAGTTGGGGTCCGTGTGGGTGTTTTAGTAATGGTCGGGGTGGATGTCGGCGCGGGAACGGCTCCTTGGATTGGATTGAAAATCACCTTGCCAGCATTACTCAACATACCCGGAATCAAATTGGCCTCATCGTCATCATATATGGTCGCATCTATCGCGTTATTATCAGACAAGGCCCAATTATTATTCTGCGCATACAACGTGTTGGGCGTATTATTGATAAAATTGATGACTTTACCACTGTTGTTGGTGTTTCCAGCGATTGTGTTCTTTCCATCGTTAACAGGATTGCAGGGATCAACAGTGGATACCGGATCAGTTGATTCTTTACCCAAGCTGGGGGCTGAACTGGTTCGTACGGACACACCTGTACTATTTCCCGTGATGACATTTCCTTCCAAAATAGGGGAGGAATAGTTGGCGATCAGCACACCGATACCGCCAATGTTGCTAATGATGTTGTTTTGGGTGATGTTCGGTGAAGAATTGGTGTTCACGCTTATTCCACCCGCACCATTACCGATGATCGAGCAGCCAGTAATACAGGGGAAGGATTGATTCTCGACTAGAACACCATACTGTTGACAATTCTCGATCAAACAGTCGCTCAAAGGACTGGAGGCCTTTTGGAACTGTACACCGTTCAGAGCATTCCGGATCTTCAGTTGCCGCAGGTCAGACTCACGGTCATTCGAACGATCAAGCATGTACAATCCGGCCCATTTCCCGGCAGAAGCGGAGACTGCCTTCTCCGGATAAGCTTCATCCTCCGAGGTAAAGATAATGTATTGATCGCCAGGGATACTGGTCTTCAGTGATCCTTCGACAATGAACTCGATTTTTCCCTCGACACTGTGTGTGTCACAATCGGTTCCACAAATCTCCTCGCCGAAGAACAAACTCAGAGTCTGGTCTGGTTTGGCAATTTCGAGAGTCAACGTAATACCCTCTGGTACGACGAAGTCAGCATTGAAGAAAACCTGGGAACGTAACGCGGAGGAGATCAACCACTCACTTTCTGACAGGATATCCAGGCAGTCATGAACGTTTGAACTGGCGGGGACACGTAACGCGAAATATCCCAGGCTGCTGACATCGGCGCTGATCGTGTTCTTCTCCAGATCGAAAACCGCCGAGGTAACCAGAGTCCACGGGCCCGTGAGAGAGGTGGAATGATAGAGGCGGAGATCCTCCTCCGTGATGATCGAGGTGGCGTCGGTGGCAGTGGTCAACAAGTCAGCGATCTCGGAATCGAAATACCTGAACTTGACAGAAGCGGTACCGTAACCAGTCCGGTCGGTTTGGAGGTTCCAGAAGACATCAGCCACATCATTCAAAGACCCATTCCCAAGCCCTTGAATGGTCTCATTGGAACGATTCAAGGTGGCTGACACAAAGGATGTGCTCGCACCCCCATCAAAGCCAGCCCAGGCACGGATTACAGCGGAGTCTGTCCCACCAAAGCCCTTCAGAATTGTCTTCCCGGGCAGGAAGGGTTCGACGGAAGTGGCCGAGAGGGCACTGGTTTTGCCGAAGACCATGACGGCGTAACCACTGTTATTCTCCGGTGTGGCGAGTGAGGGGTTATCACCATACAGGGCTGTACCCACGAAATCCTGGACTCCATCATCATTAAAGTCACATGCCCGTTTGGCGGTGTAATAGAACTCGTCATTCTCGTTATCCGCTTCGATGCGGGTCACCGGCTCAAAGGTGGCAAGATCTACCGTGATACCCGTCACAGCCGCTGACGAAATCGCGAGGAGCTCACCCCCCTTGGGACGTTGATCGGGAGAAATGCGTGAACCAAAGATGAGATCTGAAAGACCATCTCCATCGTAGTCTCCCATACCCACCGTGTAGCCAAAGCCATCCCCCGTGGTCGCGCCATAGATCTGAGTTCCCGCGATGAGCCCTGGGGTTGCATCCAGATGAAGAACCGAGGCGGGTAATCCGGCGTTGCCATGAATCAGGTAGACGATACCCGCTCCATCACGGCCGAGTGGAGTGCCTTGGTCGGCGGGAATCAACAGGTCATCATATCCATCAGCATTCATATCTCCGGTGGCGAGTGAATATGCCAACGCTTCATTATCGGTGATCGATGCGACTTGAGCGGCAACACCCTCAATCCGGGTTTCATCCGCCGGACAGGTGGGGGAAAGAACATCAATGATCCGGGAAGTTCCCTGAAGAGTGGAACTTCCATAGACCACATAAACCGCCCCAGTCATTGTGGCGGAAGGGATATCGGCATACGGATTTCCGAAAATCACATCATCATAACCATCACCATTAATATCACCACTGGTCAACGAATATGCAAAAAACCGTTTCGATTGGCTGGGAGAAATGTGAGTCAACAAGGGAGCCGTAGTCGGATTAGCCAAGTCCACGGTGGCTCCCCGTAAAGAGGCGGAACCATACAGGATCTCAATCTCACCCGCCAAATTGTGCTGTTCATCCATCAGCGAGCCCATAAGCAGATCGGAAATCCCATCGGCATTCACATCGGCGGTATCCAGCGTGTAACCGAAATAGGTGTGGCCGGTAGCTGAGGAAATCACTGTCCTGCTCACGGTGGAATCTAGAGATGACAACCGCAGGGTCTGACCGCGTAACGAAGAGGCTCCATAAATGATCGTCACAGTGGAGGGCTGGGTGACAGGATCGAGAAAACCACCATAAATGGCCACATCGCTAATCCCATCTCCATCGAAATCCCCAGAGGCTACACTTGTTCCAGTCCATTCTTCAGAGGTGGATCCAAGGATTCTGGTAACAGCGGTGCTCGAAGAAAGATCCACCGTGGCTGCACTGGTTGAATTCCCATAGACCACATAGGCCTCACCCGCTCCTAAACCATATTCGGTGGTGGTGCCTGGGGCTCCGAGAACCCAATCATCGAAACCATCTCCATCAAAATCTCCAAAGGCAACTCCACGGCCATCGGAGGCTCCCAAACTAGAACCAACACTTCCGCCATACACCCGGAGAACCGGTGAGGATTCTGTCCCAGGATTCACGCTCAGGCTTATGACCTCTGGCAGCTGTCCCCATGAGACAGGGGGGGAGATGAGCACACAGAGTACGATTACTAATAAGGATCGAAACAGTTTGGCAAAATGCACTGAGATCGCCTCCTGGGACGATAAAAGAAATAAGACCTCTTAGGTGCAGGCCATGGCAACCGATAAGACTACACAAAGTGTGAAAAGTATATCCGTGAACCTCACAAAGGGTCAACCCAATGCGGTTGATGGAACCAGTCCAGTCTTTCGGCCTGTTCTCCCCCCTCGATAATGCCCATAAAACCTCATCTCCACCAGGATGACGGCTTCACAGGTAACTGTCCATACTCTTCGGATTGATTGAAGAGAACAATGACAGTCAAGATTGCCCCGTGACCCGCCATTCGTTAGGATCAGGCGATCATGGCAGAAACTCAGACCTTCGAGGTTACCGCGCGTAAGTTCCGTCCCCAGATCTTCGCCGATGTGGTTGGACAGGAACATATCACCTCCACCCTGCGGAATGCGATCCGGCGAAACCGGCTGGCCAACGCTTATCTTTTCTGTGGTCCGAGAGGAGTCGGAAAGACCTCCACGGCCCGCATCCTCGCCAAAGCAATCAACTGCGAGAATCCGCAAGAGGGTGAGCCTTGCAATCACTGCGCACTCTGCAAGTCCATCACCAGAGGCAGCTGCATGGACGTGATCGAGCTCGACGCCGCCAGTAACCGCGGTATCGATGACATCCGGGAACTCAGGGAAAATGTCCAATTCCCCCCTTCGATGGCACGGGTCAAGGTTTATATTATCGATGAGGCTCACCAGGTTACCAAAGATGCTTTCAATGCCCTCCTCAAGACCTTGGAGGAACCTCCCGCTTATGCCCGCTTCATCTTGGCCACCACTGAATCGGACAAGATGCTCGATACCATCGTATCACGGTGCCAGCAATACCGTTTTCGCCCCCTTGCCTTCGATCAGATTGTCACCCGCCTACGCCAGTGCCTTGATCCCGAAACGTGGGGGCGGGTTCCCGAATCGATCCGCGAGGAGACGCTCTATCTGATCGCGCGCGCCTCCGATGGTGGCATGCGTGATGCCCAATCAATCCTCGATCAGGTGACCAGCCTGGCGGATGAAACCTTGACCCTGGATGAAGTCGAGCTGGTGCTTGGAGGAGTCCGTCTCGATACGCTGCTTCAAATCACCGAGGCGGTCCGTCTGAAAGATGTTACGGCGGTGCTTGATCTGGTTCATGCGGTCTATACACGTGGTCAGGACATGGGATTACTTGTCCGCGATCTACTCGCCCATTTCAGAAACCTGATGGTGGCCCGTGCGGTACAGGATTGCGTGGCGTTGGTTGACCTTCCACCTGACCACACCAAGACAGTCCAGGATCAAGCGCGGCAACTCACTCTTGAGGATATACTCCACGGGATCGACATTCTCTTTGAGGCCGAACGCCGTTTGCGGTTCGCTAGTTCCTCACGGGCGGTGGCCGAGGCCGCCATGGTAAGATTGGCCAAGATGCCTTCCACGGTGGAGATCGATATACTCCTGGAGCGGACCGGGGTCACAACTCTACCCGCCACACCCCGGCAACCACTCCCCGTTGGACCACCACGCAGGGAAGTCCTTCCACCAGTGCCTAACCGGTATGAGGTTCCCAAAACCTCCCCCTTGAGTAGACCCGAAGAACCTGTCAAGAACCGGCCTGTCCAAGAGTCTCCAGCGCCACCACCCCTGCAGACAACAATGGTGGCAACCAACCCCGCCCCTGTGACCAGGCCATCTCAAATGGCCACCCCCACACCGGTTTCAACTGTCCATCCCCCCATTCAGATGGATGATGAACCTGATATCGATGTAGTCGACACACTCAATGAGAAATGGACCGAGGTCTGCCACCGGGTTACCGAGAAAGATGTCCGCTATGGAGGATACCTGGCCGAGGCGGTCCCCCGGACTTTCAGTAACGCAACTTTGGAGTTCGCTCTTCCCGATGATTACGACTATCACCGTCAACAGCTGAGTTCGCGTGCCGCCCGTGAGGTCCTCCAGGAAGTCCTATGGGAGGTCCTCGGAGTCCGTATCCGCGACTTGATCTTCAGCAGTGTTCCTCGCAATGATGCAATTTTTTCACGTTCTCCGGGGGAGGTATTCGCGGAACCGGCAATTCCAGCCAAGGTGACACCCGATGAGGTTCTTGAAGCCGAGCCCTCTGTAAGGGATTTGGTTGATGAATTCGACGGAGTGATCCTCGAGGTTAGAAACAATCCCAATGACTGATCCCCTTCCACTCATACACCCATGATCTCTCAAACCCACTGGATCGCTGACCTGTTAATCATTCTGGCCGGAGGTCTAGTGGCTGGGGTGATCTGCCGGCGTTCTCATTTCTCGATGCTAGTGGGTTACCTCATCGCGGGAGCGGTGATTGGCCAAGGAGGACTGCATTGGGTCTCCGGGGGAACTGAGCAGATCGAGGCTATCGCGCAGTTTGGGGTTCTGCTTCTGCTCTTCTCGATTGGGTTGGAGTCCTCGCTGGATGATCTCCAACATTTCCTTCGCTTTCTCCTAATTGGCGGCGGCGCATTCATGGTCATCGCGATTGTGTCTGGTTCGCTGGCCCTTTCTTTCTGCGGAGTGGAAACCCGTACCGCCTTCCTCCTCTCCGCCGCCATGTCACTCAGTTCAACCGTTCTGGTTTTTAAAACTCTCTCTGAGTGGGGCCGCACAGCTTCTCCCAGCGGGCAACGGGCGATGGGAATCTTGTTGTTCCAGGATATCACCCTGGTTCCACTGCTCCTGGTGGTGCCCTTGTTGACTGGTGCTGGAGATCCAGCCAGTCCATTCACCTTCCTGATGGTGTTGCCCAAGTCATGCGCTCTGATTGCGGGAGTATATGTCTGCCGTAAAAGTTTTAATCAGTGGGGGATTCCTCTTTTATCGAGTCTGCGTAGCACCGAATTGGTGGTCCTCCTAGTTTTAACTGTACTGGCGGGACTAGCTTATGCAGCCCATTCTCTTGGTCTCCCGCCCTCGTTGGGCGCTCTCGCGGCGGGGATTGTCTTCAATGGTAACCGTCTCTCCAGCCAGGTGGATGCGCTCATCCTGCCATTCCGGGAGTCTTTCTCGGCGGTCTTCTTTGTCAGTCTCGGATTGCTATTGGAGTCACGGACGCTGCTTCACGAAGCGGACATCCTGATTCCAAGCCTGGTGGTGATTCTACTGGTGAAGACAGTGGCCGGGGCCATCGCCCTCCGGATTACGGGTTTACCCTGGAAGGCATCAATCGGAATGGGTGCGGGACTGACCCAGATGGGGGAGCTTTCTTTTGTACTTGTGATGGAAGGTGTACAAGCCCAACTGTTGAGCATGGTGGATTACAACCGCTTCCTGTGCCTGGCGGTGGGATCTTTGGTGCTCACCCCATTATTTCTGCGTTGGGGATTGAGTTGGACACAACAGGCGGATGAGAGCGAGAGCCGTGAATTCCGCCGGTCTCCTCTCCCCAGTCCTTCGGACCGGACCGTAGGGATTATCGGATTGGGTCCGATTGGGCGGCGCGTGTTCTCCCAACTCGAGATCATGGCCTATGAGGTTATCCTCATCGACCGTAGCCCGGTAAATCTACAACCCTTCGCCCAACAGGGATTTCACGCCATCGAAGGAAGTGCCTCCGAGCCATCCGTGCTGAAGCGCGCTCTGATCGAGACCTGGGAGTTCGCGGTGGTGTGTGTTCCGGATGATCCCACCGCCATACAAGTCATCCGCGCCATCAAGGAGCTCAACCGGCGGTGTGTGATCCTGGCTCGTTGCCGTTATCTGTCCAACACCGGTTTTGTTAAAAGGGCGGGCGCGGAGTTTGTTATCACCGATGAGAAAGAAAGCGCGGAGGCCTTCCTGAAGGAACTCGCCGCGCACGAGGAGGCGTGAATCGATCCTTATACCCAGACGAAATTCTCTGGCCACCTGTCAATCGAGGTGATAGACTAACTCTACATATCTGACTTACCACCGCAAAGGAGGTACACGGAACCGTGAAGAACCTTCACTTTTTCGCTCTTCCAATCTTGACATTGGCCCTTATGGCGAATGCCGCGCCCAGAATCGTGGTGCAGGAATTGGGAATCCTCCCCGAAGCCTTGAGTATCCAACAGTCAGCCACCGATGATCTCAACGACAACATTGCGGAAATCATCAGTACCACCCCATGGCATCCTGTCAACACCAATCCCGAGGATCAGGAAATCGCTTTCACCGATGGCTTGGGCCAAGTGCGAGTCTACACGGGACTCCTCAATGATTTCCTGGGGGGTCAGTATCCCTACCAGAATGAGAATATGCCCGCCGCGGTTGCGCGTTGGTATTTCGATGGACCTCACAATCTTGCCGAGTTGCGCGTCTACAGTAGTAATACCGATGGACGCGATGGACGCGTGTTCCATCACTACGATGTCGCCATAACCACCGATGAAGATCCCCTTGGGGGAAACTATGAAACTCCCTTGGTCGAGGAGGTGACACCTGTCCCCGGTATCAATCCCGGCGAAGGTGGCTTTGGATTGATTAGTAACCCTCATACTCCTGGAACCTACGCTGCCGCCCTGTCGGTGGTGAATGATGATGCGGGCGGCCCACTCGCAACCGCCGCCACGGGAATCCAGATCACCTTCTACATGGTGAGCAACACCGAGGGAGCTTTCCGCGATGACTGGATGCCCGGTAATGGGGATGACCGTGATGGTCAGGAGCCAGCCTTCGAGTCCCCTCTCATCTATGAAGTTGACCTGTTCTTTGGGGATGCCCCCATCACCAATCCAACCAGTGTCATCAACTGGTCGATTTATTAAAGATCTCTTCCTGCGGGGGCGTGGCTAGCACCCCCGCTTATTCACATGATTCAGCATTTCACGCGGTTCCCGTGGCTCAGCATCGTTAGCCTGCTTGGAACGAGGGCAATACTGCTGTTCTTCCTCGTCACACAAACCTGCGCCACTCCGGCTGGAAATAACCTGGCCCTTAAGAAGCCCACACAGGCCTCCTCCTCACTTGATTCTTGTCCTCCCAGCCTGGCTGTCGATGGAGCGCTCTCCGTGGCCAGCAAATGGACCAGCGCGGAGGGAACCCCGCCTCCCCACACTCTCATTGTCGATTTGGGAATGGAAAGGCCGGTTACCGGTTGCGTGGTCTCTCACGCCGGAGCGGCAGGAGAGTTGCCTGGATTCAATACTCAGTCGTTCAAAATCGAAACCGCCAACCTACTCACGGGTCCCTGGACAAACCGCGCGATGGTGGATAATCCCTCCCAAGAGAATGTTTCCACCATCTTGATAGAGCCACCCGCTCCGGTCCGGTTTGTCCGCCTGGTGATCACGGATCCCGGCATGGATGACTTCGCCCGCATCCCCGAGTTCGAGGTGTATGGCCCAGAACTGCCTGTGGATGAGCTCGGTACCGGTCTCAACTCCAACTCCCCCATCAACAGCCAGACTGGAGACATCACCGCTAATAGTGGTTCGGAAGTCCTCGGAGATACCGGCGCGGCATGGGTGCGCGTGAATTTCATACTGGGGCCATGGAGTGGGCCCGGTGACACCACGCCGCATGGATCCGGAAACCTCACTTGGTTCGCAACCTACGACAAGATCATCAATGGCTATGTCGAGCAAGGCGTGCAGGTGTATGGCCTGATCGGCGCTGAGGCGGTCCGGATCCCCTCGACGGTGGAAGACCAACGCGCCTTTGTGCAAACCGCCGGGTACGCCGAGCTGTATGTCAACAACTGGGTTACGATTCTGGAACACTTCCGCGACCGCGTCCGGGTGGTGGAGTGTTTCAATGAACCCAACAACTGGGCCGGAGGAACCAGCGCGATCTTTCCACCGGATGCCTTCGCGCGGCTCCTGGCGCGCCTGTATCTGGCCACCAAGGTTGGGAGTGGGCACTCAACCGACTCCTCCTGGACCAGTCTCACCCTGGTAACCGGTCCTCTCTTCACCCACAACAGCGACAATGGCGCTTCCTTCTGGCAGGAAACCATCAACGCTGGACGCGCGAATCACAGCTGGGACCAGATCAAATCGATGTATGGCATGTATCCCTATGATGGCATTGGGATTCATTACTACATTCGCGAGGGGAGCGAAACCCCCGCACAAACCGTCGCCGGGATCAAGGCCAGCGCCAATGCCATGGGCACGGTCACCCGCGCCTTGGAGGGCTCTCACACCAAGCGGTTCTATTGCAGTGAGTTCGGATTCCGGGATGACTACACGGGTTCGCGTGAGGCCACCGTGGCTAAGATGCAGGCCTGCTATGACTTCTTCAGAAACGACTCGCGTTATGCCCAAGCCCACTGGTTCTCTTTGAAGGATTTCCCGGGAACCTATTATGGCCTTTATGAGGATGGGGATATGAGCCTCTCCTACCGGAAAGACTTAACCTGGTGCAGCTATAGGACCATCGCCCTAGGAGATCTCTCCACGGGAACCGAACGCCTGGAGAATGGGGGCTTCGAAACCGGATCACTATCACCCTGGACCACTTTTGGACAGACGGACGGCGTTCAAGGAACCGCTCAGTACAATGTGGGGCCATATGAGGGATCTTACTACTTCGGGGCAGCGGCGAATAATGACCAGAAGAATGGGGGCGCCTGGCAGAGGGTGAGCGTGACACCTGGACGGATTCTTCATGCCCGCGCCTTCATCAACACATACCGTGAGGGGGAAGAGGAGAAAGCGGTGGCGGCGGAGCTGGGTGTCGACCCCAGCGGGGGAACCGACCCTGAATCCTCTAAGGTGGTGTGGTCGCGGCCACTGGAATCCCCCGGCTGTCATGTTCCCCTGGATGTGAAACTGACCGCCCAGGGCAGTGCCGCGACCGTGTTCCTACGTCACCAGCAGAACGCACCCACCTGGAATGTCGTCGCTTTTGATACGGTCTCCTTGATCGAGACAGAGAAGACCGGACCACCCACGGAGAGTGGAGTTCAATATTATGACCTGGTTCCATGATCCATCTAGGATTTTGTGGACTTTCCGGACCGGTTCTCACACGGTAGAGTGAATGAAATGCGTCTCAAAACCCTGTTAATCCCCGATTGACGGGGGAAATGTAACGGATAGGATTCTGCTCATGCCCAAATCGATCATCGATATGAATCCCGAAGAAACCCAGGTCTGGTTAAGCAACCTGGAGAGTGCCCTGAAAAGCGGTGGTCCCGAACGGGTCCGCTACTTGATGGACCGTGTACGCCTGGAAGCTTACACCCACGGTGTCCGGCGTCATCTCACGGTCAACACCCCCTATGTCAACACCATTCCGGTTGAGGATCAACCCTCCTATCCCGGAGATCGAGTTATCGAACGGCGGATCAAGAGCATCATCCGCTGGAATGCCATGGCCATGGTGGTCAACGCCAATCATGAATCCCATGGAATTGGGGGGCATATCTCCACCTATGCCTCCGCCGCAACACTTTATGAGGTCGGTTTCAATCATTTTTTCAAGGCCAAGCCGGAGGGCGGTCTGGGTGATCAGATTTACTTCCAGGGGCACGCCTCGCCGGGCATCTACGCTCGCGCCTTCATGGAGGGGCGTCTGACTCTCGAGCAGATGCACAACTTCCGCCACGAGCTGGGCAAGGGTGGCGGTCTCTCCTCCTATCCCCATCCCTGGCTGATGAAGAACTTCTGGGAATTCCCCTCGGTCAGCATGGGACTGGCTCCCATCGGAGCCATCTACCAGGCCCACTTTAACCGTTATCTCAAGAACCGGGGGATCCTCGACACCGAGGGCTGCCATGTGTGGGCCTTCCTGGGAGATGGCGAGATGGACGAGCCAGAGAGTATGGGGGCGCTAACCCTGGCTTCACGCGAGGGTCTTGACAACCTCATCTTCGTCATCAACTGCAACCTTCAACGCCTCGATGGTCCGGTCCGTGGAAATGGCAAGATCATCCAGGAGCTCGAGGCCGCTTTCCGTGGCGCGGGTTGGAATGTCATCAAGGTGATCTGGGGTGGTGATTGGGATCCGCTGCTGGCGAAAGATAAAGAGGAGCTGTTGCGTCAGCGTATGGAGGAGACGGTCGACGGTCAGTACCAGCGCTACTCGGTGATGCCGGGCGATTATATCCGCGAGGACTTCTTCGGGATTCATCCCAAGTTGCTCGAAATGGTGGAGCATCTCTCGGATGATCAGTTACAGAAGATGCGGCGTGGTGGCCATGATCCCGTGAAAGTCTTTGCGGCCTATGACAGCGCGGTCAAACACAAGGGCTCGCCGACCGTCATCCTGGCCAAGACCATCAAGGGATATGGCCTGGGTGAAGCGGGCGAGGGACGGAACATCTCACACCAGCAGAAGAAGCTCAACCTTCAGGAGCTCCATGAGTTCCGTGACCGGTTCGATATCCCCATCGATGTGGCCAACCTGCATGATTGCCCCTTCTACCGTCCTTCCGTGGATAGTGAAGAGATGCAATACCTGCAAGAACGGCGGCGCGCCCTGGGCGGGTATGTGCCCTCGCGTTCGTATAAATTCAAGAAGCTCCAAACCCCACAACCGAGAACCTTCAGCAATATCTTGAGCGGTAGCGGCGGGCGCGATGAATCCACTACCATGGCTTTTGGACGCATTCTGGCGCAAATCCTGCGCGATAAGGAAATCGGAGAGTTGATAGTGCCAATTGTTCCAGATGAGGCACGCACCTTCGGTCTCGATTCTCTCTTCCAGAAATATGGCATCTACAGCCATCAGGGGCAGAAATACCTGCCGGTGGATTATCCCGGCTTGTTGTACTACCGCGAAGCCATCGATGGGCAATTGATCGAGGAGGGGATCAACGAAGCTGGGGCCATGTCATCCTTTATCGCGGCGGGAACCTCCTATGCCACACACAATCAGCCGATGATTCCCTTCTACATCTTTTACTCGATGTTTGGGTTTCAGCGCATCGGCGACCTGATCTGGGCCGCGGGGGATCAACGTGCCAAGGGATTCCTCCTGGGAGGCACCGCTGGAAGAACAACACTAGCTGGTGAAGGTCTCCAACACCAAGATGGACAGAGTCACCTGGCCGCGGGCACCATCCCCAACCTGATCGCTTATGATCCGGCCTGGTCATATGAAATCGCTATCATCATCCGCGATGGCATCCGGCGCATGTACGAAGAGGGGGAAGAGATCTTCTACTACCTCACCCTGCAGAATGAACCCTATCCCCAGCCCCCCATGCCGGAGGGAGTTGAGGAGGGGATCCTCAAGGGCATGTACAAGTTCCGCGCCGCACCCGAAGATGAATCCAAACCACGCGTGCATCTCCTCGGAAGCGGCGCCATCCTGCGTGAGGCGCTGCGTGCCCAGGAACTACTCGGTGAAAAGTACGGTGTAGCGGCGGATGTCTGGAGTGTCACCAGCTATAAAGAACTACGGCGCGAAGCGATGGCGGCACGGCGCTGGAACCTGCTGCACCCGGGTGAGCAGGCACGGGTTCCTTACGTAACCCAACAGTTCCAAGTGGAGCCTTGGCCGGTCATCGCCGCCAGCGATTATATGCGCCTTGTCCAAGAGATGATCGCGCCCTTTGTCCCCAATCCCTTCTATGCCCTGGGAACCGATGGCTTCGGACGTAGCGAGGCCCGGCAGGAATTGCGGCGCTTTTTCGAGGTGGATGCCGAGTGCATAATCCTGGCCGCACTGACCAGCCTCATGGAGAAGGGCCAAGTCTCTCTGGAGACAGTCCAGAATGCAATCAAAGAACTCGGAGTGGATCCAGAAAAAGCGGATCCCTTTACAGTCTGAGAGGAACATCAACATGCTGCCCCCTTATGAAGTTCAATCTGTCGAGAATGGCGATGTTAGGATCACCTTCGATCCCCCTATCACCCGGGCGGAACTGGGGATCCCATTCTCCTTTCTGGTCCTGCAACGCAAGGAATCACAAGTCCTCACCACCCGGTTTGGAAGAGTCAAAGAGGTCACCTGCCAGGCCAGTCATTGGGTCGCCTATCTGAAAACACTGGGGGCACCCCTGGAGCAGATCAACGATTTCAAGGAGACGGTGGGCTATCAGGAACCAGAACCTACGCCAGAACCGGCAACCGCTACGACTGCGGAAAAGGAATAGCCACGTTGCCGCTTAAAAACTCCGAGGTGTGGTTCCGCTTTCTCGATCGAGAGATTGGCCCGGGGCCGAGGTCAATAATGGTCCATACGGAACCCATTCGGCTTCCCACCGGGGCTTCCATCGTACCCCCACCCCCCACCCCAACCCTCCCCCGCAAGGGGGGAGGGAGAAAAAAAAACTCTCCGCTCTTGGGGGGGAGGATTGGGGTGGGGGGGAGTGATGCCGCCGAAATCCAATCATCCCCAAAAGACATCACCTTCCTTCACCAGATCGGCTGTCCCGGTCCCCAAACGGGTCAGCCTAGAGCCAGTCTGGTCTTCGCGGCAGCGCTCGTGGATGAGGGACCGGAGAGCCGCGAGATTCGTAGCGGGGATCCCTCCCAACCCTTGATTCACCTGGAGGCCACCTTACAGGCGTTGCGAAAGGAGTTCTCCTCCCTGCCCTTGCTGGCCTTGCTCAAACCCGAGCTTTACCAGCGGCGTTGTCATGCCTGGATGATGGGCGAGTTCCTGGCGGAACGGGATCTCCTGCTGTGGACCGATCTCCGTCACCTACATCCAGCGCGGATGGCGGACTGGGCGCGCAATCTCTCGGAATGCGGTCTGGCCTCACCCCGTGCAGTGATTCAGGTGACAGAACGGCTTGGAGTGGAGGACTTACCAGCGCTCACGGGAACTGGGGTGTGGTTGGTACGTCCGGAGATGGGGGAGAGTCCAGAGAGGCTGACGATCGAACAGGTGTAAATACTCCCGTACAGGGACACGCTAAAGCGTGAACAACAAACAAAAACAAACTGCTAACGTATTCCCTTTAGTTCCTTCAACCGCGCCGCCATCTCTGATTTCTTGTAGAAGGGATCGAGGGGATAGCACCCGGACACCAATCCCTTGCGCGGTCCAGTGGTGCAATCGCTGAATGTCCGGCAGATACGCCGTTTGTCGATCTCACCTTTGAAAAGCACATCTTGGGGTATCTCGGGATAGGAGAGCACCATTCTTCCAAGCCCCACAAAGTCCACCCACCCATCCCGGACCACTGCTTGCCCCACCTGCGGGAGGAAGTCTTGAAGATAAGTGAAACCTGTTCCCACCACGATGGCCTGGGGGCATTCCTGCTTGATGATCCGTGCAGCCTGCAAGAGACGATGTACCCCCACCAGGGGATCCTCGGGCGGTGAGTAACCATCCGAGGGCGGAAAGAGCGCGGGACGTTGAATGTGGGG